>CAZKCV010000024.1:0-1521 GCA_964551605.1 uncultured Gammaproteobacteria bacterium | reverse complement strand
ATCCCTACTAGGGAGCTTTCTTTAAGTTATGAGGCATTTGCGAATGTTAAAGCACATACCTTGTTGCAACAAGGTGGGCAACTAAGGAAAAGTACTCTAGCTGATAACCTGTATGACAATAGTGACATGGATGGATACGCATATAGGGTACATACAGAGGAGGGAAGGCTGCAACTCGAAGAAGTTTGTTTCGATTTTGAGTATTATAATCGTATGACTGAGGACGAAAGAGAAAGATATCAAGAATTTCGGAAAGCACAAGAACAAGCTGAAAGAGAACTAAGACTTGGTATCGGCTATAAAACAAGAATGGAAGAGGCAGCAGTATTAGCAATTAATAATTGGTAAAGATTATGATGGACCCAGGAATTTGGACAGTCACCTTAGACTAAATTAAAATAGTCTTTATGGATCAGAAAATACGCCGGGTTCATGCCCCGGCATTTAAAGCCAAGGTGGCAGTGGAAGCATTAAAGGAACAGAAAACAATAGCTGAACTGTCCAGTATATATAGCATCCATACCACCCAGATAACAAAAAAAACAGTAGCGTATTACCAAAAGGAGTACAGGCAGGGTTACTAGGGGTTTCCCGCAGCACCCTGTATTACCGGCCAAAACCGGTAGATCCGGAAATCCTGGTAATCATGAATCAGATTGACAAGCTGTATACCAAAAGGCCATTTTACGGTTCAAGAAGGATAGCAGATGATTTAGGTTACAATCGGAAACGGGTACAAAGGTTAATGCGGGAGATGGGCATTGAGGCTATTTACCAGAAGCCAAACTTAAGCAAAAACAATATGCCCCATCCTGTTTATCCGTACCTGTTAAAAGGGGTAGTTGCCAGCCATCCCAACCATATTTGGGGAACTGACATTACATATATCAGGATGCATCAGGGTTTTCTGTATCTGACAGCCTACCTTGACTGGTTCTCGCGGTTTGTGCTTGCCTGGAAGTTGTCGAATACACTTGATGGCAGTTTTGTCATTGAGGCAGCAGAGGATGCTATCAGGCAGTTTGGATTACCGGAGATTGAAAACAGTGACCAGGGAGTACAGTTTACTGCCCGGGATTATTTAAATATCTGGATCACCAACAATGTCCGGATCAGTATGGACGGCAGGGGCAGGGCCATGGATAATATCTTTACGGAAAGGCTGTGGAGATCTTTAAAATATGAGGAGGTTTATCTGAAAGATTACGCTACTGTTTTGGAGGCAAAAGAAAATATTGGAAATTATTTTAAATTTTACAACTATGAAAGAAAACATCAGTCGCACAATTACAAAACACCGGCTGAAATATACTTTAAGAAAGGAGGTTAAAATTTAGTCTAAGTTTTAGCGTTTTAGTGTCTTGACAATGGGGTCCACCTGAGATAACCGAATTTACAATCTTTGTGTGTAAGAAAATTTGCTTTTTCTTATTGGTTCTTAACCCAAATCTATCTTCCTTCTCACTTCAAGATGTTTTAATAGCTACAAAAAGAAAAGGAGGTGATTTAAATGGATGACAT
>CAZKCV010000023.1:0-5027 GCA_964551605.1 uncultured Gammaproteobacteria bacterium | reverse complement strand
TTATGTGCCAAAGAAGCGGTTTGTTGCCTACTAAAACCATCGGTTTTGGCTTAAACTCTGTCTCCTCTTTTAATCTGGTTCCAACCCCTCCGCAAAGGATAATAACTTTCATATTTTAACCCCTCAATTCTAGTTGCAATCCTTAGTAGAAGTCAATGTCTGTGGAATGATACAATCAGATGCAAAGAATGAAAATTATCTTTTTCTTAATTACCATCTGTCTGGTAATAACTGCTATATGGTTTTACCGGGGTAATATTTTAGGCGGTGGTGACGAGGGATTACAATTTTATAAACCAAGCATCAGCTTTAATAATTCCAAAACCGCCTGGGTAGAATACAGTACCGGGATGGGAACAATATCCTGGTTACCAAGAGCAAACTTACTCTACTTTTATTCCATCCTGGAAAAATCCGGAATAGCAACTTTTTTGCTGCAGGCCAGCCTGGTCTTTATTATTATGTTTGTCGCGGCAATCTCAATCTATAAATTATGTTTAATAGTTTTAGGCGATATTAAAGCAAGTAAGCCGGTGGCGTTTATAGCGGCTGTTTTTTACTTATTAAATCCTTTTACCGTAAGCCAGGTCTGGGCGAGGGGGCAGTCGGCCCAGCAGTTGGCTTTTGCACTGTTGCCTTTGTCTGTTTGGCTGTTTGGAATGGGTCTTATAAAGAAGAACTTCCTGTTTGCGGTTTTGGCGATTTTTGCTTCGTTTGTATTTGCCAACGCCTATAGCTTTTTTTCTTTTATCATTGTGTATTGGTTAATTTTAGGCTTTTTCCTGTTAATTTATTTTCTAACCTCAGGGAATAAACTTAAAGACGCTTTATTTAGTATTGCCTTTTTTCTGTTAACATTTTTGCTGTGGATTTTGGTTCATTCCTGGTGGTTGGTGCCGTTAGTGTTGTCTTCCGGCAGTATATATTCAGCGGGCATTTCCGGGGTAAATGAAAATTTGGGTACACTACTGGGAGTAAGCAGGAATTTTTCTCCGGATTTATTAATCCGTCTCTTACAACGAACTTACTTTTTTGACCCGTCAGCCTTCAGCCCGGTCTATTCTTCGTTTATATTCCAATTAATCAGTTGGATACCGGTATTGTTTCTATTAATCGGTTTATATAAAATCATTAAAAATAAGTTAACAAATTTTAAATTTTTTGTTATAACTTTTGTCCTGGGGTTAATTGTATCTTTAGGCGCAAACCCTCCGTTTGGCTGGCTCTTTGTGGAAGTTTTTAAACGGATAACAATATTGCAGGTTTTTAGAAATCCTTTTGAAAAATTTGGTTTGGTTTTTATCTTAGGTTATTCCCCTCTTTTTGCTTATGGTCTGGTTTCATTATTTAATAATATTAGATATAAGAATGTCGCTATCGTTTTGGTGCTTATTTTAACCTGTGGGGTATTTGCCTGGCCGATGTGGACCGGTAGAGCGGTGGCAGGACCGGATAAAAAGGTAGGATTGTCAGTACCTTCCCATTATAAAGATTTTCAAAGATGGCTGTCAGAGAATAATGAGGAGTTTAGATTGTTTATGACGCCAGTTTGGAGAGGAGACGGCGCATTTTATAACTGGGATGGGGGAGGCAGGTTTCAGGGTTCTGACCCAATGATTTATTTATTAAACCAACCATCAATTTCAAACAGTTTTTATGCCCCGGTTAATTTTGAAATGATTCCTGCGGTTAAAAAATATATAGATAGGTTAAATGTTGCCCCATCCCTCTCCTTGATAAGAGCCAAATTTTTGGTTGATAGAAAAGATGCGATATTTATTACGAATTTTGAAAGAAATCATAAAAAATATCTTACTGAAGCTATATACCCACCTCTAGGAGAAGCTTTGAGTGTAAAGAAAGTTTGTGCTAACCATAACGCCAGTGTGCAAGCGGGTAATCCAGCTTGGATAGTTTGTCAGATACCCGATACAGAAAATAACTGGGATAAAATAAGATATTTGCATATTAAAATAAAAACAAATGCAGCATCTTATTTAGATATTGCCGTGAGAGATAAAAAAGGAATAAGAATAAGGTGGGATGGGAGGTTTGATAGAGAATATGCAACTGGAGATGGATGGGAAACACTAGTACTTCCGCTTGGTAACCCGACAGAGTATAACTCTGATATAGATTTTTCCAAGGTTGATATTTTGGAAATTCAGGCCCGTTACGAAGATAAGCCAGAGATGAGTGTAGACCAGATAAATTTAGCACAAGTAAGCTTAGATCCCGGTAAAGAAGAGAAGGTAGATAATTTCCGTTTAGTAAAAACTTTTGGTAACTTGGAAGTATATGAGCCAGCCTTCTTTAATCCGCCACCTCTTTTTGGAAATTTAAAGAAGATTTCACAGGTTGCAAATTTTATTGAGTTACTTAAACAAACAGACGAGCAAAAAGAATTTATTGATAGACTTGGTTTTGTTGTTGTACCCCAAAATCAAGGAAAAGATTTAAGCAAATTAACCAATGAGAGCTTGTTGCAAGTTACAGACAAGGATAAAGTATCTGAAACGCGGTTTTGGTTGAAAACTGACCTTAAGCCTGGATTACTAATCCTAAGCAAAACGTTTGATTCCCAATGGGTATTAATACCAAAAGTAAAGAGGGAAGATCTTTCAGGAGGGATTTTTAAGGATTTGAACTTATTAAAAAAAATAAGTATAGACGAAGATAATCATTTTGTTGTTAATGGATATGCAAATTTATGGAAAGTTGATGGACAAGACCAGGAATATGCAATAATCTATAAACCGCAAATTATAGCTGATATAGGAGCAAGGATATCAAAATACTCGCTTTTTTTTATTTCAGCAATTTTGCTTATCGTAGTAGTTAAAAAATATGCTAAAAAAATCCGTTAAACTGGCAATTGCCCAAATATCAACTGACCAGGGGCAAATAACAGCTAATACAGACCCAGGTTAGATGTTTCAGATTAAAGAATGTATTATGAAAGGAGGTGTTAGAAATATGACTAAACAAAATAAACAAAAAGAAATAGTTAAATTTTTAGGAGAAACTTTTGATAAAACAGGGAAAACAAGGGCAGTGATTGGTTTATCAGGCGGAATTGATTCTGCAACTTCATTTTTTCTGCTTAGAAAAGTATTACCAATTGAGAATATTATTACAGTATATATGCCCTACTCAGATGGGGAGCCTACTGAAGTGGAACAAAGAGTCTCCAGAATGTGCCGTAAATCAGGCCTTCCAGCTCAGAATTTCTTGTCCATTCCTATAAAAGGGATGGTAGATCAGTTGGCAAGGGGACTGAAGGCAGATGATAAAGCTAGAAAAGGAAATATTATGGCCAGAATCAGAATGATAATCCTGTTTGATCTAGCTAAAAAGTTTGATGCTCTGGTTTGTGGTACGGAAAATAAATCTGAGCATCACTTAGGGTACTTTACCAGGTTTGGAGACGAGGCTTCTGATATTGAACCTGTTAGGCATCTCTATAAATCTCAGGTTAGAGAGCTGGCAAAGGAATTAGGAGTGCCTCAAGAAGTGTTAGATGCTGTTCCAACTGCTGGTTTGTGGGATGGACAAACCGATGAAGGTCAATTTGGCTTTACATATAAAGAGGCAGATCAGATTCTGAAGGCATTTTTTGATGGAGAGACTCCGGAAAGTTTGCAAGCTAGATTTCCTAATGCTGAAAAGGTATTAGAGTTAATGAAAGCTAATGAATTCAAACATTTAGTGCCTTATGCGCTGGAAGGATGAACTATCTCGCAGCAAGCTGTGAGGTATCGCAAGCGAAAGTTCTTGTTTCATTCTGTAACCCCGCACTAAAGCGTTAGGTATTTTGTGAAATAATAAAAGAAGACAAGCTGCCCTGGGGTTAAGGTAATAAAAAGAGCCTAAGGTCGGGGCAGGAGAATTTCTATTGCCCATGGTTTTAAGGATTAAATCTTCCTACTTTTCCGCTAAACTTTCTGAATATAATTTGATTCTTTCGTTGATCTGAGATCTAATAAATTCCTGCATTTGTTGTGGTGCAATTCCAATCATTTCCGCCAGTTTATTTTCAACTAAATGTCCGACAATCCTTTGGACCTGATAATATGTCCTGCCGCCGAAAATATCTCTGCCCAAAGTTGCCTCAGGATAAGGTGGCTGGCGGTTTTCCAGCGCATCAATTCGTTCATCAATAGTCACCAAATCAGTGTTCTTGGTGATATCGTCAGCATAATGGATAATCAGGGTTGGTAAATCTAAGTCATGACGAAGTTTAAGATCTTGAGCGGTTGGATCTTGGAGGAATTTAATTAGTGAAGTATGACCACAAGCTTCTGTTAAGGCGATCACCCGCGAAGATATACCGTGTTCTGCCATTTCTTGGGATTGAATACGAAATGCTTCGAGCTGGCCTTGATCGCCTTTTTGTTTAATTAAATTGATCTGTAGCCTTTTGCCGACATCATGAAGGAGTCCAGCAGTGGATAATTCTTTTCTATCTCGTTCCGGACAACCTATTGCTACTGCTAGTACGTCAGCAACTTCCGTTTCCACTAAGTCATGTTCAACAACATTTCGCCAGCCTTCTTTTTTCGGGAATAGCCCCATTTCTTTGGCAAGCCGCATGGGCTTTAGTTCTCTAATGGCTTGATGAACCCAATATTTAGTTTCATTTCTTGTTTCAATATGAGTCATAGTATAAATACATGCATAGTATATCAGGCTGAAGCATAGAATTCAACTCTATAGGATATGATTGGAGTATTGAAATTAACTTCAGGAAATATTACACTCTTAAAGTTTTATGAATATCTCTGTTATTGGACTTGGAAAATTAGGACTACCTTTGGCGGTAACCATCGCCTCAAAAGGTTATTTTGTTTACGGGGTAGATATAAATAAGGAAGTTATTAATAATTTAAAAAAAGGTAAGACTTTTTTAAACGAACCGGGATTAAAGGATTTAATTAAAAAATTCAAAAGCAGGATTTTGCCGACTGATGATACAGAAGAAGCAGTGATTAATTCGGAGATGACTTTTGTGATTACCCCCACCCCTT
>CAZKCV010000022.1:0-5329 GCA_964551605.1 uncultured Gammaproteobacteria bacterium | reverse complement strand
CCTTCTCCCTCAAAAGCTGACTCAGTAATCTTTAAATATTTTTTGTTGTTGGAAGCTAACCTAACATCAAAGAAGAAAGTTCTTTTGCCAGCTCTAAGCATTGAAGATTTAACAGTTTGTTTTAGATCGTTAGATCGCAAGCTTTGCTTACTCTTTTCCATACCTTTTACTCACCCCCTTTCCAGTTACTCGTACCTGTTTATTGCGAAGCAACAAACTTGTTTATATTATTACCCCAATAATTCCCGAATGTCAAGGGGTAAATTAAACCTACTTCCCGTTTTTATAAAGGCTAGCAAACATCCACTCTTCGACTTTATCCATATTCTCATTAAATCTATCTATTGCTTCCGGTGTAGCTTGGGTTAAAGCCTCAGCATCCACAAAAAATAACTTATTCGTCTCCAGGTTATAGACGATATTATTGGGTGAAGTTTGCGGGAAGAGGTCCCCGTGAACTAACTGATAATGATTAGTAAAACTGGTATGGCCGCCTTTAAGTTTTTTAATTAAAGTTTTAATTTCGCTTTCTGTAAATCCGGTAAAAGCTGAGTCTTCAGGCTCCTTATATCCTAGCTGTACCAAATCCATTTCCTGCCCTAATTTAGTAATATCTATCCCGAGATAAGGCATATTCATTATTAGGTATTTGGATTGAGGTAAGGCATCCACTTTTAGGCTTTGAAAATGGGCCCCACAGAAACGGTATTCGGCTAACAAGGATATCAATTTTATTGCTTCTGCTCGGGCCTGATCATTATCTGGTCTAACTTTTAGTACCCGGGAAGATTCTGCGCCGTCATTCCTTACACGAAGTACCCTTCGGTCAGGGAAATACCCAGGGAAAACTTCCATGATACTTTCTCTGGGAATCTCAAAGCCAATCCTGCTTAAAAAAGATGCCGTGTTTTCTGAATTAGGAAGTATTAATTCGGCCATATCTCTTATTTGATAACATTATTCTTTTACAATGTAAACAGTTGAAGTGATTATGCTTGCATTTGAGCTTAAGCTTGTGTTACAATTTTCTTACATGATAAGGTCAGGTTAAATAGTTTAACCTAAATTTCAGTAGATCGCGCGTCCAGAAACGATACGGCGGTTGAAAGCGAGATACTGAGTGAGCTCAGGCAGAGCCTGACTCACTCTTTTTTGTGGAAAATTATGGTAAACACTTTGTTAGGAATAAAAAAGAATATGACCAGTACTTATGATTCCCGCGGCAGAAGGATAGGAGCTACCGTAGTGCAAATTTCTCCTAATTTTGTGACCCAAGCCAAAACTGCTGTCGGTAAAGACGGGTATGATGCAATCCAATTAGGTTATGGCACTAAAAAGTCAGTTAAGAAACCTCAGCTTGGTATAGGGAAAAATGCCGGAGTGGAGTTTCCTATTCGCTGGTTTAGAGAAGTAGCAAGCGGCGGAGAAGAATTGAAACCTGGAACAGAAATTACCCTGAACCAGGTTTTTTCTATAGGAGATGCAGTTAAAGTATCTGCTACTTCTAAAGGAAAAGGATTTCAGGGTGGAGTCAGAAGACACGGGTTTCACGGCGGACCGAAAACTCACGGTCAATCGGATAGACTGAGAGCCCCTGGTGCGATTGGTTCCGGTACTACTCCGGGAAGAGTTTATAAAGGGAAAAAGATGGCCGGTCATATGGGTTCGGCCAGGGCAAGTGTTAAGAATTTAGAAGTAGTCGGTTTAGATAAAACAGAGAATCTACTAATAATTAAAGGCGGTATTCCGGGTCCGGTCGACAGTTTAGTGATGGTGACGAAGCTTGGCAGGATTAAAGGTTATACTCCGCCGCCGGAAGAAAAACCATCCGAGGAAGAGGAACAAGAAACAAAGGCTGAAGGTGCACCGGAAGCGAAAGAAGAAGCACCAGCAGAACAAGCTAAAGAAGTAGAACAAAAAGGAGAAGAAAATGCCAGTTAAAAAGTCATCAGTCATCAGTCGTAAGTCGTCAGATAAGAAATCAATTACAGCTTCGTCTTTGCGAGTCCCGCCAAAGGCGGGACGTGGCAATCTACCACGGAAGATTGCTTCGTCGAAGACTCCTCGCAATGACAAAAGAGTTGTTACTCGTGCCACTTCTTTGTCAGTGCCTGTTTATTCTCTAGTCGGACGTGCTGCCGGGACTTTATCTTTACCAAAAGAAATTTTTGGCCAAAAGGTTAATAAAAAATTATTATCCCAAGCGATGAGGGTTTATGTGACTAATCAAAAAAGTTTAACAGGTTCTACTAAAACCCGTGGTGAAGTTGAGGGTTCAACCGCCAAAATATTTAGACAAAAGGGTACCGGCAGAGCCAGGCATGGCAGCGTCCGGGCCCCGATTTTTGTAGGCGGAGGGATAGTTTTTGGTCCCAAGCCCCGTAATGTTAAGTTGAGCTTGCCCCAGAGAATGAAAAAAGCAGCCATATTTTCAGCCTTTGCCGTAAAGCTAAATGATAAAAAGTTAACCGGTTTATCAGGATTGGAAAAAGCTTCGGGTAAAACTAAAGAGATGATTGAGCTTTTAAATAAAATAGCCGTAAAGGAAAATCCGAGCTGCTTAATCGTAACCGGGGAAAAACAAGATAATGTGGTTAGAGCTGTTAGAAATATACCTGGGGTTGATGTTGTGACGGCTAATTTGATAAATGCTTATGAAGTATTAAAGCATGATATGTTGTTAATTACCAAAGAGGCAGTGGATAAGTTAAGTAAACCACAAGTAAAGGAGCAAAAATGATAGTCTTAAAACGCCCGATTATTACTGAAAAATCAATGAAATTGGCCCAAGATGGTTTATATGCTTTTGAAGTAGATAAAAATGCCACTAAGCCTTTAATCGCTAAAACCGTGGCAGCAAAATTTAATGTTAAGGTTTTAGAAGTTAAGGTAGTTAATGTGAAGGGTAGGTTAAAGCAGCAAAGAAAGGTAAGAAAAGTTTATCAAACCGGCGGGATAAAAAAGGCTTTAGTTCAGGTTAAAAAGGGTGATAAAATTGCCATTTTTGAAACTCCTAAGGAAGAAGAGGTAACCCCGCCAACTGGCGGGGCTGAAGGCCAGCCGATAAAATTAAAGGAGAAAAAAGACTTTTTGGGTAGGACTAAAGTGAAAGTGGAAAAGAGTGCAGTAGGAGCAGCTCCTACAACTCAGCGAAAGGTTATAACAGGTAAATGATATGGCAAATGTAGTCGCACCAAAGAGTTTAAGGGTGCTCCTGAAAAAACATTCCGGTCGGTCTAACGGGGTGTTAACCGTTCGTGGTCAGGGTGGCAGGCATAAGAGGTATTACCGGGAGATTGATTTTAAGAGAAATAAATTCGGTATTTCTGGTGAGGTAGCAGCTTTGGAATATGACCCAAATCGTAATGTCCAGATTGCCTTAATAAAATATGCTGACGGAGACTACCGATATATTCTGGCGCCTAAAGGGTTAGGAGTTAAAGATAAAGTGACCTCCGGGGAAAAGGTTGAATCTAAAGTAGGTAATGCCATGAAATTAAAAAATGTTACCATCGGAACGCTGATACATAATGTTGAGTTAACCCCCGGCCGGGGCGGACAGCTGGGCCGCAGTGCCGGCATGTCTTTGCAGCTTCTGGCCAAGGAAAGCGGTTTTGCCCAGTTGAAAATGCCTTCAGGTGAGATTAGAATGGTGCCTTTAGAATCTCTGGCCACTATTGGTACTTTAGGTAATGAAGAAATCAGACAACGGGTTTTGGGTAAGGCCGGAAGAAGCCGTCATATGGGAATTAAGCCGACTGTCCGAGGGGTGGCCCAGGATCCTGATTCACATCCTCATGGCGGAGGAGAAGGAAGGTCCGGAATTGGTAGAAAGCGGCCGATGACCAAATACGGCCGGCCGGCAGTTGGTAAAACCAGGAATAGAAAGAAGTATTCTAATAGATATATAGTGAAAAGGAGAAAATAATTAATGTCTAGAAGTACTAAAAAAGGTCCGTATATTGATGAAAAACTGTTAAAGAAAGTCATGTTGCAGAAAAGCGGCATAGCCAAAAACCCAATTAAAACCTGGGCCAGAAGGTCACAGATTCCGCCGGAATTTGTAGGGCATACCTTTTTGGTTCATCAGGGCAAGAATTTTGTGACCGTATTTGTAAGTGAGTCAATGGTCGGCCACCGATTAGGAGAATTTGCTCCGACCCGGTTATTTAGAGGCCACGGAAAGGTGACTGAGAAGTCAGTGGCCAAGACGTAAGGAGTGAAACGAATCACTAACTAACAAGCTAACTAATTATGGAAGTAATGACTATACAGAAATATTTACATACTAGCCCGCGGAAGCTGAGGTTGGTTTCGGATATGATTCGCAAGATGGAACCAAATAAAGCACTGGCTGTTTTAGGATTGACCCCCAAAGATGCAGCTAAAGATTTAGAGAAAGCTTTAAGCACTGTTTTGGCTAATGCCAAGCAAAAAGGCTTAGATACTTCTAAGTTAACTTTTAAGAAGGTAGAGATAAACGAGAGTATGAAGATGCGCCGTTTCCGGGCCGGCACCAGAGGCAGAGTCAGGCCGTATAAGAGAAGGATGAGCCATATTAAGATAGTGCTAACTGATCAGTTATCGGTTCTCAGTGGTCAGTTGCCAGATAAAGGTCAATCAGTTGTCAGTCAGTCCGTAACTGAAAATCAGACAACAGACAAACCAGAATCCGAAAACAGAAAACCGAAAACTGATAACAGAAAAGAGGAGAAAAAGTAATGGGGCAAAAAATACACCCGGTGGGATTTAGAATGGGTATTGGTGCAACCTGGAAATCGCGCTGGTTTGCCACCGGTGCAAAGTATCAACAATATATCTCCGAAGATTTGAAAATTCGTGAGCTTTTAATGAAAAAACTGCGTCCTGCAGGCATTAGTTCTGTTGAGATCGAAAGAGCAGTAAATAAATTAAAAGTAATTATTTATGTTTCCCGCCCGGGAGTTTTAATTGGACGGGGGGGAAGTGGTTTAACCGAAATCAAGAAATTCCTGATGAAAGAACTAAAGATTAAAAATGATAACGAATTGGAGATTGCCCCGATGGAATTAAAATCAGCTGATCTTTCAGCTTATCTTATCGCCCAATCGGTAGCTGAGCAGTTGGCCCGCAGGTTGCCGGCACAAAGGGTCATGAATCAGGTGATAGAACGAGCTACCAGGGCGGGCGCGAAGGGAGTCAGGGTAGTTTTATCCGGAAGAATCGGCGGAGCGGAGATTGCCCGGCGTGAATGGAAAGCTTCCGGCACAATGCCCTTACACACCCTTAGGGCAGATATAGACTTTGCAGCTTATCCGGCTCTGACCAAATCCGGATATGTGGGAGTGAA
>CAZKCV010000021.1:0-5361 GCA_964551605.1 uncultured Gammaproteobacteria bacterium | reverse complement strand
AGCACTGTAAGGTGTTTAGCCTATACTTACTAATGGTCATCGTTGAGATTTTTTGCGTTACCTTCTTAAAAAACTCGTATTCACATTTGAGGGTGTAAAATAGCCTATTTGACCTATGGGTCTTATATGTCGTATAATCCAATTCTCGGTGGTTTGAGCGAAGCGGTCCGACCTGATCCCATCCCGAACTCAGTCGTCAAACGCTTCAGCGGGGACGATAATTCCGGCGCAAGCCGGAGTGAAAATACCTCACTGCCGGGATTTTAATCAGTATAGAGTATCAAGTATAAAGTATAATGGGAAAGCGCAAAAATCCCTCTAAGATCGATAGATCGCAAGCCCTGCTTATACACTATACATAATACTTTATTCTTTGCAGAATAATCTCAAGAAAGTGATGGTGATAATGCTTGTCAAACAAATCAAATTCCTCAACTAACCAAACTCCTACCACCATGGAGGGGCTGTTAGCTTCTCAGTCAAAAAAAATAGTTAATCTTTACCGCAATAAGGAAGTTGAAGGTGAAGTTGTTTTCATCTCCGACAAAGAAGTAATCCTGGATTTAGGCACCAAATCAGAAGGCGTGATTTCCAAGCGTGAATTTTCCGATTCTCAATTAGAAGTATTGAAAGTCGGCAGCAAGCTGAAAGCTTTTGTGTATATGCCGGAGAATGAATCCGGCCAGGTGGTGCTCTCTTTGCATAGACAAACAATGACTCACCTCGAAGGAGGCAAAGCCCGCCTTCGAGGTGGAAGGATCCGGGGCGGAAAAGGGAGAGGAGGCAGGTTTATTGATTGGTCCAAATTCATCTCTGCCCAAAATCAGAAAAGCAAGCTTCAGGGTACAGTGATTGAAATCAATAAAGGCGGCCTGATGGTGGACGTGGATGGTACCAGGGGGTTTTTGCCAAATTCCCAGGTTGGTTTTGAACTTTTAACCAAAGCCGGAGAAGGTTTAGAAAAACTGCTCGGACAAACTTTAAGCCTGACAGTAATTGAGGTGGATGCCTCTAACAATAAACTGATTTTTTCGGAAAGGGGACAGGTCTCCCAGGAGATTAAGGATAAGCTGGATAACTTTAAGACCGGCCAAAAAGCGAAGGGTAAAATCGTTACCATTCTACCCTTTGGATTGGTGGTAGATGTTGAGGGTAGTGAGGGTTTAGTCTTTATTTCTGATGTGTCCTGGGACAAGGTGGATGATTTAAGCAAGCTCTATAACGCCGGACAGGAGCTGGAAGTTCTGGTAATCGGTTTAGATAAGGAATTGGGGAGGCTTAATCTTTCCGTCAAGGGGTTGAGTGAAGATCCCTTCTCCAAACTGGCGGAGAAATACCCGGCAGATCAAGTAGTTAAAGGTGAAGTGGTGTCAGTTTCTGAAGCAGGAGTGGTTGTTAAATTAGAAGGAGCAGAAGGGTCCATGGGCCTGAGCAAAGTCGAAGGCTTTTTATCGGCTGCTAAAATGGATCCGGATACCAAATATGAAGTTGGCAGCAGCATGAATTTTCTGGTAGATAGTTTGGATACCCAAAAAAGAAGGATTAATTTAGCCCCGTTTGTAACTTCAACAGCAGGACTAATTTATAAGTAATCTTTCCCGTCATTGCGACCCCGGACCTGATCCGGGGGAAGCAATCTTGGTCGGTTAAAACATTAACTAGATTGCCGCGTCGCTCGTTTCACTCGCTCCTCGCAATGACGATATAGTGCTGTATAATACCTCCATGCCGAAGACTCACTCCGTTTATATTTGCCAACAATGCGGCTACCAATCTCCGACTTATCTGGGTAAATGTCCCCAGTGTGATTCCTGGAATTCGTTTGTGGAAACGGTGGAAAAGCAATCCACCTCGAAGGTGAAAAAAATGCAGTTACACCTTCGAGGTGAAAATAAAGCAGAAATAATCAATTTATCAAAGATACAGAAGAAAGATTTTGAGAGGTTAAGTACTGGTTTGGTGGAGTTTGATCGGGTTTTGGGAGGCGGGGTTGTGCCTGGTTCTCTGATACTAGTTTCCGGTGACCCGGGGATAGGGAAAAGTACACTTTTGACACAGCTGGCACTGAATGTCCAGGAGAAAGGGGAAAGCGGAAAGGGTAAAGAAATAATTACTTCACCCTTAACCCTTCACCCTTTACTCTCTGTTTTGTATGTTGCCGGAGAAGAATCTGCCCAACAAATTAAGATCCGGGTGGACCGGATTAACCAAAAAGCTGATTTGGCGGTCTTAAATGAAACCGATGTCGATGCCGTAGTGGAGGCAATTGAAAGGGAAAAAACCGGTCTGGTGATTGTGGATTCCATCCAAACTTTGGAAACTACGGATTTAAGCTCCATTGCCGGATCAGTGGGTCAGGTTAGGGAGTCTGCCCACCGGTTGCAAATGATTGCTAAAACACTGCATACCCCTATTTTCCTGGTTGGCCATGTTACCAAAGAAGGCACAGTGGCCGGGCCAAAAACACTGGAGCATGTCGTAGATGTAGTTTTATCCTTGGAAGGTGAACAAACTTCCAGTTTTAGGATTTTACGTTCCACTAAGAATAGGTTTGGACCTACGGATGAGGTGGGTATCTTCGAAATGGAAGAAACCGGCATGATAGAAGTGAAGAATCCTTCTAAGGTTTTCCTGGATACCAAAATTGATGCTCCGGGCTCTGCCGTGGCGGCCACTTTAACCGGTTTGCGGCCGCTTTTAGTGGAAATCCAGGCCCTGGTGACTAAAAGTTTCCTGCCGGTGCCCAGAAGAACGGGTTCCGGTATAGACAATAACAGGCTGCAGCTTTTGGTGGCTGTGTTACAAAAAAGATTGGGTTTGCCTTTGTTTGATAAAGATATTTTTATCAATGTGACCGGAGGATTAAAGGTGTTTGAGCCGGCAGCTGATTTAGCCATCTGCCTGGCCATTGTTTCTTCCTTAAAAGATCAAACCATTCTTAGAAAAAGTGTTATTGTAGGGGAAGTCGGGTTATTAGGGGAAATAAGAGAGGTCAGGAGTATGGACAAAAGGATAACTGAAGCCAAAAAGTTAGGTTTCACCAATGTTATCTCTCCGGATAAGGCTAAATCCCTGGCCCAGGCTATCAAGTTAGCTTTTGTGGATAAATTGTGAGTATTCGGGTTTTGGTTCGGGTTTTTTCTCTGGTATTGCGGGAAAGGCTTAAATAAGTATATAATGGGCAAATTATGGACGAGAATGTAACTTCGGAAGAGCAGGCACCTGTAAAGAGGACTTTTAACCTTAACCAGGATACCGGTATAAAACTCGAGCAAAACGGAACGAACAAAAAATCCGGAAAAGCCTTTTTAATTATTGGTTCAATTGTAATTGCGGCAATTTTAGGTTTTATCTTCTTTCAAATGAGGGGTTTAGGAAGCACCAGTCAGCCGTCTCCTGAGCCTTCTCCCACGCCTATCTCTTCACTTTCTCCCGAGCCGGTCTTAAACAGGTCAGACTGGAGTTTTGAAGTCTTAAACGGCTCAGGCGTAACCGGCGCAGCCAAAAAGGTAGCAGATAAGATACAGGAATTAGGTTATCAGGTCATCAAAACCGGCAATGCCGACAAAAGTAACTACGAGAAAACCCAGATTCTGATACAAAAAGACCTGATGGAGAAAATAGATTTAGTGGCGGCTGACTTAAAAGATGTAATCAGGATTGCTTCTGTGGCCGGAGAACTTAAGGATTCTACTGCCTCAGCCAGGATTATTATCGGGAAAGACAGTATTTAGAATTGACCTAATTACTAATTGATCTAATTTCTAAATAATGACTAATTTGGACATTTAATTATTGGGATTTTATTAGAAATTAAGAATTAAAAATTAGAAATTAGAAATTGTAATCTTCTCTCCTTTGTGGCATACTGTTGCCAGTAGGGGATTTTTATTCGGATTTATTTTTTCTCTACGGAAGGAATTATTTTTAGTGCGTATTCAGCTGGTTTTGCGCCTGATATTGGCGCTTTTGTTCGCGATTTCCGCGGCTATATTTTCGCAACTAATCCCGCCTTTTTTAGGGGAAGCTTCATTTATAATCCGGGTTTTGCTGACCCTGGCGGCAGCCGGCATCGGCTACCTCCTTTTTCCCCAGGTGGCCAGATCCGTCAGGGTGATTACCTTAACTACTTTTAACTTTGTAGTACACCGTGTTTCATCCGAAGTATCAAACCAGATCATCAAATTACCCCGTTTTAATCCGTCCCTTTCCGGCGCCATTCCCCAGGTAGGCTCAGTTGCCTTTACCAGGCCCCTGATTCTGGATACTTCTGCCATCATTGACGGCCGGATTTTGGACATTGCCAAGACCGGTTTTTTAAGCGGCCTGATTTTGGTGCCCAATTTTATTTTAACCGAACTGCAGCAGGTGGCAGATTCGGCTGATACCTTAAAGCGGGCCAGGGGTAGAAGGGGGTTTGAGATTTTAGAGGAAATCAAAAAATTAAAGCAAGTCAAGATAGAAGTTTGGGATAAGGAGCAAAACGGCAAGCAGGTGGATGAAAAACTGGTTAATTTGGCCAAGAGTTTGCATGGCCGGATAGTGACTACTGATTATAACCTCAACCGGTTGGCTTCCGTGTCCAATATCTTAGTCTTAAATGTTAATGATTTGGCTAATGCCGTAAAGACCATGAGTCTGCCGGGAGAGAATTTAGAAATAAAGATCGTTCACCTGGGCAAGGATAGTTCGCAGGGAGTAGGTTATTTGCCGGACGGAACCATGGTGGTAGTTGCGGAGGCAGCAGATAAAATAGGTAAAACTCTGGAGATAGAAGTCACCAAAAATATTCAGACCCCGGCCGGGCGGATGGTCTTTGCTAAGGAATCATAAATTAAAGTTATCCACAAGCAGTATTTTTTTGTTAATACTTAAAAGTATATCCACTATATGGCTTATTATAGCAATCTAAACTAGTTATTATATCCTCAAAAATAAACTCTGGGCCTACATAAAAATAGAGTAAAAAATCCTATGGGACTTATAAAACTTGACAAATAGTATTTTTTTTGGTAATGTAAAAAAACTATGTTTGCAAGCAGGTGGATTGCCGGACTTAAAAGGGAAAAGAAAGTCAGGGCCCGAAAGGTTAATACAGACGCAGTGGCAGAGCAGGTAAGGCAAGTATTGCAAACAGCAGACCAGAAGTTAATACTGATGGTTAGAAACTAGAAAAAAGATTCCTTGGAGGCAGACGGACCAAGGAATCTTTTTTTGTAGGTACTTTGAAATAGAAAAAGGGGATAAAAAAAGAGCATTTAGATCCCGATGAAATCGTGGATCGCAAGGCTCTTTAGGAAATTTGCAAAAATTTCCGTAAAAAAAGAGCATTACTACCGCAGACGGACTCGAATAGCAATG
>CAZKCV010000020.1:0-6343 GCA_964551605.1 uncultured Gammaproteobacteria bacterium | reverse complement strand
AAGCTATGTAGAAGAAAAAACTCCTTTTTTAATATATTCCTTAATCAATGACTGATATGGAATATTAATCTCGTTTGCCTGTTCTTTAACCCTATTGAGCAGGTATTCCGGAATCCTGATCGAGATGGAACGGCTGGTTGGTTTAAGGTTGGGGAAACTTACCCTTTCAAAATCCGATGATTCTAAATATTTAGAAAGGTCCAAACTTGCCCAAAACTCCGCCTCTTCGTCTTCATTCTTAAATTTTGGAATTTTAAGCGCTTTCTTCATATAATTTCACCTCCTTTTTGTTTATTGGTCTTGCTGTAATAATTCTAATTTTGTTATTTCTAACTGTATAAGTAATATTCAATAATTTTCCTTTCTTTGTTTTACCAAGCAAAGTAATTCTCGGCTCTGCTTTCGAATGTTTCCAGTCAGTAAAAATAATCTTATGACCGTCAAAGAAAGCTTCCTCTGTTTCCTCCAGAGCTAAACCATGTTTTTTGGGCTTATCACTATTGCCCTTATCCCATTCAAACGCTACTGCATCTTTAACTATCCGCATGTATATACTGTATTATACAATCTAATTGTGACATGTCAAGTGGTTTGTGAAATTTATAGTGGAACAAAGACCGGTTAAGAAGTTGGTTGTTTAAAAGCGATTAGCTCGCAAGCTTCGCTTAGGGTTTCAGGGGCCGCATTTTCCCCTGTTGGAGCTGTTTTAGGCGTGAAATTTCTTAAGAATTCCTTTCTTAAATACCCCTTCAAAATCATGGTCAAAAGTAGCCAGATACTTAATTTTATTCTCCAAAGCAATGAGCAGATGATATGCATCCCGAGGCTTAAGGGAAAATTTTTCCATGATTCTCAAAACCTCAAACTGTTTACTTTTTTCCAAAGGAGGATTAATAACCTTTAAACCGGGTAATTTTAAGATTTCCTCTAAGCTAAGTTTAATTACCTGCATCTTCTCTTTACTGGTTTTATCAGAGGAGGCAAAAGTATTATAGATATACTCATCCAACACCAGGGGGGATATGACTAAAGACAACCCATCTTTCACTAATCTGCCTATCATCTCTTGGGTTTGTTGATAAAAAGGAGATCCCCGGTCTTGGTAATATATCAGGATATTGGAATCCAGGTAACAGCTACTTGTAACTTTCTTCATAGAGGCGGTCCAACTCTTCTGCATTTAAGTGGCGGTCCAGTTTCAGGTGGCCGGAAAGCTTTTTAACTAACTTCTCTACCTCAGCCTCGGAAAGTTTTTCTTCTTTCAAAATAATTTTCTTGCCTTCCTTTTTAATTTGAAGTTTTTGCCCGGGCTTAACACCCATGTTTTTAGGGAGAGTGACAACGGTACTGGAACCAAGTTGGAAAGCTTGAACGGTGTAAATCATATATACAATATTATCATTTTGATATATATCTGTCAAGAGACTCCGATTTTTGCCCGCAGGATTTTTGGGGATAAGCCTGTAAGTTCTTCCGGTGGCCCGATAACCTTAATCCCTTTTTCAACAAGCAGCCCTTCTATATCATGCGCCAGGCCAAGAAACAAAAGCCCTGTTCCCCCTTGGGGGAGAGTGCTATGTATTCTCTGGACAATATATTCAAGACGTTTCTTTGAAAGCATAGGTGTTTCCTCCTCATACCTTTGCTTTGCCATTACACACGCCGCGTCATACTCCGCTACATACCTATTTTCCTCAGATTCAGATAAAATACCCTGCCCAATCTGAGTTTGCAGTTTAGCCAAAGCATTCTGTTCAGCCATAGCTAGGCTAAGTTCCTTAAGCAAAAGTCCCTTGTCTTCCGTCCCGACAATATGTGCCCCCCGGCTTTCTAACCGGCGGAGCAGGTCATAATTAGGTGTCCGGGACAGAGGACTATTGAAAATACAAGCTATATCATCATCTGACCCGTCCGGTAACCCGTCCTGGTAAACCCACAGCTTGGAAAAATCTATAGGTAAACTTTGCACATAAGTGGAAACCCTATTCCAGTATCGAACTATTGAGTCTTCAACTTCCGGGTTAAGATGGACCCTCCTACCCAGGCTCCCAAGATCACCAGGAACATGGATTACGGGGACAACTCTTACACTACGTTCTCTTGTTTCTTGTGTCATAACAGTGGTGTATTTGTCTACACCAAGCGGCGTTTTTTGGCAGGCCTCCACCCTGCTACCAGCGCGTTGACAGCATTAACAGCAAAGATGCCGGCCAGGGTTGGGGCAAGTACCAAACCTCCCCAGCTTCTCCTGATAGCCTCTACCCGACCCCTCTCCCGGACATCCTGCTCCCAAATTGCATTGTCTGTCTTACTTTGTTGCCACTGGACCCTTTCAAGCTGCTGTTGCCTGAAACCATCAGGTGTTTCTTTTAAAATTTGCTCCAATGAAGATGCCTGCCGGGCTAATACTCTTTGGGTATGGCGCAGCCCCTCATCAGGCAAATTCACAGCCTCCCACCAGCTGTAACCAGATATAACAGTAAACACTGCTGCCAATGAAAGATTAATGAAAAACGGCCTTACTTTCCTTGGCCCCTTTCGTTCGGCTTCAACCATATTTAGGCTTGTAGTATAAACCTATGGGAGCTAGGTGTCAAACTTCCAGAGGCTGCATCTCCCCCCAATTTTTGCCTACCTTGAGGTCAACTATGACCGGAACGGAAAGTTTCAGGGCATTTTCCATTTTCTCTTTAACCATTTTAGCTGTTTCTTTTACCTCTTTGGGATCACATTCAAATAAAAGCTCATCGTGAACCTGCAAAATCAGTCTACAGTCTTCCGACTTCCGACTTCCGCTTTTTGCGGTAGACGGTAGACCGTAGTCGGTAGACAATTCCCGATAAATCTCCACCATCGCCTGTTTAATCATATCTGCTGCCGACCCTTGCACCGGGTGATTAACTGCTGCCCGCTCGCCAGCTGCCCTGATCATTCGATTCCCCACTTTTAACTCCGGAATATACCTTTTCCTGCCCCAGATGGTTTCTACAAAGCCATTGGCATAGCCAAACTCCAAGGTTTCCTGCATCCATTCCCGGACTTTCGGAAACTGCTCAAAGTATTCGGCTATATATTGCTGGGCCAGTTCATACGGCACGCCCAACTGCCTGGACAGGGCATGGGCACCCTGGCCATACAAAGTGGCAAAGTTCATGGTTTTACCGACCATGCGTTGCTGATTTGTCACTTTTTCCAAAGGTACATTAAAAATCTTGGAGGCAGTCAAGGCATGAATGTCCAGATTCTCTTTGAAAGCCTTTTTCAAACCCGGGTCATTGGCCAGATGGGCCATAATCCGCAGCTCGATTTGTGAATAATCAGCTGCCAGTAATACCTTACCTTTAGGGGCAATGAATGCTTTCCTGATTTCTCCCCCGGCCTCGCCTTTAATGGGAATATTTTGTAAATTAGGGTCTTTGGAAGAGAGTCTACCGGTAGCCGCCCCTTCCACATTAAAAGTGGAATGGATCCGCTTATCTTTTCCGACGGATTTTGGCAAAGCATCAATATAGGTAGAAACCAGCTTAAAAAGCTGCCTGTATTCTAAAAGTAATGGTACCACCGGATGAGCCACAGCTAATTCATGAAGCGTGGCCTCATCAGTAGAACGGCCGGTTTTAGTTTTCCTGACCACCGGTAACTTCAGTTCATCAAACAGTACTTCTGACAACTGCTTTGGACTGTTGAGATTGAACTGATGCCCCACTTTTGAGTAAATCTCCTTTTCAATCTTGGCTAATCTGGCCTTCAGCTGCTTGCCAAACTTGCTTAAAAATTTCAGGTCAATTAATACCCCAGTAGTAGACATTTTCTGTAGAATGGGTTCCACTGACTTATCTAAATCCGATGTTTGCCGGTTTTGCTTATCGTCATCGCGAGGAGTCCCGCTTTGCGGGACGACGTGGCGATCTTCCTCGGAATGAAAAGATTGCTTCGTCACTCCGTTCCTCGCAATGACGGGAGAAGAAAGCAACCTACTGATTAAACTTCTAAACTCCAGCTCCTTAAATAACTTAACCACCTGTTCCCTATCAAAATCATGTACCACGCACTGCTTCAAATCCAACTTAATCGGTGCTTTTATGTCCAAAGTGGCCAGTTTTTTGCTCATCACCGCTGACTCTGCTCCCTCGGAAAGCAGTATTTGCATCCTTTCAGGAAGCGTTTTCAGATTTTCAGATTTGTAGATATCTTCAATTGAACCAAACTGGTGTATCAATTTAGTGGCTGTCACATCCCCTATTCCCGAGACTCCGGGAATATTATCCGAAGCATCTCCGGCCAGACCTTTATAATCTGTCAGTTGTTTGGGGAAAAAGCCATACTTTGCCACAAACTCCTCTATTCCATAAAGCCCCACATCAGCCAGAGTTTTTTTAGGCATAAAGACTTTGATTTTTTTATCAATCAGCTGCATGATATCCCTATCCCCGGTCACAATAATAGTTTCCAAATCCGTTTCTTTCTCAGTTTGCTTTGCCAGCGTGCCGATCAAATCATCTGCCTCATAGCCTGATAATTTAAATTCCGGAATGTTTAAAGCATGAACTATCTCATGAACTCTTTTATATTGGCCGGATAAACCGTCATCAGCCGGCCCACGGGTAGCTTTATATTGGGTATAGGCCTGATGCCTAAAAGTGGGTCCTTTTTCATCCCAGGCAATGACCAGAAATTCCGGGTGAAGCTCTGAAATCACCTTTAAAATCATGGAAGAAAAACCATACACGGCATTAACCAACTCACCTTTGGAAGTAGTAAAAGGCGGGGTGGCATGATAGGCCCTATGCAACAGTGCATTACCATCCACCAAAACAAGTCTTTTCATGCTTGAATTGTAGCAGAAATTTACTTTTTAAGCCCTCTTTTGATAAAATCTGCACCTATGGCACTGGAGATCGTAGTTTCCCATCCTAAAGAAATTCCCGGCATACTGGGTGACTATTCATGGAGAGAGTACCAAACAAATACTGGCTGGAGAGCAAATTTGCCGAAAATTCTGCAACATGCAGGTGTCAGTCCTTCAACTCACCCCTTAGCTGCAGATTTATGCGCCGGAGATGGTTCCTGGGCAAAAATTTTGGTGGAGAATGGCTGGATTGAAAGCAACCTTACCTGCATCGACCGCTGTAAATCATCTGCACCGCTTGTTCTCGCAGCAAGTTGGAGATATTGGGACCTTTACAATCTGGGTTGAATTTCGGCAAAAACAAGGGCAAACGTACCACGATCGGAGGACATTTGGCTAAGCATCACCCTTTTAGTTCGCCTCTTGACATATATTATGGAACCATTATAATTATATTGTTATGAATACAATACTTCAGGTTCCTTTAAGTAAACAGTTGCGTGATCAGGCTGCTTCCAAGGCCCAAAAGATGGGTTTTTCCTCCCTGCAGGAAACAATCAGGGTCTTCCTACGCAAATTAGCAGAGGAAGAAATTAAGATCCAGTTTGAAGAAACAGTCAGGCTCTCTCCTAGAGCAATCAAGCGTTATAACAAGATGATTGATGAAATAGAACAAGGCAAGGTTAAAATGAAGTCGTTTTCTGACGTTGAGAGTTTAATGAAACACCTTAATGAAAATTAAGCTCCGACCCCGTTTTGAGAAAAGTTATCGGAGTAGAATCTTACCGAATAAAAAGCTTGTTAAAAAAACCAAAGAAAGAATTGCTCTTTTTAGAGAAAACGCTATGCATCCCCTATTAAAAAATCATTCCTTGACCGGCGCCAAACGGGAGCTACGTTCTTTTTCTGTAACAGGAGATATCCGTATTGTTTATCAACCACTTGGAAGTGATGAGGTTATCTTTTTTGATATCGGGTCTCACAATCAGGTATATTGACTTCATCCTTTTAGCTCGTTTAGTTAATTTCTTTTAAGGGTAAAACTTTAATTTTTTTGAAGGTTTTTAATCTCTGGTCATTTGATGAGCTTAAGAATAATAGTATGTGGGTCCTGTACCTGGATACTCATTTTCGCTCCAGGCTTGACACCCTCTATCTTTTCTCTAACTTCCTTAGGGATGATAATTTGATATTTGTCACCAACTGTCACTATTTGCATTTCTGTATTATTTTATCAAACTTTCCTGGACAAACATATAACGACCGTATAAAGTTTGTCCTAAAAAGTTGCAGTTTTTTGTGTTTGACTGGCTTCCAGCTCTCTCCTGCCCCGATCAAGCATGTATAACCCAGCCCGGGCGACATCGCGGAAAAGCGGCAGTCCATGGTAGGCGGCTTTTTCTGGCACTATCATCCTCACAGAAGGGCTTGAGGTAAACACATTTTCTATTAAGAATTTTTCTCTAAAATCCATCTGAGGCGAAAGCGCTTCAC
>CAZKCV010000019.1:0-9478 GCA_964551605.1 uncultured Gammaproteobacteria bacterium | reverse complement strand
ATTTATTACCTTCTGCCAATCGCTTTTGGGCATCAGGATTTTTGGCAATTAAAGTGGGATTAGTAGTCTGGCCGTCCAGGAAGCCTAAAACAGAAATAATCTCTTTAGTTTCATTAACATCTCCGCTGTCCAGGAAGATTCTGGTTTTGAGATTAGCCGGGCGCATGCAAATTACACTAACACCTTTTTGACCTTTTTGACAATAGCTGAGGCAGAAATACCCTCATATTCCAGCAGCTCATCCGGTTTTCCGCTGTGGGGCATCTTTTCAACTGCCAGAATATGAACCGGAACCAGTCCGGAAACTGCAGCTGCCACAGCTTCTCCTAAACCTCCGGCAATATGGTGATCTTCCACGGTAATTATGGCTTTGGTTTCCTTGGCTGCCTGCTTTAGGGTTCTTACATCCAGGGGGGCAATGGAATATAAATCAATTACCCTGATGGTAATGCCTTTTTCCTTTAATAAATCATAGGCCTTTAAGGCCTCATGCAGAGTGATGCCGGCTCCGATTACCGTCACCTGGTCTGACTTGCTTTTCCGTAAAACCCGGCTTCCGCCGATAGCAAACTTCTCAGTGTTTTTATAAAGAATAGGCGTTTCTTTTCTGGTAGTCCGGATATACACCACTCCCTTATGCTTAGCTGCTTCTTCGATCAATTTTTCAGTTGAAACTGCGTCTGAAGGGTATAACACAACACTGCCCAGTAAGGACCGGAACATACCGATATCCTCCAGGCCCATTTGGGAAGCGCCGTCTTCTCCGATGGACACCCCGGCATGGGATCCGCAGAATTTGATATTGGTGTCAGCATACTGCGCCATCCGGATTTGGTCAAAAGCCCGGCTGAAAAAAGCGGCAAAGGTGGAAACAAAGGGAATCCTACCCTGCCTGGCTAAACCTAATGCCACTCCGGCCATGTTCTGCTCGGCAATAAACATCTCAAAGAAATGATCCGGGTATGCCTTGGCAAAAAACTCCGAATAAGTGGAATTACTGGTTTCCCCGTCCAGAACTACCATATTAGGAAACTTAGGGAAAATTCTAACCAGGGCATTGCCATAGGCTTTTCTGGTAGCAATCGGCTGGTCTGTGGTGTAGTTGGTGGCCGGCAGGTTGGCTGCTGCAGTTTTTTTCTTTAATGCACCCTTTCGCGGTAATTTAATTTTGCCGCGCAGCTTTTTATCTATCGGCCCCAGCTCTCCGAGTGCCAGGCTTAAATCTTTCTCAGCCAAAGCTTTGCCGTGCCAGTTTTCTTTATTTTCCAGGAAGGAAATACCTTTGCCCTTAAAAGTCCTGGCAATAATCATCACCGGTTTACCCTTTACCTTTACGGCTTTTTCAAAAGCCGCAATCACTTGTTTTAAATCATTGCCGTCAATAACGATTGTCTCCCAGTCAAAGGCTTCGAGCTTCCTTTTATAACTTGCAACATCATGGCCGATCATGGTTTCCCGGCTCTGGCCTAAGCGGTTGACATCCAAAATAGCCACTAAATTATCCAGTTTATAATAGGATGCGCTTTGGATAGCTTCCCAGACAGAGCCTTCTGCCATTTCCGAATCACCCAATAAAACAAAGGTTCGGAAATTACTTTTATCCAGGTATTTACTGTTTAAGGCCATACCCAAGCCGGCAGATAACCCCTGGCCTAATGAACCGGTAGGCACTTCAGTATAGGGAAACTCCATGGTGGGATGGCCTTCCAGTCGGCTGCCGAATTTCCTTAGGGTTAATAATTCCTCTTCCGTGATCGCTCCGGCAGCAGTGAATAGGGAATAATAAAGCGGCGAGGCGTGGCCTTTGGAAAAAATCAGCCGGTCATTAAAAGGGTTATTTGTATCTTTCAGGTCAGACCTGAAAAAGCCGCCAAACATTAAGGCGGCAGTCAGCTCCACGGCAGACAAGGACGAAGTCGGATGACCTGATCCGGCCTTGGAAGAGGATACCAAAATATAGTACCTTAACAGTTTTACCAATTTTTCTAATTTATCAATTTTCATATTCAAAACCCTTTGTCATTGCGGGGAAGGAGTCCTGCTGAAGGACGACTGACGTGGCAATCTCTATTAAAATCAAGATCGCCACGCTCGTTTCACTCGCTCGCGATGACGCTTAAAAATTAAACTTAAGACAGAATATTAGCTTTTTTGGATAATCTTTGCAAAGCCAGGATATATGCTGCCAGGCGGAGAGATACTTTTTTCTTTTTATGTATTGCCCACATTTCTTCAAATGCATCCGCCATGGCTTTGCTCAATTTATTATTAACTTTCTTCTTGGTCCATTTCTGGTTTTTCATATTTTGGTACCACTCATAATAAGAGACGGTTACACCGCCGGCATTGGCTAATACATCCGGTACTACTAAAATACCTTTTTTATTCAAAATCTCATCTGCCTGGTCAGATGTCGGGCCGTTAGCCATTTCCAGAATGACCTTTACGCTAATATGAGGGGCATTTTCCTCAGTAATCACGTTTTCCAGGGCCGCCGGCACAAAAATATCCGCCTCCAAAAGCGGCATGCCCTTATTGGCAATCTTAACCGTATTTTTGGTCGGCCTGTATTCGGAAATTGAACCATTCTGTTTCTTGAAGTTTTTTACCTCCTCCACATTTAAGCTTCCGTCTTTTTCATAGATTCCGCCCTTGGAATCTGATAAAGCAACTACCCTGTAGCCTGACTCCTGGAGGATCTTCGCAATATGGTAGCCGACATTCCCAAAACCCTGGATGGCTACTGTCAAGGGTTTTTTGAGCTTTAGCTTTTTCACCAGCTCTTCCAAAATAAAAAAGCCGCCTAAGCCGGTAGCTTCTTCCCGGCCTTCTGAGCCGCCTTTTTCAATTGATTTTCCGGTGACCACAGCTGGGGAGGATTTTCCGACTGCCTTGGAATACTCCGAAGCAAACCAATCCATGGTTTGGGAATTGGTATTAACATCAGGAGCCGGCACATCTACGGTAGGACCAACAAGCGGAGCTAATTTTCTGGCAAAACCACGGGTTAACCTTTCCAATTCTTTAGGGGACAGCTTTTTGGGATCTATTTCGATGCCGCCCTTGCTGCCGCCGAAGGGGACGTTAATGACTGCATTTTTAATAGTCATCCAAAAGGCTAACGCCTTCACTTCATCCAGGTTTACTTCGGGGTGATACCTCAGGCCGCCTTTGTAGGGACCGCGCCAGTTGTTATATTGGACCCGGTAACCTTTAGCTATCTGCAGTTTGCCGGAATCAAGCTTAAAAGGGATACTGACTTCGATTTGCTGCTGGGGAACCGTTAACAGGTCAATGATTTCCTGTCTGATACTGCCTGCTTTTCCTGCCAGTTCCAGGTTGTTAAGTGCTACTTTGAAGGGATTATTCATCTTTTCCGGAGGCAGATATTGTAGCTAATGATACCCTATTTACCACCCTCGGGTCAAATATGGAAGGGACAAAGTTTTCCGGAGTCGGGTTTTTGATGATTTTACTTAAGGCTTCAGCAGCTTTTAGCTTCATTTCCCGGGTGATCCTTCTGGCCCGGGCTTTAATGGCGCCCTTAAAAATTCCCGGAAAAACCAGGGCATTGTTAACCTGGTTGGGAAAATCAGACCTGCCTGTAGCAATAAAGCGCACCCCTGACTTTTTTGCCTCATCCGGCATGATCTCCGGAATGGGGTTGGCCAGGGCAAAAATAATCGGATCCTTGGCCATTTTCTTAATATGATGAGGCTTTAAGATGCCGCCTCTTGATAAGCCGATAAAAACATCTGCCCCTGTTAAAGCAAATTCCAAATCACCTGCTAAGTTATCTTTATTTGTCTCATTAGCTAATTGCTTTTTGTAGGTTTCTAAATCAGACCTACCCTTATGAATTGTGCCTTTACTATCCAGGACAATGACATCTGCAACATCTTCCAGGATTTTAGCTACTGCTGTGCCTGCTGCCCCGGCTCCGTTAATAACTATTTTCAGGTCAGACCAGTTTCTGCCGGATACTTTAGCAGCAGTCTTTAAGGCACCCAAAACTACCACTGAGGTAGCATGCTGGTCATCATGCATCACCGGAATCCCCAGATTTTGCAGGCTTTCTTCTATTTCAAAACAGCGGGGGGCAGATATATCTTCCAGATTAATGGCGGCAAAAGTAGGGGCAATCCCCCGGACAATATTTATTATTTCCTCAGGGTCTTGTGTACCCAGGACAATCGGGAAAGCATCCAGCCCGGCAAAAACCTTAAAAAGCAGGCATTTACCTTCCATCACCGGCAAAGCTGCTTCCGGGCCTAAATTACCCAGCCCCAATATGGCTGAACCATCTGAGACTACAGCTACGGTCCTGCCTTTTAGGGTCATGTCAAAAACTGCTTCCGGATTCTTGCCGATAAAGCTGCTGACAGCACCGACACCGGGAGTATAAACAATAGACATATCTTTTTTATCTTTAAGGGGAGTTTTGGGGATAGTTTCTAATTTTCCCTGAAATTTTTTGTGCAGTTTCAATGCCAAAGCATTGTAATCCATGTCCTGCACTATACAAAAAACTAATCTGCCTGTAAACTGGCACCTCTAAACTCTACAAAACTTACGTTTACACCCTTGGGGTGTAAACGTAAGTTAACTCCTAAGTACTGTATAGACTACGAGTCTTTCCGAATAATTCCTGCTTCCGACATCCCAGGTGCCGACACAGGTTATCAGGTTTAACCTGGGTTTATCTGTACTTGCAAATACTTCCTGCAAAGGCACTTTATCAAATGCATAACTTTGGACTCCGGTAACTGTAAAGTTAAGTGTTTTGCCGTTTTTATCCGTCACCATTACCTCATCACCTGCCTGCAATTGCCCGATGTTATAAAAAACTGCCGGCGCTCCGGTAATAGTATCTAAATGACCGGCCATGACTGCACTGCCTTTTTCTCCCGGTTTGAATCCCAGGTTATACCAGCCGACATTAAATACCCCTTTCGGCACATCCATTTTTCCTTCAGCATCCTGCCCTACTGATTCAACATCAGCAGTGACATTTATCCGGGGAATAGAAATTGTTTGCGGCTCTGATATAACTGCAGCAATCGGAGGTTCATTTCCGGGTGCCGGTTTTGAAATAGTAATTGCAGTGGGTCCTGTTACCTGATTACGGGGTAAAAACATTAACGCAATACCCACTCCCACTAAGCCAAATACTATAAGGATGACAAAACTTTGAAATCTATTCATGGATTCAAATGACAGGCGCTTCCGTCATTTTAGCACCTGTCATTTGCCTTTTTTCACTAATAACCCATCCCGGTTGCCGGTGCTCCTGCAGGAACCGTTGGTGATGCTGTCGGACTTGGTGATGCTGTCGGACTAGGTGATTGAGCCAATGCCAAACCCAATGTTAAAGCCATACCTGTTGCCAGCGCCCCTCCTGCTAATAATGCTTTTTTAATCATTCTTTTTATCACCTCCTAACCTATTTTCTTGTCTTTAAACCTTTATTCTATTTGTATTACGTAAAGAATGAATCAGGTTTGGGTAAGAGATATGTTAAAATCTAAATATGTATTTGGTATTTGATATTGGCGGAACAAACATGAGGCTGGCTGTTTCCCGGGATAGAGAAACCATTGAAAACTCCAAAATTATCCCCACTCCGGCGGATTTTAGCCAAGGCATCGAAGCTTTTAGACAAGTTTACCAGGAGCTCTCAGGAGAAGGAAAAGTAACCGACATAGCCGGAGGTATAGCCGGCCCCTTAAACAAAGAAAGATCCATGTTAATAACCAGTCCCCACATTGGCGGCTGGGTTCAAAAACCCTTAAAAAATGAATTGGAAAAAGTATTTGAAACAGAAGTACAGTTGGAAAATGATACTGCTTTAGTCGGACTGGGTGAAGCTACTAAAGGAGCCGGCAATGGAAGCAGTATTATTGCCTATCTTGGTATAGGTACGGGTATCGGCGGAGTAAGGATTGTTGACAAAAAGATTGATAATAATGCTTTGGGATTTGAACCCGGCCATCAAATTATAGTACCGGACGGAAATCCCTGTAACTGCGGAGGTAAGGGGCATCTTGAAACCTATACCGGTGGCTCTTATTTTCCGGGGCTTTATCAAAAAAAAGGTGAGGAAATTACAGACCCGGGTATCTGGGATGAAGTGGCCAAATATACAGCCATTGGGTTAAATAATGTTATTGTCCACTGGTCACCGGATATAGTAATTTTAGGAGGAGCTGTTACCCAGTCTATTCCGTTGGATAAAGTGCAATCTTATCTGAAAGATGAGTTAAAGGTTTTCCCCCAACCTCCGCAGGTAGTTAAAGCTACCCTGGGTCAGGATGCCGGCCTCTACGGCGCACTAGAACTCCTGAAGTGTTAAAATACTCTAATGCGCCTGTAGCTTAACGGATAGAGCACCTCGCTTCGGACGAGGCGGTTGGGGGTTCGATTCCCTCCAGGCGCGCACCAATTTAACCCCCAATTTTATTTGACATACTAAAATTTACTGAATATAATTCTGCTCATGGTTGAAAAAAAAGGCGGAAAAGTAGAAGGCTATTCTATCGAAGATGGGGTAGAAATTAAACAAACACCTTGGGGAGAAATGACAGTAAACAGACCCAGGATTGATCCTAGATTTCAGGCTACCGGCATATATGCTGCGGGTAGATCATTAACTGAGAGAGCACCTTCAAGAAAACCCAGAATAACACCGGAACACTAAGTAGACATAATCGTCCATTCAAACGCTGGTCCTTTTGACTTCCCGGACATAAAGTGCTAGACTCCACACCCTGATGGGCTTACGTGAATTTTTTAGAGAGCTTGAAACTGTTCTGCCGGTACCCAGGTATAATCTGGTGCAGGCTAAAAACTTAACTCCTGATGAGCTGGACAGAAGTAAATTACCCAACAGGTCCCTTAGTAATGTTATTGTGAATTTTCAAAGTCCAGCCGGAGTGTCTTATAAAACATTACATACTTATAGACCCGGCAGAGGTCCTTCTTACCTCCTTTTAACAAGCCGGGATAGAGATAAAGAAGATTTTAATAATGTGGCAGAAACCGTTGCCCAAATCGTAGAAGGTGTAAAACAAAAGCTAATCATCAGCCGGGAGGAAGATATTTGCCAGGCAATAATCATGGCGAAATCACCGACACAACAACAAGTTGCGGAGTCTGTCCGAAGATATATGGAGGGCTTCCGGGAGGTAATAATTTCTTATATCTGCTACAGGGGTGTTCCTATATGGGCATATCAGAAATCCGGATTACCGGCAGAAAAATTATCTTTCAGGAATGACTAAAGGTTTATTTTCCTGATTCGGATATTTTTGGGGGTGACTTCAACCAGTTCCGTATCATCAATGTACTCAATGGCATTTTCCAGGCTCATGATTTTCGGGGTATTGAAATGCTCTGAGGTTCCTTCTCCGCTGGAGCGGTGATTAGTCTGCTTTTTTTCCTTGCAGACATTAATGGCAATATCATCTTCCCGGGAATTCATCCCAATGACCTGACCTTTATAAACATTTACTCCCGGTCCCACAAACAAAGCACCTCTGTCCTGAGCACCAACCAAGGCATAAAGTTTGGTAGCTCCGGATTCATGCACCACTAAAGACCCATTGGACCTTTTAAAAGTTGCTCCTGAATCCGGTCTGTACTCATAAAAAGAACTGCTGATAATTCCCAGTCCTTTGGTATCCGTAATAAACTGGCTTCTGTATCCAAAAAATTCCTTGGTAGCAATGATAAATTCCAGGAAAACAATACCGTTTTCCGTATTCATATCCAGGAGCTCGCCGTGCCTAAGTCCCATTTTCTGCATGACTGACCCGGACAGCTCTTCCGGCACTTCAATGGCTACTTTTTCATATGGCGTCATCAACTTACCGTTTTCCGTTTTCTCAATAACCTGGGGTTTTCCGACTTCAAATTCATAACCTTCCCTTCTTAATCTTTCGATTAAAATAGCAAGGTGCAGCTCTCCTCTGCCGCTGACAATCTGATCACCGGAAGGACCGTCTTCTACCTTTAAGGCCACATCAGCTTCTGATGCTTTATACAACCTTTCCCGGATTTGCCTGGCAGTCTTAAATTCACCTTCCAGGCCGGCCAGAGGGGAAGTGTTAACCCCGAAACGCATCCTGACGGTTGATTCTTCTATGTCCAAAACCGGCAAAGCAACAGGGTGAACCGGATCGGCAATAGTTTCACCAATAGTAATGTCGGGAATTCCGGAAAGGGCAATAATATCTCCGGCGTGAGCTTCCGTAATATCCACCCGCTCTAAACCTTCAAAGCCCATTAAGGAAGTTAACCTGAACTTCTTAATTACTCCATCCCTATTGATATAGGCAATTTCCTGTCCGGCTTTTATGGTTCCGCTGTGAACCCGGCCGGTGGCAATCCGGCCTTTGAAATTATCATAAATTGTATTGGTGATTAAAATCTGCAGGGGTTTTTCCGAATAAGCCAAGGGGGCTGGAATATGTTCCAAAATAGCGTTAAAAACAGGGGCGATATCGTCCATTTTGGAAAGGTCAGATTCCAATCCGGCTTTACCATTTTTTCCTGAGGAATATATAGTTGGGAAATAAGCAGCTTCTTCATCTGCCCCAAGTTCTAAAAATAAATCAAAAGTTTTGTTAATTACGTAGTTAATCCTGGCGTCTAATTTATCAATCTTGTTGATGACCACAATAACTTTATGCCCCATTTCCAGGGCTTTCTTCAACACAAACCTGGTTTGCGGCATTGGGCCTTCTTTGGCATCTATCAGTAAAAGGCATCCGTCAGCCATTTTTAAGACCCTTTCCACTTCCCCGCCAAAATCAGCGTGCCCCGGGGTATCAATAATATTGATCTTAGTGCCGTTCCAGTTAACTGAGGCATTTTTGGAGAAAATAGTAATTCCCCTTTCTTTTTCCAGGTCATTGGAGTCCATGATCAACTCCGAAGTTTCAGTAAATTCCTTGCCTAGTTTAGTTTTGGATTGGCGAAGCAGGGCATCTACTAAAGTAGTTTTGCCGTGATCAACGTGAGCAATAATTGCAACGTTTCTTACTCGTAGAGTCGTGTTTATGTCTGTCATAGTTGTTTTCCGACTAAAAAACCCCGCCATGGCGGGGTCCATTAAGCAGATAGGCTTATTATACTCTTTTAAGCTCAGAATGACAACTGTATCTAAACTTGTTAGAATATAGGGCAACGGGCCGGTACCCGCCCGCAACGCCTGAGCAAGCTCCTGCTTGCGATGGCGGGCGGGGCTCATAAAAATGTTCTATACTTATGTTTTAAAAAGTAAAACAGATGATAGGATTTATGTTGGATTTTGCAATGACTTAAAAAGGAGATTTAATGAGCATAATTCAGGTAAAGTTCCATCAACAAGGAGTAGAATTCCTTTTGAGATCGTATATTACGAAGCTTGTTTGTCAGAAGAAAAAGCAATTAAGCGAGAAAAGTATTTTAAAACAGGATTTGGTAGAAAGTTTTTGAA
>CAZKCV010000018.1:0-10828 GCA_964551605.1 uncultured Gammaproteobacteria bacterium | reverse complement strand
AACTTATGATTCTGAAAAAAGATAAAACCAAAATATTAATGCTGACTCATTATACGAATAGGTCGGAAAAAGGTGAAGACACGGATATACGTATCCTTGGCTATTTGAAAGATAAAGCAAGAAAAATTATCCTAATTACTCACCCCCTCCCTGAATTTGGTCACCATATCTCTTACTGTCTAACTTTCATCAATGGCCAAAAGGTACAAGAGATTAGAGCGTCGGTTTACAATGGTCCTGAACTTTTGAAATATCTACATCATATTTTGATCACCTATTATTTTCTGTTTAAAACCGGTTTATCTTTTGATCTTTGCATCGCCATGGAAGATTTATCATTCATCACCATATTGCCGCTACGTTTGATTAACCTGGTTAAAAGACTGGTTTATTATTCCCTGGATTTTGTCCCTCAGCGTTTTAACAATCCTTTCTTAAACTCCCTTTACCGTTTTATGGACAAAACTGCCTGCAAATTTTCAGACACTAATTGGGTAATGGTGAAGGAACAAATCAAAGGAAGAAAACAATATGGCATAACACGTTTAAATAGCGCCCCTTTTAATATCGTCCCTATCTGTTACGACACTAAAAGTATTAAAGTCCGACTAATTGAAAAGATAGATTTTTATAATATTTTGTACATGGGGGCAATAAGGGAATCAACAGGCCCACAACTAACCATACAGGCGATGCCTTATTTAATTAAAAAGTTTCCCAAAATCCACTTGACTATAATAGGTTCGGGGAAATACCTTAATCACCTAAAAGAATTGGTAGATAAACTCAAATTGGAAAAAAATGTCGATTTTACCGGATACATTGAAAGCTTTGAAGAGATGACTGATTTAATGGTTCAAAAAAGTATCGGCCTGGCTCCTTACATGCCCATGCCAAACAACTTGAGCTACTATTCAGACCCCAGCAAAATAAAACTTTATATGTGCTGCGGCCTCCCAGTGATAACAACTGATGTCGCCACTATGTCAAGCCTGATTTCAAAGACAAAAAGCGGCGTAGTAATTGATTATTCCGAAAAATCTTTAGCAGATGCTGTCGCCAAATTATTAAGCAGCCAAGACAAATATAAATTATACAAAGATGCCGCTATTAAACTTTCTAAACAATTTGATATTAATCATATTTTAGACGATGGTATTAAAAAAATTCCTTGATTAAAATTGTATTAGTAGTCAAACGCGGCCAAGGAATGTTAGAATGTTATGCAGTTATGAGAGAATTTAATCGTCCTATAAAAAATTTTGACAATATGGACATAGAAATTTTAGAAAATTCTAATTACTTTTGTGGTTTATTTTGGTTTACCAAAAAATGAATGAAAAAAGCTATCTATTTTTTTATTGGGACTACGGCAGAACTTATCAAGCTTGCGCCCGTTTTGAAAGAACTAGACAGAAGGAAAACAGACTTTAAAATTGTATCTTCTTCCCAAAATACACTTGCCTTCAGCGAGCTTGAGTTTTTATTTAACAAACAAAAAAAATATTATGCATTGAAAATGAAACCTTTCAATCTACCACACTACTACATTCGTTTTCTGGTATGGATGGTCAAAGCCACAGTTAATTTCTTCCTCTATTTTAGAAATCAATTTAAGAATTTGGATAGAAAAAATTCTTTAATAATTGTACACGGAGATACTGTCTCCTCACTTATAGGAGCACTAGCAGGAAAATTTAACGGCATAAGAATTGCACATATTGAATCCGGTCTTAGATCGTTTAATTTCCTTGAACCATTCCCGGAAGAAATTTGCAGGTATATAGTTTCCCGTCTGGCTGATCTGCATTTTTGCCCAAATTCCTGGGCAATTAATAATCTCAAAAATGATGGAGGAGAAAAAATTAATACTCACAATAACACCCTATTGGAGACTGCCTTACTGACACTAAAAAACGCCAAATACAAACATTCAAAAAATCGGAATAAAAAATATTTTGTACTAGTATTGCACAGACAAGAACATATATTATTTAAAAAGAATTTAACTAAAAAATTTCTATATATCTTTAATGAATATACTAATAGTAAGTTGCAATGCGTGCTAGTCCTTCATAAGTTAACAGAAAAGTTTTTAATCAGAGAGAATCTTTTGGAGGGTATTAAACAAAATAAGAATATAATTTTAGTACCCAGATTACCGTATAGTGACTTCTTGCACCTTATGGAAAGATCTGAGTTTATTGCAACTGACGGAGGAAGCAATCAGGAAGAAGCATTTTATCTGGGTAAACCCTGCCTAATATTAAGAAATGTAACGGAAAGAATAGAAGGTTTAGGAGAAAACGCGCTTTTAAGTCATGCTAATGAACAGATAGTCAGGGATTTTATAAAAAATTACAAGAAATACCAAAAAAAACCTGTCTCCTTTATAATCCCTCCTTCAAAAATTATTGTTGATTATTTACTTAAAACTTAAGTAAAAAAACACATACCCGTTTTGAAAAATGTATATCCATTGTGTATGATGCTATTTATGATCTATCTTTCCGCACTCTTTATTCCTATTTTGGGTTTTCTACTGCAAATATACCCAAGGCTGTTGAATAAATACTACGGATTAGACGTTTGGGTGAAGATGATTGAAGCAGATATTTTCAGAAAAAATGGTCACCATATACCCATGGAAAAAGTTAAGGAGGGATTTATGCTCGAGGGCTATTTCGTATACCCTCCTGCCCTCCCTTGGTTACTGTCGTTCCTTAGTAAAAAAACTTTACTTCGGGTGCAAGGATTTATTTCTCCTATCTTTGATGCAGTTCATAATATTTTGATATTTTTCATAACCTACCAAATTACAGGCAAATTCGAAATTGCTTTGGTGGCACAATTTATTTACGCAACTATCCCTTTAATAATTTTAGAGAATAGCTATCTAACTCCCCGATCATTAGGCTATATGCTTTTTACTTTGGCATTCTATCCGCTCATAGCATATTCTATTAATCCAAATATTCTTTTTTTGACTGTAAGTTTTATTGGCTTAGTGGTTTGTTTCTTCTCTCATAAATTTCCTATCCAGTCGTTTTTATTCATATCAATATTTTTCTTAATTATTGAAAGAAACCCTTTGTATATTTTAATGTTCTTTACGGCTATGGGAACCGCATTAGTTATTAGTAAAGGATATTACTATAAAATTCTAGAAGAGCATATTGCAAACATTTATCTTTGGTCAATTAATTTTAGACACCGATTTTCTCATCAAGTTAGACAAAACAACAGTAAGATAAAAACAGATTTAGTAAGTTATATTTATCTCGTACTCAGTAAATTCACTCCGTTTTCTCTGCTTGGAGTAAACCTCTGGACACTGGGACCTTTGGCATTCCTAGTATTTAAAATAATAAATATAGACTTTTTACCCATTAGTAACTTTTTGCTTTTCAAATTAAGCCTTTGGGCGTTCTTTTTCTATATTCTTTCGATTCTGGTGCTTTCTATAAAATACTTAACTCCCATCGGAGAAGGACAAAGGTATATGGAAATGGCATTGGCTCCCACAGTTATTGTTACAGCGGTTATTTTTTCTCATTTAATAAGAACAGATTTTAAATTATTAGCTATTATAATTTTGGCCGCAATTACATTTATTAATCTAGCCATATCAATTTTCCTGCAGTGGAAGGTTGTCATTAAAGATAAGGACAGAACAATGACTAAAGGGATGCAAGAGGGATTTAAATATATTAATACTTTAAAATTTAGACCCAGAATAATTTGTCTTCCACAGAAAATTGCTTATATGGTTTTATATAACACCAAAAGCGAAGTGCTAGTTGATTTTCAGCCCAGAACAGCTGCAAAGATTGCAGATGTCTATCCTGTCCTAACAAAATCCATAAAAGAAATTGCTAGAAAATATAATCTTAATCTTTTAGTCTTAAAAAAAGGCTACAGTTCATTAAGGGATTTAGGATTGAAAAAGAATTCAATTTTATATGAAACTGAAGATATGCAAATTATTAAAATATAGGAATTAATAGCTTGAAGGCTTTAAAAATTCTTCATACTAAACGGTCTTTTATTGATTTAAAATAATCTACAGGATTATATATCTTTTTATCTATCTCGATAGATGTTATCAAAATAGATCCATCTCCTGTTAATACTTCCACCCCTTTACCTTGTACTATAGAAGCTATGCGTCCGGGTATTGAACCATCCCATTTAACTTGCTTTGGAATTTCCGATCTTTGTATTAGAATTTTTTTTTCTTTCAGAAAACAATATGCTCCCGGGAAAGGATGGGAGAGTCCGCGGATCAAATTATGTATATTTGCAGTTGAAAGAGACCAGTCTATCTTTCCGTTTTCAGGTGTTCTTGCACAAAGATAAGTGGCTTTCGAATGATCCTGCTTCCTCCTTGGAGCTTTACCCTGAATTATAGGCAGGTAACACTTTCTTAGTAATAACATTGATGCTTCAATAGTTTTGTTATAGATATCATAGGCAGTTTCTTCGGTACCTATCGGAATTTTGATTTGATCAATGATATCCCCACTATCTATTCCTGAGTCTAAATAAAATAAGGTTACTCCAGAATATTTCTCGCCGTTTATCACTGCCCAATTGATCGGTGCAAAACCACGATATTTAGGAAGCAATGATTCATGGAAAGCTATGCAGCCGTATTTTGGTAGTGATATAATATCGGCAGGAATAATAGTTCTCCAACCTGAGACTATAACAAGATCAGGTTCCAACTGAAGTATTCTTTCTTTCTGTCCTTTAACTGTTTTAGATAGTTTATATGGGATTTTAAAACGCTTGCAAAATTCCTCCATCTCCAAAGAAATTTTTTCCAACTCATGATCATCTTCTTGCAATATGTAGCTTGCCAAAATTTTGGCCTTTAAATTAACCAGTTGTTTCAGACAATTAAAGCCCTTGTCCCTTCCGCCAATAAAAAGTACTTTTATCATTTGGTTATACTCCTTCCTTAGATATATTTTTTTTCCACCATTCAACGGTTAACTGTAAACCCTCGTCAAATCCAACTACCGGATGAAACCCTATTATATTCATTGCCTTATCGATATTGGGTTTCCTATCCAATACTTCTACGTTTCTCTTTTCACAAAAAAATATCCTTGATCCTTTACAAAGAGACTGTATTTTTTCCGCGAGCTCCAAAATTGTTACATAAGCATTAGGGTTGCCTATGTTGAAACACTCCCCATCAGTTTTTTCTTCCAATATCAACGTTACAGCTCTAATCATGTCCGATATGTAGCACCAGGCTCTTTTCTGTGACCCGTCGCCTGAAACATATATCTTCCCTTCCTTTATTGCCGAGGTTAACATGTTGCTAACTGCACCCTCACCAACTTGTCTCGGCCCATAAATATTAAAAGGCCTTATTATACTAACCGGCAACCCATATTTTTTAAAATACGCCCTGACTAGATGGTCAGATGCCACTTTAGAAACAGCATAAGACCACCTGCCTTCGGAAACAGGACCTATGCAGGTCGAGTCTTCTTCCTTAACATCATTTGCCAATGGTCCGTAAACCTCTGATGTTGAGAAAATAATTATTCTTTCTGTCTTTGTATCAACCAAAGCCTTAAGCAAGTTGACTGTACCAAAAAGATTAACATCCAAGGTCAACAGCGGATCTGTTTCATAGAAGGATGCTCCTGCGATAGCTGCCAAATGAATAATTATATCCTGATCCTTAATAATCTTCCCCAATATCTGCTCGTCCCTGATATCGCCTGTTACTAAATTAACTTTTTTCTGAATTGTTGGGTCAAGAAAACGGAAAGCATTTCTGCGCCCATTATCAAATAAAGTAACTTCATTATCTTGGTAAAATTCTTCCGTTAGGAAGCTGCCAATAAATCCCCCGCCGCCGGTAATTAATATCTTCTTATTGGCAATTGTTGATGAATTACTCATGTATAAAACTCACGGATTTTCCTAATGATAAAATCAATATCTTTTTGCTTCATATGAGCATACAACGGCAGGGAAAGAGTCTCTTTGGCATATTTTTCAGCAATAGGAAAATCACCTTCCTTGTAACCCAAAAATCTATACGCTGGCTGAATATGCAATGGAGTCGGGTAATGGATCCCTGTTTCAATACCGAAACTTTTAAGATATACCGACAACTCATCTCTACGGTTAGTTAAAAGGGCAACTACATGATGTGCGCTTTCTCCCCCTGTTGTTGTATCAATAAATTCACATACATCAGAGAGTTTCTTCTTGTAATAATTCGCCCATTTCATTTTTGCCTTGGTCCATTTATTAAGTTTTTTAAGTTTAATATCTAAAATTGCCCCCTGTATAGCATCCAATCTGCCGGTAGTGCCTACCAAGCTATGAAAGTAGTGGTCCTCCCTGCCATGATTAGAAAGCTTTCTAACAATCTCCGCCAATTTGGGGTTGTTTGTTATTACTGCTCCGGCATCCCCAAAAGCGCCTAAATTCTTGACCGGGTGAAAACTAAAACAGACAAATTCGCTTGCATGAGAACCTATTATTTTACCTTTGTATTTAGCGCCGTGCGCCTGAGCCGCATCTTCTATGACGGCAATTTTTTTAAGTTTTGTTAATTTGTATATTTCATCTAGGTCTACCGGATTGCCATGCAGATGAACGGGAATTACAGCTTTAGTTTTTTTCGTAATATTTGTTTTTAGAGACTTCGGATCCATATTTTTTGTCTTCGGGTCAACATCACAAAAAACCGGAGTTGCACCGACAAGCACTATTGCCTCTGCGGTGGCTGTGAAGGTATTAGGAACTGTAATTACCTCATCATCTGGTCCAATTTTCAATGCCTTTAAAGCTAAAAATAATGATTCCGTACCTGAGCTTGTACCGATACAATATTTGGCATGGCAAAATTTGGCAAAATTCTTCTCAAATTCTGCCACTTCCGGACCCATTACATAACGACCAGACTCTAAAACCCGTTTTACAGCCGGCAAGACTTCTTTTTCCACTTCTTTATACTGCCCCGGCAAATCCATTAATGATATTTTATTAGATATTTGCTTCTTCATAGTCTTTGATTTCAAGTATGCTTTTTATAACTTTTGCAGGATTACCGGCTACGACTTGATTATCTAAAACATCTTTAGTCACTACACTTCCCGCCCCGACTAAAGCATTTTTCCCGATCCTTATTCCTGGCAATATCACAGCTCCTGCACCAATTTTAGCATTTTCGCAAATTTTTACTCCTATTAAATTCTGTTTTACATTTTTTGATCTTGGGTACTTGGCATTTGTCAAAACTACACACGGCCCGATCCATGAATTTCTCTCCAGTACTGAAAACTCTGGAATAAAAACATTGGAATGTATCCGACAGTTATCCCCGATTGTTACATCATGTTCTATTACACTATGGCTACCAACACTGACATGATCCCCAATGGTATTATTTTCCCTTATCAAGACTCCGTGTCCAGTCTGAAAATTATTACCGATCTTATTACCGGCATAAATCACTGTATGGGACCTAATCAAGGGGTTTTTCCCAAACGTTGAATCTGGTTTGATAACTACAAATTCCTCAGTTTTTACACCTATTATATTTTTATCCATTTCCCATTATTTCTTATGGAGTTTTGGCATGCTTCTAAAACCTGCACTACCCTTAGACCGTTTTCTAAATCCGTTAATGGCTTTTTATTGTCTTTAATACAATTAAAAAAATGGTTCAGCTCTTCCAGCAAAGGCTCTTTATTTTCAAGTTGGGGGGCGTAAATATCACCTGAGTGTAGTTTTATCTTATATTCGGTACTCAAACCTTTGGCTACCTCGCTGGTATCCGCCCTTTTGTCATAAATTTTTATCGGCATCTCATTATCTAAATCATCAAAAACCAGCATTTTTTTTGAACCCACCACAGTAACTTTTCTTTCCTTGGCAGGATCCAACCAACTAAGATGTATTTCTGCTAAAATATTATTGGGGTAGCGGAGCATTACAAAAACTACATCTTCAATATCTTTTTGTAAAAAAGATGCGCCTGCTGCCATAACCTGCTCGGGTTTTTCGTCCAAGATAAAGTTAAATATGGAAATATCGTGGGGTGCCAAATTCCAAAGAGCATTCACATCCCCTCTAATTTGTCCCAGATTTACTCTGGTTGAATAGATATAATAAATCTTGCCAAAATTTTCCTCTTTAATTATTTTTTTAATCTTCAAAACCATAGGATTATATTCAAAAGTATGGCCTACCATCACTATCTTTTTTGCTTTATCATTAATCCGAATTAAATTTTCAGCCTCCTTAGTAGTTAAAGTTAATGGTTTCTCTACTAAGAGATGCTTGCCTGCTTTTAAGCTTTTAACAGCTAACTCATAATGGGTGAAAGCAGGGCTGGCAATGATAATTGCATCTAAATTAGCATGATTAAATAAATGATCAACATCCCCTGTAATTTCTGCCCGAGGATATAACAATTTTGCCTCCTCTTGCCTGCCTGAATCCTTATCACAAATAACTGCCAAATTAACACCCTTAATCCTGCATAAGGATTTAGCAATATTTGGCCCCCAGTATCCATAACCGATTAATCCACAATTAATCATTTCCCAAAGAGTTTAACTTAAAGTTTTGTTTTCGTCAATAAAAATGAGTTGTAATTACTATTTGACAGCTTTAATAAAAATTGATACCCCGCTTTCCTGAGGCAGAATATCGTTTAAATGGTCCCATGAATTAATTAACAAAAATCCTATTCTTACTAACAACGATTGTTTATTATTTTGAAACTTATTCATGCTCTTATGGATGCTTTCCGGCAACAGTCTTGAATAAAACAGCTTAGCTATAAGATTAACTATATAATGGTTAAAGGGTAAGCAATAGGCGGTCAGATACTGGCTCTGTTCAATCCTGAATCCGGCTTTTTTGATAAGTTTTTCCACCTGTTCTTTTTCGTAAAGTCTATCATGTTGATTCCAAATTCCTGCCCAAAAACCGCTTTTGATATGGGTTTTAAACAAATGTTGTAAAATCCAATTAATCGGATCCCAAAAAAAAGGGTAACCGATATTACAAGTAGTCAACGCCATTATTCCGCCCGGTTTTAAAACTCTGAATGCTTCTTTGAGGACTTTTTCCTCATCTTCAACATGCTCGATCACCTCACTCATTACTATTCGATTAAAACTGGCTGTTTTAAAAGGTATCTTGGAAGCATCACCTAAAACTAACTTCACTCTCTCGTCCCGAATGAATTTTGCTGCATCTTTTAAAGCCAGAATATCTTTATCTATACCGGAAAGTTGCAATTTAATCCCCAACCTGTTTAATAAAGAAAGGTAATAACCGTTACCGCAACCTATTTCCAATACCTTATCGCCATCCTCAAGTTCTAATGCTTCTATCACATTTCTGGCTCGTCTTTTTAAAGCCATATCCCCGGCCGTAGTTAAAGCTTTATCTAAATTAGCCTTGATATGCCTTAATGATTTTTTCGACATTTTTTTCCGAATATCTCCTTTCTGCAAAACTCCGGCAATTATTTGCTAGCTGTTTTAGTTTATCCCTGTTTTGATAAAAATACCAAACCGCCTCATAAATATTACTTGCTGAAACATCAATTAATTTTCCCACACTCTCATCCATCGCTTCAGGAATTGCTCCCTGCTTAGCACCAATCACCGGTGTTCCACAAGCCAGTGATTCCAGAATTACCCTCCCAAAGCCTTCTTCTGATACTGAAGGAACCACCAGTATATCAGATCCACTATAATACAAAGGTAACTTACCTTGGTCAATAACCCCTATAAATTCCACGTTGTTGCATTTTGATGCCGTCTCTTTGACTAATTCTTCCAACGGGCCTGATCCAATAATTTTTAGGCTGATATTTTCTTCCCAATTCTTAACGGACTCTAATAGTTCAATAACGCCTTTTTCCGATACTAGTCTCCCCACAAACAAAACTACAAATTCATCGTCCCACTCTAATTCTTTCCTTATTTTGACTTTTGACTTTGGAATTTTGAATTTCTCTAAGTCTATCCAGTAAATAAAATTATCCACCTTACATGGAGTTATTCCTAGAGAACGGATTTCTTCAGCTGCTTGTTTAGATAAACCCAAACAAAAAGAAGCGTTTCTAAAAATCCAGGTTACAAATTTTCGATAAATACCTGTTTTTGGAAAACTATATAAACTATGTGTGGATATAACTACCCGCCTCTTAAACACTTTTCCCCAGAATACACCGACAAAACCGGCTACCAAACCATGAGCATGAATTACCCGGATTCTTTTCAATAACAAAACAAATGGAGTCACTAAAAAAAGACCTGGAAGCAAATATAGAAACTCCAAGGCCGGCATTTTAACTAACTTGTAAAAAAGATGCGGCAACCAGGGAATCCTTATAATAGTAAAATTGTTCCCCTGTTCGATAACTTTCCACTTCGCTTCTGTTTCAAGCGGCCTATATGTTAGCACTGTTACTTTATATCTTCGTTTCACCAGGATGTCGCATAAATCATTTAGATGGGTTTCTACTCCTCCAACGTTAGGCCTAAAATGTGCTGTAAGTTGCAGAATTTTCAAAGATTTCTCATCCTCCCCATTAGATAACCTAACCCCCCACCAATCAGTTCAAATACAAACATAAAGATCATCCCTAAAGATAAAACCGGGTGGGACAGAATCTTATCAAAATGTTTGTAAAATACCGGCCTTAAGAAATAGATCGTTTTCGGACCAATTACGGAAATCTTTTGCTTTGAGAGATATCTATGCGAACGAAGAGCATAGTAGAATTTTTTGCGTGCCAGTTCAAAAGGAGAAGCAATCCTTTCATGAT
>CAZKCV010000017.1:0-12263 GCA_964551605.1 uncultured Gammaproteobacteria bacterium | reverse complement strand
AGGGTACTGGAAGCAGCGATTGAGGGTGATTGTGATTATATTGTTACAGGGGACCAGGATTTACTGGAACTTAAACAATATAAAAGAATTAAGATTTTTACACCAGTTCAATTTTTGGCAGAGATGAAAGTTTCTAGGTAGACTTGGTAGACTTGATTTTTCCTCCATCCTATAGTAGAATGAGTATTGACGGAAACATTATCCGTGTGATTATGATGAAAAATATGCAAAGAGTTTTTGTGAAGACATCTAAATTTATTAACTATCATCGTTTTCTCCTGAAGGAGAGCGGTGGCGGAGAGGATAGTCCCTATACAGGGAAATAATCCCGCCCAGCCGCACCTTAAAAAAAGGAGCGGTTTTTTTTGTGGGAAAGGAAAAATATGCGAGAAACAAGAATAGGGTCAATTACGACAGATGATTTCAAACCAAGGACTAAAGATCGGTCTTTTGCAACCAATTTCCATTTGGGTCGTTTAACAATTGGTTTTTTTGGAGAAGATGTAGTGGATCTTTGTAGGAAAATTTCTGTCACAGGCGATTTCTCTAGTCAGGAAACAGAGAGGATTAACAAGTATTTTTTAGGATCAAGCAGACAGATTTATAAGTTACCAAACTGGACTCATCCACAAAGTTTTTATAGAGAGCGGAGAAAAGATTCAATCTTAGCAATCAATTATTTTGGTAGCGAGCTTGTTCCTGAATTGTCAGAAGCTTTTGAATTAAGGGAGGAAATTGCTAATCTTTCAGACAGGCCAAGTGATTTATTAAGATACCTTGCTATGCCTGAAAAGATAGATCCGACATTGGCATACGAGGCACAAAGGCATGCAATTATTCATCATCAACTAGGAACGATTGAAGCCAGAACTTTGAAGTTATGTAATCTCTTATCTGATATCCAGAATCTGCTTAACGAGGAATTATTCGAGGCTTCGGAAGGATCGGCGGAAGACTTCTGTTCAGAGTCTTTCCACGATGTTGATACCAATGAGGTTGTTGGTTTTCCGGATCGGGGTGACCCCAGGCCGCTGACAGCTCATCTCAAACGTAGGTGGATCAGTGTCCGAAAAATACCGAAATTCGGATTAGTTCATGAAAAGTCCCGGGAAAAGAAATTGGGGCCTACGCTCGTGAAAAGCTGGGGAAAGGCCTTAAAAAATGGAGGGATAGTTCATATAGATGATGCTGTTCAAGATAGTATCGCAATGAGATTTGTCTTAATGGATGATGCTGTTTCGCCGGAGGAGTTAGCAGATTTGGTAGTTTCAGTTATAAAGTCAGGCGTAGAGAGTCGTATAGAGTCTAATCACCCTAGAAAGATACCTAAAATAATCAGAGTAGAAAATGATCCTAAAACTGGAACTGATCATGGTCAGTCAACCGAGATTAATTTTAATGCCCGAAGAAAAATCTGGTTTGAGAGTGTACCAACTCCTCTGGAAATAACATTTTACAGTCGTGAAACTTACCTAAATTCCGAATTGGAAGTTGGTGTAAGAGATGCCCAGACAGGACTTTATCAGGGTAGAGGACATAAGTTATTTGAATTAAGAAGAGGTATAGATGTAATACGGGTGCCATTTTCTCAAGAGATATATAAAAAGATCGATGATGATCGTCTTTATACAGCTTTTATTAGCCAGTCTAACCAGGTAGCGTATGGATTGAGAAATAGGTATAGAGCATAGAAATTTGCCAAAAGTTGACAACTTATGGTAATCTAAAATTATTAAAGATTGATGCCTGAAAGGGTTATCTTTTTTTCTAGAAAAACATGACTAAAGAAAGATTAGATACATTACAAGAAATCGTTTTAGATCATTCCGATAGGATTGTTGGTTGCGCTCAAATTCAAAGACCGGATGAGAGAGAAAATTATGTTGGTTTTGGAGATGTTATTCAAGTGGAAGAGGATGCAGTTGCTCTGGTTGAGGATCCATTAAGGACAGGGAGAACAGATTTTCATATAGTTAAAGTTCCCCGAGAACTGGCAGTTACTAATCCGTGGCTAAGAAAACTGTTAGTCTAATCAATCCGTATTTTGCGTTCTAAATACTTTCCAGGTAGAATAGAAGGGTATGAAAAAATGGGTTTTTTCCGGGATTCAGCCTTCAGGGAATTTACATATTGGTAATTATTTAGGGGCTCTTAAAAACTGGGTAGCTTCCCAGCAGGAAGCTAACAATGTCTTTTGTATTGTTGACCTTCATGCTATCACCGTGCCCCAGGATCCAAAAATCTTGAAGCAAAAAATCAGGGAGGTGGCAGGGATATATTTTGCAGCCGGCATTGACCCTCAGCAGTCAATTGTGTTTGTCCAGTCTGATGTCAGCGCCCACGCGGAGCTAGCCTGGATATTAAATTGTTTTACCCCGATGGGCTGGATGGGCCGGATGACCCAGTTTAAGGAAAAATCAGGCAATCAGAAAGAAAGCGTCAGTGTCGGCCTCTTTGATTATCCGGCTCTAATGGCAGCTGATATTTTACTTTATGATACGGATGAAGTGCCGGTAGGGGAGGATCAAAAACAGCATGTGGAAATTACCCGTGATATTGCCCAGCGTTTTAACTCTATCTACGGCGAAACTTTTAAGCTGCCAAAGCCGGTGATCCCGAAATCCGGCGCCCGGATTATGGATTTAATTGAACCAACCAAAAAAATGAGTAAAAGCGACGACAGAAGCGGGCATACCTTAAATCTGTTAGCTTCATCGGATGAAATTCACTCTCAAATAATGGGTGCCACCACGGATTCACAAAAAGAGATTAAATTTGATCCGGCCCGTCCCGGCATTTATAACCTGCTGGAGATTTATGAAGGGGTGAGTGGAGAAAGCAGGGCAGAGATTGAGTCAAGGTTTGAAGGCAAAGGATATGGTGAGTTTAAAAAAGATCTAGCAGAGAAAGTAGTAGAGTTTTTAGAACCTTTTAAGAAGCGCTATCAGGAATTGATGGATAATCCTTCACATATCGAGTTGTTGCTCAAAGAAGGAAAAGAAAAAGCGGAAGCTATTGCGGTAAAGAAATTAGAGGAAGTAAAAGATCGCGTTGGATTAGGATAGATACCCCGTAATGAATACTATCATTACTCAGATGATTTCCTTTTTAGAATTTTGTATCTTTGGGAATACCGGCAAGAACGGCGGCTTGATGGAGTGTCTTATAAGCAGAGACACCCAGGTTGTAGGATGGACTCTCCCATTCCTCTGATACTTTAGCTAAATACGACAACCCAGTGGGATCCTCTTTAAGCAACTGAAATTCTTCTAAAAAGGGCAAGTAGCCCTTAAAGTCATCAGGATTGATTGCCCGATAGATAACTTCTCCCGGAAAGTTTACAGCTTTATCTCTTATCTTGCGTAGAATACCGGTTTCCTTGATTTCTTGGGGAGGTGGCGCTGTCATTCTTCCCCCCAATACATTTAACAGATGCACACGCAATTGAAAAACTTTACTTTGGCGTAGTTTTTCAAACCGTAGAATCATTTGAGCCGGTCGGCGGAAATCAGAACCCATTTGTTCCTCCAAAGACGGCCATAATCTTGGCAATGATGTCCTGGGCTTTTCGATGGACAACTGATCTTCCTGAAGCTCTTGCGCCAGATTACGCATTCTTTCGAGCCGCATGTTTTCTGCATGTTTTAGGCTCCCGCTGCTAACATTAATTTTTGAAGCTACATCATATAAAATCTGAGCCGTAGCTTTCCTCAAGGAGGAACCTTGTCTAACAGCTTGTTTTATTGTTTCGAGATTTTTTGGATCTGCTAAAAGCCCTTCTATTATCCTTTCCATTCTTTGCAACATGAAGGTTTGTCTTTCTTCTCTGGGTAAAGTTGGTCTTACATCTTCCATCTTCTTGCTCCGGTTGCGACTAGGACTTTATTCATTATAGCTTAAATTTGGATTAATAGCACTTTTTGGGTAAAATAAGATTTGAATAATGAATAACTCTCCGGATATAACAGTTGTTGGCGGGACAGAAGCAAATCCGATTCCCACTTTTGGACGAACAGTGGGAAATGTGCAAAAGCTAGCAGCTGCTGATAGCAGTGTAGCCGGTTTACTGGGGGTATTGGGAAAGAAGATGCAAGCTTGGGATGCCCCGGTTTCGTTTCTCCCTTTGAAGGGAGAAACACCAAAAGAAGACATTCAAAAAGTTATAAATTGGATTACTTACTCTAATGATTTTGTTAGTCTTGGCGAGATTAATGAATATATAGAGCATGGTTTAGGTGATTCAGTGGATAAGAGAGCTCAACCCTTGACACAGGAAGTATATGGCTCAGATATTAGAAGTCAACAATCGATTGCCTGGAGGAAAGCCCGTGATAGTTTATTTCAAGCGATAGAACCCTTTATGAATCAAACTAAAAAAGATGCAACACTGACAGAAGTGAATTTTTGGGGTTCTTCACCTATGCCTAACGGAGAATTTTCTTTGCAAAACAAAGAAGAAATGCTGGCTACTCATACGTTTCAAAGAATTGAACAAGGGAATAGTGTTTTCTACCTGCCAAAAGGTGAAGGACATAATAATCTTCTTGATAATTTATCTAAATTATTTGACGAGATGGAACAAATTATTGGAGGGCAAATTCCTGAAAGAAAAAGAATGCATATTCTTTTGGTTCCCGGTAGCAAGTATTGCCCCAGAGGGGGAGCGGCAGATCCTAGAGGCAGACGAATGATTGTAGATATTTCTCACCCGGACAGATTACGGGTTGCAGTTCATGAGTTTACTCATGATTATTTAGCGCAGGCTTATGGTGTTAGTAGGAATGGGGCTGCCAAAGAAGGGGCAGCAATGTTTTTTAGTAGACAAAGATTTCCTCTTGACCCTCGCAATAATTATGGTGCTCCAGGGTTATGGGGTTTTTCTGATATTATTGATTTAAAAGCGGCGGGAATTTCTGTGGGTTTATCTCCTACTCAAATGCTGGAAAGAAGAAATAAGCAACTACATCCCCAAGAAGCATATGAATATACTTATTTATTCGGAGGGTTTTTAGCTGAGTATTTAGTTACCAAGCATGGAAAGGGGAAATATCTGGAGTTTTATCAAGTCGGTTGTAAAGATAATCTTTATGATTCCAGTACAGGAAAACCTCTAATTCAAAAAGGAGTAGTTTTAGTTTCTCAAAGAGAATTAACCAAACAGTCATTAAAATCAGTTGGTCTTAATCCGGAGGAAGTAGAAAGAGGTTTTGACCAGTTTATTAAAACAAGAATTAAAGCTTAATTGATGATTTCCTTTGATGATTTTTCAAAATTCAATTTAAAATAGGCCTGTTTTAGAAGCAGTAAAAAGCTAAGATTAAGATAGTTTGAGGGTTGACGATGCATCTTATTAGTGTGTATAATTAGTGTGTATTAAGGAGGCTTATATGCAGGCACAAAGATTAAACATTACACTTCCATACGAGTTGGCCAGGGATTTTAAGCAAGCTATTCCTGTCAAAAAAAGAAGTCAGTTTATTGCTGAGGCTGTTAGAGAGAGATTACCTAAGAAGAATCTTAAAAAAGAATTAATTAAAAGCCTTAAAGCGAACAGGCAATTTTATAAGAAGGTAGCTGAAGAATGGAAGGCCACTGAGGTTGAAGGATGGCCGGATTAATTCAACGTGGTGATTTTTGGGTAGTCGATCTGGAACCCGGTTTTGGTCGGGAGATACACAAAAAACGGCCTGGCCTCATAATTTCTGATAATAGTTTTAATATAACTACTCCGTACGTGATTGTAGTTCCTACAACCGCGATAGTTCCTAACATACTTTCAGAAGAGATGGTAAATCTAGGTAAACCTAAAGGGTTTGCTGAGGATTCAGTTTTATTGCCGCTTTATATTAGGAGTATTGATAAAGGAAGATTAATGAAAAAAATTGGTAGGATTACTAAGGGAAAACTGATGGAGGCGGAGAAGAAGTTGAAATTGGTTTTAGGGATAACCTCCTTAGATTAATCTAACAAAAAGGTCTGGCAATCTAATGATTTTTGTGCTAAAATTGCGCCTATGGCAAATGGTAAGAAGCGGATTAATGTAAATAAAAAGGCTTGGTCACTGCTGCGGGGCTTGGCAGTTTATATTTTAATCGCCGTTGCGGCCCTAGTTTTCTTCTATCAGATTTCCGGCGGGCAGGCTGCTTCTGGTGATGAAGTGCCAATTTCTCAAATTATTAGGGACGTTAAGGATCGTAAGATCGAGAAAATTTCCCTAGAAGGGGATAAAGTAATCGCCGAGGTTAAAGATTCTGATAAAAAACTAATTTCCCATAAAGAAGGCGGTGAGTCCATCTATCGTATCTTTGAATCTGCCGGTGTGGAACCGGAAGTTTTACCTCAGGTTGAAATTAAGGACCTATCCTTGCAGCAGGCCTGGATTGGGATATTGTCCGCAGTTTTACCCATTCTGATTTTGGTGGGATTGATGATTTTCCTTTTCAAAAACGCCAGAGAAGCAGGTCAGGGTATCTTCTCTTTTGCGCAGTCCCGGGCCCGGCTTTTTACCAAAGACTCACCCCAGATTAAATTTACCGATGTGGCCGGGGCAGAAGAGGCTAAACGCGAACTTCAGGAGGTAGTGGAGTTCTTAAAAACCCCGGATAAATTTAAAGCCTTAGGAGCCAGGATTCCCAAGGGGGTATTGTTAGTAGGGCCTGCCGGAACAGGCAAAACTTTAATTTCGCGGGCAGTGGCAGGTGAGGCCGGTGTGCCGTTTTTCTCGATCGCCGGATCGGAATTTATGGAGATGCTGGTGGGAGTTGGAGCGGCCCGGGTCAGGGATATGTTCGCCCAGGCCAAAAAAGCGGCCCCGGCTATTATTTTTGTGGATGAGATTGAATCAATCGGCCGCCAGCGCGGTATGGGTATTTCCGGCGGGCACGACGAAAGAGAACAAACCTTAAATCAGATATTGGTGGAGATGGACGGTTTTACTCCCAATGAACGGGTAATAATTCTGGCAGCTACCAACAGACCCGATTTATTGGATGCTGCTTTAATCAGGCCCGGCCGTTTTGATAGAAGAGTGGTATTAAGTTTACCGGATCTGACAGAAAGAAAAGCGATTATTGAATTACATATGAAGGGTAAGCCTTTCACAAAGGATGTATCTACTGAAAAGTTAGCCAGGCGGACGGTCGGGTTTTCAGGTGCGGATTTAGCTAATATGTTAAACGAAGCAGCTATCATGGCTGCCAGGGAGGAGAAAAAGGCTATAGATAATAAAGATTTGGAAGAGGCGGCTACAAAAGAAAAACTGGGGCCGCAGCGAAAAAGGATGCAGTCAGAACGCGACAGAAAATTAGCAGCTTACCATGAAGCCGGTCATGCAGTGGTCGGACACTTCTTAAAAAATGTTGATCCGGTACACCGAATCTCGATTGTATCACGGGGTATGTCCGGGGGGCACACTTTATTCCCTCCGACTGAGGACCGGTCAAATGAGAGCAGGTCCCGCTTGCTGGAGCAAATTACTGCAGCTTTGGGCGGGCAAGCCTCAGAAGATTTAGTGTTTAAGGATATTTCTACCGGCGCAGCCTCTGACATTGAAGTGGCTACCAACATTGCCCGGGCCATGGTTACCCAATACGGGATGTCCAGTTTGGGGCCTTTTAGTGTCAGCCCCAGGCCCATGTTTGGTATCTGGAGGGGGATGGATGAGGGGACGGAACTTTCACCCAAGATGCATGACGCAGTAGATGCGGAGATCAAAAAAATTATGGACAGTTGCTACAAAGGTGCCCAGGAGATGTTAAAGAAACATAAAGCCAAGCTGGATGCTGTAGCTAAAGCCCTGCTGGAAAAAGAGACCCTGGAAGGGGAAGAGTTTGAAAAAATTGTCGGCAAGAAAAAAGTCTTAAGCTAGCGTGTGGTAGAATTTTAAGGTATGAGTTCTTCCCGGTTGACAGTGTTAGGCTTCCTCTTGCTGATTATGCTTTCCACCAATACAGCCTTAGCCCATAATTTTGAGCTGGGGAAATCCCGTATTAGCCCGGCTTCACCCTTTTATTTTCTAAAATCAGTCCGGGAGGTTTTGGAGATAAAATTTGCCGGAACTACCCACATTAGAGCCTTATATAAGTTGGAATTTGCTAATCGGAGAATTAGGGAAGTAAATAGCTTGGTTGAAACCCCGCAGGAAGATCTGATTCAGCCGACATTGGAAAGATACTGGTCCCTGATGCAGGAACTCAAAGGTATAACCAGCCTAAATGATCAGGACATGGCCAAGCGGGTAAGCGGTGGGGCAGTCAGTCAGATGTCTGATTTACAGGAGAATTATTCAAAAGCTTCCGACCCTACAGCTAAAAGATCAATCAGGACTCATATTCACCGGCTGTCTGAGTGGGAGCAGGAGTTAATTGATAAATTAGACCTGATTAAGCCGCCCATGCCGGCTTTAACAGAAGAAATTGCCGTCTCAAAAATGTCTGCCTGTAATTTTTTATCTCAAGAAGCCAGCGCGGCTGCCTTAAACGAAGTAGAAAAAGTAGTTTTAGCCAACCGGGCAGGAAACTGTCTTGAGGGTTTGAGGTTATAACCAAAATACCTTAATTTGTATAATTTACAAACATTTTTTGGTTTCAAAATCTCTTACGAAAGTTGCAAACCTGAGTAAGAGGAGTTTATCTGCCGGAGCTGAAGATTAAATTCTTGTAGATCCTTTCAAAGATTTCCACTGTTTTATTAAAGTTATGGCGGCGGATTATTTTTAGACTGTTTTCAGACATTTTTTTCCTTAAGCCCGGGTTTTTAAGAATCTTTATGGCTGATTCTGCCAGCATTTGGGTATCTCCTTCATTAAATAAATAGCCGTTTCTGCCATGGGAAATTAATTCCGGCAGCGCCATCACCCGGGCTCCTACTACCGGCAGGCCGGAAGCCATGGCCTCCATGGTGACAATGCTTTGCAATTCGGCAATGCTGGCGATTGTAAAAATATCTGCTATCCGGTAAAGACGGGGTAAATCCTGGTCGTTTATAAAACCGGTGAAGATTATCTTTTTCATTATGCCCAGCCTTTTTGATAAGTTAGCCAGATTTGATCTCTCCTTACCCTTCCCGGCAATGACCAACCGGGCATCAGTAGATTTTAAGATAATTGCAAAAGCCTTAATAATGACATCAATCTTTTTTTCCTTGTCCAGCCGGCCGACAAATAATATAACCGGCTGGGAGGCAGGGATATGAAAGAGTTTTTTAATGTCATCTCCCTTGATTTTGGGAGTGAATTTATTTAAGTCCACCCCGCATGAAATGGCTAAAGCCGGATTTTTTAAGCCCAGGCCCTTGATTAAATCAACTGCCGTTTTGGTGGAAGAGGTAATAAAATCAAGATGTTTGTAGACATTGATAAACTGCCACCAGCCGAATTTAGATAATGATTTCTGGGCAAAATCCAAAGACGGAAAATAAGGCAGGAAATTCTCCGGCATGAAGTTATTGGTGCCGACGGTTGGGATATGTAATTTCCGTCCCAGCAGAGCTACCCGGCTGCCGATCATAAAGTGATCCTGGATATGGATAACATCCGGTTGGATTTTATTAATGACAGATTTGATGATTGTGTTATTGATTTCCAGTGGTATCCTGATCCCGGCCGGGTGGATAATTTTAGGAATCATAATAGAGGGAACGCCGTAAATAGTCATACCTTCAAAATAGGTGACGGTATATTTGAATTCCCGGGCCGGAGCTATCACCGTTACTTCATGTCCTAGCTTGACCAGGCCTTTAGCCAGATTAATAGAAAAGTTAGCTGATCCGTTGACATTGGGATAAAAGTTATCAGTGCCAAACAGAACTCTCATATCCAGTGATTATAACTAACCAGCATCAATTTACAAGAGATTTTCTGTTAAAATAGACACATGCACAAAAGACTTGACCTCTCGATCGTGGTCCCGACCTTAAATGAGGAGCATTTTATTGGCCGCTTGCTCGATTCGATTATCAGGCAAACGGTTGCTCCAAAGGAAGTGGTGATAGTTGATGCCTATTCAAAAGATAAAACCATTCAGGAGATCAAAAAAAGGCAAACCAAATTAACTAACCTTTGCTACTTTCAGGTTCCCAAAAAAACCATAGCCAGGCAGCGTAATTTCGGAGCCGGGAAAACTACTTCACCCCACCTGCTTTTTTTGGATGCTGATATGGAGCTAAGAGGTAAAGCCCTGCTGGAAAAATACTTTGAAGAGGTGATAAAAAGAAAACCTGACGTGGCAGCTGCCAGGACTTTACCTGATATAGAAAATTGGAAAAATTCCATCTATTTTAAGGCAGAAGATTTGGCTTTTAAGTTTTCCAAAAGCTTTTGGCCGGTAGTCACTGCCAGAAATTTGTATGTAACCAGGCAAATGTTTAATCAAGTCAAGGGCTTTGATGAAGAGTTGATGGTAGGCGAGGATCAGGAACTGGTGCAGAGGATCATCAAATATGGCGGTAAGTTGATTTTTCTGAAGACAGTCAAACTCCATACTTCTGTCAGACGGGTAGAGGAGGAGGGCAGAAGCAGATATGCCCTCAGGATGATTTTGTTTGGCCTTAATATCCTGCTGCGGGGTTATAAAAAGAGCAAGGTGGAATATGAATTCGGCCATTTTACTGACTTAAACCAATTCAAAAAACGCTCCTAAAATGATAAAAAAACTGCCTGTTTATGTCATAGGCCTGGGGATAATAATTAGCCTGATTATTTTGGCAGCTCAATTAGATACTGCTCCTACCCAAGTTAAATTCGGGGTCACCTATTCCCCAAAGTATGCCCGGTACTTGAAACTGGACTGGCAGAAAACCTATACCCGAATACTGGATGATCTGCAGGTTAGAAACTTAAGACTTCTCAGTTATTGGGATATCTTGGAATCTGAAAGGGGGCAATATGATTTTACGGAAACGGATTATCTGTTGCAGGAGGCGGGCAAGAGGGGTGCTAAAGTAATTTTAGTGGTAGGCGTCAGGCAGCCCCGGTGGCCGGAATGCCATATTCCGGCTTGGGCTAAGGATTTGTCGGCTGATCAGAGAAAAAAAGAAGCATTAAAGTTAGTAGAGAAGGTGGTAGAAAGGTACAAAGACGAGGGGGCAGTTTGGGCTTGGCAGGTAGAAAATGAGCCGTTACTTAAAGGTTTTGGTGAAGGTTGCGATGTCCTTGATGGAGGTTTCCTTAGAAGAGAAATTGAGTTAGTCAGGGGTCTTAGTAAGAAGCCCATTATCATGACAGATTCGGGAGAATTAGGATTTTGGGTTACCTCCATGAAAGAATCAGATATATTCGGTACGACAGTATACAGGCAGGTTCACGATAAGTTGTTGGGATATATGACTTATCCTGTTCCGCCTTCTTTGTATAGCCTTAAGTCAGATTTAGTCAGGTCCCTGTTTGCCAAAAGCAATCAAAAAACGATTATTGTGGAATTACAGGCAGAGCCCTGGTTGGCAAACGGCAATTTCCTGCCGGCAGCAGGGCAGGCAAAGCTTTTTACCATAGAAAACTTTAAAAGTTATATCAACTTTGCCCAAAAAACCGGTTTTGATGAAGCATATCTTTGGGGAGTAGAGTGGTGGTATTTTATGGCTGCAAATGGTTACCCTGAATACCTGGATTTTGCCAGAACTCTGTTTAAGTAAGGTGGTATTATATAAGCTATGAGTGAGACCGCAGAGATAGGGGAGTTAAGTCAAGAAGCAGAAGCCAGGATAGGTAACCAGGTCTATGAGGTAGGAGGGGCCAGGATTAATCTTGGTTGGGAAAAGTTTGCTCCTAAAGAACCTAAGCCTGTCTCTGCCGATGAAGCAGTGGTTGTTCTGCCCGGCTGGGGAGCCAAGATCAATACCAAGCCTGTGGATGTCATGGGCCAAGCCTTTGCCGATAATTCTCACATGCCCACCTATGCTGTTACCGCAGAAGCAGAACAACTGGTGGATGATTCTTTGTATAAAGAAGCGGCAGCCGTACTGCAATTTTTACAGGAGAAGGGAATTAAAAAGGTGACATTGGCCGGTTATTCCCAAGATGGATCAAGGGCGATTAATCTAGTTGTTTTATTGCAGGAGAGGCAAAAAGTCGATCCTGTCGTAGAGGTGAGAGGGTTGATTTTAATGGAACCGACTGGCTTAATAGTTATTGATCGTAACCAGATTGTGCCTCCTGCAGTAGAAGAACAGGTGGCTAGGCGCCGGCAAGAGGTGGTGAGTTCGAAACAAACAAGTGAAGCGCTTTCGCCTCAGATGGATTTTAGAGAAAAATTCTTAATAGAAAATGT
>CAZKCV010000016.1:0-14126 GCA_964551605.1 uncultured Gammaproteobacteria bacterium | reverse complement strand
GATGATATAGTCCATACCTCGAGTAATCGAGGAAGAATATGCAAGGCAGCAAAGTTGGGGGCACCCGAAGTCCAATTTATTGGTCGAAGGTGAAACCAGCGATGAAGCTTAAGTCGTACCTGCAATCTGCAGGCTGTTGCGACCTATCCTAGTAATAGGGTAGTTAAATCCAACTGTATCGGTGAACTCCTACTTGGTTTCGATGAAAACAAGCAAGATTTTCTTACTTGATTTTCGGGTAACATTTGGGTTACATTGAAATTGAGGGAGAATACCGAGGGAAGTCCGGCAGTTGCCGGACCCCGTAGAGACTACACGTTGGCGCCTTTAAAATGACGAAAGCTTATTTACTTGGGGCATTACATGATGGAACAGTAAGGAGACTTACTTACCGCATTGTTCAAAAAGATCAAGAATATATTGAATTTCTTGTAAAAGAAATTAAGAATCTTGGTCAAAAAGCCTGGATGTATAAAGAAGGAGAGACTCGTAACTTATATGTTGCTGAGTTCTCAAGATCTTTTTTAAAAGATTTTGTAATTGAATCAAATCAAGACAAAGTTGATTATATTCGGGGCTATTTTGATGCGGAGGGAGGGGTTTCAAGAGATCCAAAAGTTCGATACTATCTTTATTTTGCTCAGAAGAATTTAAAAGATCTGAGTCAAATAAAGCAATGGTTAGAAGAATTAGGGATCAAATGTGGTTTCATTCATAATCCAAGTAAAAAGGTGGATCCAAACTATTGGCGATTTTTCATAAGTATTCAATCTTATGAGAAATTCGCAAAAATAATAGGTAGTTGGCATCCGGTTAAAAGTCATTTTCTAAGGATGAAGATATAGTCCATGCCCTCAGTAATGAGTGGAGTAACATGAACAAGGTATCCCTAGCCGAAGCTGGGGATGGATCACCTCCTTTCTGGAGTATTGTTCAAACCTTGGGATTCCTTAAGTAACTTAGGTGACTTAGGTCACTTAAGTAACAGTTAGCCATGGTTTGATCCAGTCTCGATCTCACGATCGGACAAGCGCCTGTTGAATGGCAGGCAAAAAGCGTTGATTCGGCGCTATTCCAAGTAGTCAATTTGGGATGATCCGGATCCCCACCACTCTTTTGGTATTAAAATATGAGAAAGTTAACGTTTGCTGGAGGAAACTAAGCGGTTTAAGTGAAGGCGTTCTGTTTCTCCTCCTCTTGTTGCCTGCCAGTGTTTTTTAGGTCTTATCGGAAAGTTTTCTGCAATTATATCGGCCAAAATTATAGTCAGTTCATATATTTCCAGATCTCTGCCATACTCTGTTTTCTTTCCGTTATAGGTAATAGGTTTTGAGACTACGGCTTTATCCGGTCCGTCAGGTGGGCCTGATAAAGCAATTGTATAAGTAGGGGTATCAGGATGTGTCTTCATCAGATAAGCGGCTCCGTTTTGTAAATCCCTTAAACAACCATCTTCATGTCTGGTGAATTCTAAAAAAGCACTTAACAATAAACCGTCTCTTAGTGTCTTTCTGCTTGATCTGATCCAATCATGGCCGGGATTGTCTCTTGGTATGCCAATAGCGCCGATGCCTCTTAATACAAAAGCCCGTAGAGGGCTGTATTTATTCAATTTATCCTGTTTGTTTCCGACGCTTGCTAAAAATTCCGCCGACTCTTCGCAGTTCGGATAAATCAGGCTTTTTCTCAAAATCGGGCGGATTATTCTGCCGACAGTCAGGCCGGCTAAAATTCCTTTATAAGTATCTGCCTCCCGGTGATGGTTGGCAGTAAAGATTGCAGCGCCTGTTGGCGGCAGGGGATGTCCTTCAATTATAGTGTGGTTTTCTTTGGCATGTTTTCTGGATTTCAAAACTAAAAGTCCGACTGCCAGCGGATTCAGTCCGGTGAATTCTTCGATCCCCAGGGCATGGTAGTAAGCTCGTTCCAGTCCTTCTTTAATCATAGAGGGCGAAGCATAACACAACCGGATTCAATGATAAATAGCAAAGGGAGATCCGGGCGGGATTTGCACCCGCGAATATCGGTTTTGCAGACCGACCCCTTGGACTACTTGGGTACCGGATCAAATGTTATTAATCTTAACATAATTTGAGCTCAAGACAAAGTTCTTCTAACATGGTAAAATAATTCGGTCTATTGGGCAATTAGCTCAGTGGTAGAGCGCGTCTCTGATAAAGACGAGGTCGATGGTTCGATCCCATCATTGCCCACCCAAATGGCTTCAAAAACACCTCAAATTAAAGTTGGCATCGGAATTTTGGTTTTCAAAAGGGGCAAACTGCTGCTTTCTAAAAGAAAGGGTTCGCACGGAGCAGGGGAATATGCCTCACCCGGTGGACATTTGGAATTTGGAGAATCTATTGTTGAATGCGCCAAGAAAGAATGCCGGGAAGAAACCGGTATTGAAATCAAAAATGTCAGGTTTGTAAGATTATCTAATCTGAAACAATACGTCGGCAAGCATTATATAGATATCGGTTTAATCACTGATTGGAAATCCGGAACTCCCCGGGTTCTAGAGCCGGAAAAGGCGGAAAGCTGGGGTTGGTATGAACTGGATAAATTGCCAGAACCTCTATTTGAAACTATAAAATACTCTTTGAAAGCCCTGAAAACAGGAAAGAATTTTTTTGATGGTTGACCGTCATTGCGAGAACCCTGAGCGAACAAAGTGAGTCGAAGGGGACGAAGCAATCTGGGTGGGATTTAAACATTAGCTAGATTGCTTCTCCCCCAACTGGGGGATCGCAATGACGAAAATAGAATTAGAAGAGTTTAATTAATACAGAATAACTAATAAAAGAAATGGCGATGGTGGCGGGGATGGTGTAAATCCAGGTTTGGATCATGCCCCGGGCCACTATCCAGCGCACGGATTTAAATCTTTTGCTGGCTCCCACCCCTAAAATAGTGGAACTTATTACATGAGTGGTGCTTAAGGGGAAGCCGAATCTGGAGGCTACTTCAATAACTGTGGCAGCTGATGTTTCTGCAGCAAAGCCATGAACTGGTGTTAATTGGACGAGCTTTGTGCCCATGGTGTGGATTATCCTCCAGCCTCCTGAAGCAGTGCCTGCTGCCATGGCTGCTGCACTCAGGATTATCACCCAAAGGGGAACATGGAATGGAGTAGCCGGAATCTGATTGGCAGAAATTAAAGCTAAAGTAATAATCCCCATGGTTTTTTGGGCATCATTGCTACCGTGGCTAAAAGCCATAAAAGCAGAAGATAAAACTTGGCCTTGCCTGAAAAATCTGCCTACAAACATGGGAGAAAAATTGGCAAAAATTTTAAGCAGTGCATTCATAATGATATAACCTCCGATAAAGCCTACCAAAGGTGATCCGACTAAAGGTATCAGGACTTTATTTAAAAGGATGGTCCAATTAACCTGGGTTAACCCGGCTTGGGCAATCCCGCCTCCCACCAGCCCTCCGATTAAGGCATGGGATGAGCTGGAAGGTATGCCTAAATACCAGGTAATTAAATTCCAGGTGATGGCTCCGATGAGGGCGGCAATGACTACTTCCTGGGAAACTGATGAGCCCACAATTCCGGATCCTATTGTTTTTGCCACGGCAGTACCTGAGAGCGCTCCCAAAAAATTTAAGCCCGCTGCCATGAGGATTGCTAAAAAAGGCGTTAAAACTCGGGTTGAAATAACTGTGGCAATGGCATTTGCCGTATCGTGAAAGCCATTGATAAAATCAAAAGTTACTGCCAATACTAGAACCGTTGCAAGAAGAGTGAGTTCATGCATATTTGGTGATCAGGTTTTGCAGGACATTGGCGATATCCTCTGTTTTGTCAGTGATATGTTCCAAATATCCGTAGATATCCCGCCAGCGGATGACATCCAGCGGATCTTTGGGGTTTTTAAAAAGCTTAGTTAAACTTGTTTTTAGCAGATCATCTGCTTTATTTTCTAATCTGTTGATTTCAATAATGGCTTTATGGACTTGTGAGAAAGTCCTTCTGTGACGGAGCTTGGGCAAAATTTCATCTACCAGCTTGGTGGAGGCGGTAATGATTTCACAAAATTCCTGGGCTACCGGAGTAATTTTTTTGACATTATAAACCGTGATGGTGGAAGCTGATGTATGGATTAAATCAACTACATCATCCAAGCTTTGGGTCAGCATAATAATATCCTCACGATCTAGGGGAGTGACAAAGGTGCTGTTAATATGGCTGTAAATATTATGAGAAATTTGGTCGCCTTTTTGTTCCAGCTCTTGAATTTGTTTAGACAGACTTGGGGCACTTTTTAAATTTTTACAGAGTTTGTCTAAAAGTTGGGCAGCTTTGTGATTATTATTGGATGCTTCTTCAAAGGCAGCATAGAATTTATCTCCTTTTGATTGGAATATACCAAGCAGGTTCATTAGCTACTAATCTGCTCTTGTTTGCATAGTTTGTCAAGATGCTGGTAGTATGAACAGGCAATGGGGAAGCGGTTAATTGTAGCTTTACTTCTGTTTTTGATGTCCTTCCCGGCGGCCAGGTCGCTTCTTTTGCCCGGGGGTTTTACCAGCCATGATTTAACTCATCATGTTATCAGGCAAATCAGTATGGATAAAATGTTATCTGAGGGTCAGTTCCCGCCCCGCTGGTCAGGGGAGTTGAACAACGGCTATGGTTACCCGGTATTTTTATTTAATTACCCGCTGCCGGCCATAGTGGGGGAAGGGTTCCATAAATTGGGGTTGGGTTTTGTGGACTCTGTCAAAGCTGTGCTGTTTTTATCCATGGTGATTTCGGTTTTGGGGATGTATTTGTTCTTGAAAGAGCTGCTGGGATCCAAACTGGCAGCTTTTCTGGGAGCTGTTTTTTATCTGTATGCGCCGCTTCGTTTTTCCAATATTTATGTGTCTGCGGCAGTTGGTTCAGCATTAGCGATCGGTATAGTACCATTTGTGTTTTGGAGTATGGTGAAGATTAAGAAGAGTCTAGAGTCTAGAGTCAAGAGTCAAGGGTGGATTTTGATCGGGGCTGTGAGTTTTGCCCTGTTGATCTTGGCGCATAATGTAACAGCCTTAATTTTTGCTCCGGTCATTGCGGTTTTCGCCTGGATGCTGATTAGAGAGGTTGGGGGTTTTAGGGAATTTAGGGTAGTTAGGGATTTTGGGGTGATGATTTTGCTGGGACTGGGGTTGTCGGCCTGGTTTTGGCTGCCGGCCCTGGCGGAAAAGCAATACGTCAGATTTGATGAGGTTTACTCCGGATTCTACAAGGATCAATTTATTAGTTTGTGGCAACTACTACGTTCTCCCTGGGGGTATGGGTTGTCACATCCGGGAAACCCGGAACCCGGGGATATGTCTTACCAGTTGGGATTAGTCCAGATTTTGGTGATGTTGCTGCTGATACCGTTGGTTTGGGTGATAGGGGTGGTTAGGCAGGTAAGGGAAGTAAGGGTAATTGGGGGGATGGTTTTAGGTTTATTTGCCTTAAGTATTTTTTTAATGCTTAAAGTGAGCTCGCCTGTTTGGGAAAAATTGCCCTTTTTGTCTCTGGTGCAGTTTCCCTTAAGGTTTCAGGCAATTTCAATTTTTGCAGCCTCAATCGGGACAGGATTATTTATTAAATGGATTCCCGCTTTCGCGGGAATGACAGGGAAACGAATTGTCTTTGTTACTCTTTTGGTTTTGGTGATTTATGCCAATAGGAATCACTGGAATATCAATCAAAAGTTTGATCCGGGGGAAGGATATTATTTGAATTTAAAGACCACCTCAACCACTTATGCCGAGCACTTGCCAAAGTGGGGCAGGGTTATGCCGAAGGGGGCGCCGGCTAAGGTGGAGATTGTCAGGGGGGAAGGGGAAGTCAGGTTAGTCAGGGATCAGTCGGCAGGGGTTTTGGCGGAGGTAGAGGCTAGCCAGCCAGTTAAACTACGCCTGAACCAATTCTATTTTCCCGGCTGGCAGATTAAAGTCGACGGCAAACCGGTGGAATTTAACTATTTAACAGATGAGGAAAGTTATGGTTTGCCGGTGTTTGATATAGAAAAAGGAAAACATATGGTGATAGCAGAATTTAAAAATACCCCCGTAAGAAACGTAGCAGATGGATTAAGTATAATAAGTGTTGTAGTATTGATAGGATTACTATGCAAGTTGTCACTCCGGAATTTGTCAAAGGTAAAAAGGTCCTCTTAAGGTATGACATGGATGTGGCCCTAAAGAAAGGGGAAAGGGGAAAGGGGAAAGGGGAAAGTCAAATTGAAGAAGACTTTAAATTAAAGGCTGGATTACCTACATTAAGACTCTGTCTGGAGAATGCATCAGAAGTTATCATAATAGGCCATTTAGGAAGGCCGGAAGGCAAAGCAGTACCTGAGCTTTCAGTGGAACCGATCCGTAGGTGGTTGGCTAGTCAAGGTTTGAGTTCCCGCTTGACGAGTGGGAAGCTAAAGTTGTTAGAAAATCTGCGTTTTGATCCCCGTGAAGATGCGGCTGATTTGGAATATGCAAAAGAGCTGGCTAAGATGGGGGAGGTGTTTGTTAATGAGTCTTTTTCTGCCTATCGGCCGGCTGCTTCCACAACTGTTTTACCTACCATTTTACCCGCAGCTGCGGGTTTGCATTTTGCAGAAGAAGTCAGAGTGTTAAGCGGTGTCAGGGAAAATCCCCAAAAGCCCTTTGTAGTCATTATGGGAGGAGCCAAGGTAGCAGATAAGCTGTCGGTGATAAAGGTGTTGGCAGGAAAGGCAGATACAGTTTTAGTGGGCGGCAAACTAGTCTCAGATTCTACATTAACCTCCACGATCGTGGCACGTAATGTAGTAGTGGGTAAGTTGAATGAAGCAGGAACGGATATTAATGCGGAGACTATGGGGGTCTGGAAAGAATGGATTTCTAAAGCTGCCATGATAGTGTGGAACGGGCCTTTGGGTCGGATCGAGGAAAACACCTGGAAGGTGTCTAAAGATTTCACCTTCCAGGCGGAAAAGTTGGGAAGTGCAAAAGGTACTTATGAAATCGCAAAAATGGTTCTAAATTCACACGCACAGATTGTAGCAGGCGGCGGCGATACAGTGGCGTTTTTGGGGAGCATAGGGATGTTGGAGGAATTTGAGAAAAAAGGGTTTGTGTCAGTAGGCGGCGGAGCCATGTTAAAGCTGCTATCCGATGGAACTCTGCCCACAATTGAGGCATTAAATTAACCGTCCTTGACAGACTGTTCCATAAAATGGTTCAGTTAAGTAAGTGAATGAATTTAAGAAGGGTTTTATACGCACTCTTTTCTTACTGCTTTTTATAGCAGGGTTTGGCACAATACGCGCTAAAGTAGCATTAGCAGATCCTCCCATCGGTTATCTTGACAGCGCTTCTTGTGAGACTTTAAGCGGTTGGGCCAGAGACAGCGATTCTCCCTCCACCGGTCTGCAAATTGATTTCTGGTTGGAGAAAGCTAAGCCTAATAATAGCGATCTGCCAGAGAATATATACTTAGGCGCCGTAATAGCCAGTCAGTATAGACCAGATCTGTCGGCAGTCTTTTCTGATAATCTAAACCATGGTTTTAGCTTCAATCCTCAGAACATCTCAACCTCATGGACACCTCGTCCTAATGGTCCCACTTACAATCCTAAGGAACTTTTCTTTGCCGGGAGACCAAGAGACATTACTGCTTTTGGTATTAATGTTGACTCCTCAGGCAATAGGCAGGATAGGATTGGAAATGGTTCTCTTTTGCATACTGCTTTAATTAATACAAAAACTATCCCTGCTCCTGGTTGTTCATTATCCCCAACCCCTACCCCTGTAAACGGCGGCTGGTCAAATTGGAGTGACTGGGGTGCTTGTTCTCAAAGCTGCGGTGGTGGCAGCCAGAGCAGGGCCAGGACCTGTACTAACCCGGCCCCTGCCAATGGGGGAACACAATGCAGCGGCAGCCCTTCGGAAAGCCAGGCTTGTAACCCCCAGGCCTGTGTTGTCAGTGTTTCCTCAGCTACTTTTAACGGTGCGGCGCTAGACCTGACCGGAGGCAGAACAATCTCTACCGCCTTGACCGGATCAGATAATAACTATAGTGCTGTAGTGGAGGTGGCCGATTCTGCGGGAGTTACCAGACGTCTTTTGATCCGGTTCAATTACCGGGCGCCTGTTAACGGCGGCTGGTCTGATTGGAGTACCTGTTCAGCTGCCTGCGGCGGAGGGGACCAAACCAGGACCTGTACTAACCCGGCCCCGGCCAACAATGGAGCAAATTGCAGCGGTGCTCCCTCCCAGGCCTGTAATAGCCAGGCGTGTCCGGTTGTCACACCGACACCGGCAGAGTCTCCGACTGCAGCAGCGGTAGCCACACCTGAACCTACCCCGGGCGCAATTGTCGTACCCGCAGAAACTCCTGTTGCAACCCCCACTCCCACAGAAAGCCCTGTGCCTGCCGTAACACCTACTCATCAGCCGACAGATGTCCCTACTCCCAGTACTGGCCCTGCCACCGTAACTTCAACCACTTTTAACGGGCAACCGCTGGAGCTGTCAGGAGCAGTCCTTTCTACCACCTTGGCCCTGCCGGAAAGTGTCAACTACGTGGATGTGCCGCTGATTGTTAATCTATCCTCCGGTTCTCCCAGGTATCTGACCATCAGGTTTAACTACCGGCCGCCGCCGATCCCTGCTACCCTGACAGATAGTTTTGAAGACCAGTCGCTGCGGGAATGGGCACTGACCGGCATTAACAGCCAAAACACTATTACTTCGGAAGCTGCATCTGCCGGTGTCAGCCCGGTTGACGGCAGCCGGGTATTGGCGGTTTCTTCGGACGGCTCCGGATCGCCTGTGGCCACCAAACAGTTCAGTTCTTCCCAGCAGGGGGTAGTTTCGGTCTGGTTTTACGACCCCGGCCCCGGTACCAGGAATGGGGTTATCATCTTAGCCAGCAATGAGGCAGTGGACCAGGTGGTGATGCTGGGGGTGAATCCGAATAATCAGAATGAATATTATTACCGGGCCGCCACCAATAATGCCGCCTGGGGTAAAAGCTCAGGGATTGCCAGGAGGCAAGGCTGGAGGAAATTTGAATTGGTGGTAACTCCTAAAGGATCCTATGGAAAAATAGACGGCAGCTCGCTTTCCTATCTGCCTAATGAGCAGGACGGCCATGCCACCTCAGTTAATACCGATCTGACAGGTTTTACCAAAATTACCATTGCCAGTCCCTGGGGGACAGCCGGGCAGTATTTCTTTGACGATCTTAAAGTCCAGCCTTTGCCGGGCTTGCCGGCCAGCATTAAAGAACGCGAGCGCTATTTTGTGCAGCTGTTTGCCAACGAAGAAGAGCATTACGATGACAATGTCCCTGACAAAAAATACCTGGCCAAAGGATCAAGGGCGCTAGCCCTGGCTTTAACAGGCAGGGCAGCCGAGTCCCAGGTTTTATTAGACGAGATAAGCAGGAGTTACGGTAGATGGGGGCCTACCATAAATGGTCTTTCCACCACCATAGCGGATAAACTTGGTTTGGCGGCATGGGTTATCTGGAATCAGCTTGACAGTAGTACTAAGGAGCGGGTCAGAAATGTCATAACCGCGGAGGCAAATTACTGGGTAAACAAGACGCCGCTTGATATGGAGACCGCTTGTCCGCACTCCGGCATCACCATGGAGTGTTATGTCTGGAAAACATCAGGGGAGCAGACAGCCTGGACGGCTGATTTTATGGCTTTGGCCACCAGGATGTTTCCCGGAAATCCGGCAGTAGCGGCCTGGGAGACTGCTGCTAAATCATTTGCCTTCCACAGTTTTTCCAAGGGAGAAACATATGATGGTATTACTGTCCGTTCCATCTTTGATGATTTCCTGATGGATGAACACGCCTACCACCCGCATCCGCAATATGCCATTGCCACAATCGGCGAGCTGGGACATGCCAACCTATATTATGTTAAAAGCGGGGCAACCCAGGTGCCGACAGAATTCAGCCACAATGTAGTTAATGTTTGGAATGCCCACCGGCCTTATGTAGATTTCTCCCGGTATTTGTGGAATGCTGCCATGGTACAAACAGAAGCGGGCAGGGCTGCTGCCTGGCCGGATGAACAGTTCAGTAATCGTGGTGGCAAAGACGATTGGGGGGCTGATGCCACATGGACAAATAATGCCTTTGCCTACGTTAGCGCGTTGACAGGTCAGCAAAACCTGATCTCAGACCTGACGGCATATGAATATTATATCCAGGACTATAACGGCTATCCGGCAGCGGCAAACTTCAGAAACAGGGCAGTTTGGGGCGATACCTTGTCTTTGGAGTGGAAATATATGCTGAATGCCATAGTAGCTGAGAGGCATGCTTACTCCCTGCTTTATAATGATGATTCAATCAGATTACCTGGTATAGGTTTTGCAAGCACTACTGTTCAGGCACCGGTTCAAAACAGGGGGAATGAGTCTGATTTGGGGAGATACGACTTAAACAGCGACGGGGTTATCAACAGTATTGATGTCAGCTTATTCCGGGAGGAGTTGGGCAAGCAGTCCCTGCGGGGGGATTTTAACGGTGACGGAGTTGTCAATAATATAGACCATACTTTAATTGTTAACCAGTTGGGGAAGACAGTATAGCTTGCCGTTGTTGACAGAAGAGATAATTTGAGTGATTATGAAAGCAGGTATAAATAATGGGGCTAAGTAAAAAACAAATCATTGGTGCTGTGGCTTTATTGGTGTTGATAGCCGGAGTAGGGGCAGGGGTATACCTCGTCCAGACACAACAGATACTTAAAAGCAAGGCTTCCGGCAACTTCATGGAGGCTTTTGAGATTAAGGATGCCAATGGCAATATCATTCAGTGTGACGGCAGCACCAATCCTCCTACCTGTGACACCGGGACTTTGGATATCCAGGTGAGAGTGAGGGATGCCAATGCCCTATTGCCCTAAAACTGATTGTCCAACTTGAGGTATCAGGTTGTATTCCTGTTCCGGTAGTACATATAGGGGATAAGAGGGGGATTTTGGATCTTGTCTGATCAAGACATCTTTTGCCCAGGATTGGTATTTATCAAACGCAAGGCCTGTCTGTTTTGAGGCAAAGGCCACCCCGTAGGAGTTACAAACGAGCTCTTGTCCTAAATTGGCCACCTCTGGGGTTAGAGAACTAATTTGTATTGAGGATTGGCAGGCTTCTACTGAAAAAGCTTTGTTGGCTGCTGCTTCCGTGGTGGTAAAGACTAAACTGGGAGCTATATCTCTTCCGCTGTTGGGAATTCTGACAAAAGTGACATAAGGACCGCCGGTAAACCGTCCGGTTGTGCTGGCAGTGAAAGAGATGTTTGGCCAATTAGGGGATGGAGCATCCTGGGGTATAAAGAATAATACTCTTTCTGTCCTGAGTCTTTGGTTTAAGCCAAAGGGAATGCTTTGGTTTCCATTTAAGTAGCTGATGATCTTTTGGCTTTTCCCCAGCTCTTCAAAATATCTGAAAGTGATCAGGGCAATATTAGGATTGAAGCCCATTTTACTTAGGTTGAGCCATTTGGTATGAGTACGATCCGTGGCAAATTCTCCTTTGGATAATATCGGGTAATCTCTTAACTCTGGATAGTAGCTGGTTATTTCTGGTTCCTGGGTAGGCTCGACAGACGGAGTTGTAGTGGGTTTTACGGTAGGTATGGTTGGGGTGGAAATAGCGCTTTTGCGGCCGGGAGTGGCTAAGGTGGTAGGTTGTGAAGCACAAGCCGGACTAATAAGGGTAAGAATAGCTCCAACGGCAACAAAAGGTAGTAATCGACACCGAATGGTTGTTAGCCGATGTTTTGCTTCAGGTGTTGCCATAGATCCCATAGTTTAACATATATTTATCCTCTTGCCAAGTGATAATCTTTGCCATACACTAGATGCTATATGTTAAGAGTTGTCATCAATGGTTTTGGGAGAATAGGCAGGAATGCTTTTAAGGTAGCAATAGAGAAGCATTCTGATCAAGTTGAAATCGTTGGCATCAATGATTTAACTTCTCCGGCAGTTTTAGCCCATCTTCTCAAATATGATTCCGCATATGGAGTCTGGAGCCATGAGGTTTCGTTTGAAGATTCTCACCTTCCAGGTGAAGGACAGACGACAGATCCCGCCCACCTGGAAGGTGGAGCCCTGATAGTTGATAACAAAAAGTACCCGATCTTGGCAGAAAAAGAGCCCGGTAAGCTTCCCTGGAAGGATTTCAATGTAGATGTAGTGATTGAATCAACCGGCCGTTTTACTGATGCCGAGGGGATGAAACAGCATCTTTCAGCCGGAGCTAAAAAAGTGGTTTTATCTGCCCCGGCCAAAGGGGGCAATGTCGGCACCTTTTTAATCGGGGTTAACCAGGAAGAATACCAGGGCCAGGAATTAATTAATAATGCTTCCTGCACTACTAATTGTGTGGCTCCGGTAGCAGCCATCATGCACTCTAAGTTTGGGATAGCCAAAGCTATGCTAACTACGGTTCATGGGGTAACTGCCGAACAAAACCTGGTAGACGGGCCGCCGCCCGGAGGAAAGGCCAATGATTTAAGGCGGGCTAGGGCAGCGTATGTCAATATCATCCCCACTACCACCGGAGCTGCTGTTTCTACCACTGAGGCAATTCCGGAGCTTAAAGGTTTATTTGACGGCCGGGCCTTGCGGGTGCCGGTTATTGTCGGGTCTATTTCTGATTTTACTTTCCTGTTGAAAGTTAAAACTACGGTGGAAGAGATCAACCAGGCTTTTAAAGAAGCAGCCGAAAATCCCCGTTGGCAGGGGATTGTGGCAGCCACTGAAGAGCAATTGGTTTCTACGGACATCATCGGCAGGACTGAATCAGCTATAGTAGATTTAAGCCTGACCCAGGTGGTGGATGGGGATTTGGTGAAAGTATTTGCCTGGTATGACAATGAGTATGGGTATTCCAACAGGTTAATTGAACAGGTAATTAATGTGGGAAAATCTTCTGGGTAAAAGTATTGACATAATGTACATACTTTTGCTATAATAGAGCCATTATGGCCAGGAATATTATTACAGCTACTGATGTCAGGAATAATTTTTTTAATCTAATTAATTTAGTCGCGAAAACTAAGGAGCCTATTTATATTAAAAAAGGCCGGGATGTTAAGGTTAAACTTGAGCCGGTAGAGACAGATATCAAAAACAGAGCTGAAGATATGAAAAAATGGCTTGATGAAACCAGGGGGATATGGGCTGACAGGTCAGAGGCGGAAATCAGGGGGAGATTTAAAGAAGCTGATAGAAAAACTACTTTAAAAATCAGAAGGCGCCACTGGTAATGCAAAAAGTAGTTTTAGATTCAGATATCATCATTGACCATTTCCGCAAGGGAAGCGATATTTTTGACGAATTGTTACTGGCCAGCGCAGAAAATAAAACAAAAGTATACCTGCCCGGAATAGTTTATGCAGAGATCAACGGAGGTCAGGATAGTAAGAAAGCAGATAAATTAAGCCAAATTGAACAATTGCCGATTTTTTTCCAATTTATTCCGGCAGATCAGCAGATTTCGCAGCAGGCAGGATTTTTAATTAGAGACCATGCTAATTTAGGGATTGCTGATGCCATGGTGGCTGCTACAGTTTTATCTCTAAATGCCAAACTGGCTACCAGGAATAAAAAGGATTTTGAGGGTGTTAAAGGATTAAAATTTTTTCAAATGAAATAAATTCCTCTGTTAATAGGGCTAATAAAAGATTGGATGAGTATGTGATTACTGTTAACGGTAAGCCTGCTGCGGTACTGGTTTCAATTAAAAGATTTGAAATGATCTTACAGAGTCGAAAAAGTTAGAGATCCTTCGACTCGTCTTCGCCTCGCTCAGGATGACTACATAGAAATGTAGTCAGTTGACAAGGTAACCTCCTTTTGGTAAACTGACCGATGGTGATTAACTCACACATGTCGAGAAGCAACGCACCAACTAAATAAATTTCCACACCTGGAATCTTCCGGTGCGGAAGATTACCAGCGTTGTATCCCTCACTTCACTTCGTTCAGTGTAAACTATTCGAAGCTGAAGATTAACTATTAGCATATTTAAAAAGATTTAGAATTGGTGGAGTTTGCTCCGAGTGGAACGAGGAGGGCCCATGGCTCAGTTGGGTTCGCCTTTAGGCGAACGGGAGTCTAAATGACTCC
>CAZKCV010000015.1:0-17386 GCA_964551605.1 uncultured Gammaproteobacteria bacterium | reverse complement strand
CTTCGGGTTATCTTCGTTGTAGTGTAAAAGATATGGTTAAAAGCAAAAAAATTATCACCAGGGGTATTAAAGTTTACACTTTTCAACAAAATGAATCAGATTACATCTCTTTAACTGATATTGCCAGATATAAAGATAAGGAGAGAACTGACTACATTATCCAAAACTGGATGAGAAATCGGGACACCATCGAGTTTTTAGGTATTTGGGAACAAATCAACAATCCAAATTTTAAACCCATCGAATTCGATGGGTTAAGAAAAAATGCAGGATTAAATAGTTTTTCACTTACTCCCAAAAGGTGGATATCTTCAGTTAATGCTATTGGTATTATTGCAAAATCCGGCAGATATGGTGGTGGTACCTTCGCCCATAAAGACATTGCTTTTGAATTTGCCTCCTGGATCAGTGCTGAATTTAAACTCTATTTAATTAAAGAGTTTCAACGGCTTAAGACCGAAGAAAACGAAAGATTAAAATTAGGTTGGGACACTAAACGTCAATTAACAAAAGTTAATTACCGCATACATACTGATTCTATAAAGGAAAATTTAATTCCTCAGTCAGTAACTAAAAATCAAGCCAAAATTATTTACGCCTCCGAAGCAGATATTTTGAATGTGGCACTATTTGGTAAAACTGCAAAGCAGTGGCGCGATGAAAATAAAGGCAAGGAAGGAAACATCAGAGATTATTGTGATGTTGCACAATTAGTAGTTTTAGCTAATCTTGAGGGCATTAACGCAGAACTAATTCGTCAAGGTTTATCACAATCAGAAAGACTAATTAAATTAAACCAAATTGCTATTAATCAAATGCAGGCTCTATTTAATAACCCATCAATTAAAAAGTTGGAAGAAAATATTAACCGTGAAGTGAAGATGATTTTGGATAAAAAATAACAGCAATTGCAATTGTGGAAAATTCTTCTTGACTTTTGGGTATTATTTGGCTTAATGTAAAACCATGGATGAAATTACTAAGATTGCAGTTTTTGAAGGTAAGAAGATCCGGCGTCATTGGGATGAAAAGAAAGAAAAATGGTATTTTTCGGTTGTGGATATAATTGCCGCGTTGACCAATAGCAATAATCCGCAGGTTTATTGGCGCGTGTTAAAAAAACGCTTAATCGACGAGGGTTCAAGTGAAACCGTTACAAAATGTAACGGTTTGAAGATGCTAGCTGCTGATGGCAAAATGCGCTTAACGGATGTAGCCGATACAGAGACAGTTTTTCGAATCATCCAGTCTATCCCTTCACCAAACGCTGAGCCGTTTAAGTTATGGCTCGCCCGCATTGGATACGAGCGTGTAGAGGAAGCCGAGGATCCGGAAAAGGCTATTGACAGAGCGATGCAAACTTATCTTAGAAAAGGTTATTCCAGGGAGTGGATTAATCAAAGACTAAAAAGCATAGAAATTCGCAAAACCCTGACTGATGAATGGGAAAATAGGGGTATTAAAAGGGGTGACGAATTTGCAATTTTAACAGATGATATTACTTTTGCCTGGGCTGGTTTAACCACTAAAAATTATAAGAGGTATAAAGGTTTGAAGATGCAAAGTTTGAGGGATAAGATGACCAATATTGAATTGGTTTTAAATATGTTGGCAGAAGCATCGACCAAAGAAATCTCTGAGAAAGAAAAACCAGAAACTTTTATTAAAAACAGGCAAGTTGCAAGGCGTGGTGGAGGTGTGGCACGGGTGGCCAGGCAAAAGCTGGAAATTGAAACAGGCAAAAAAATTGTCAGCGGCGAAAATTATTTACCCAAGGAGAATAAGAGATTAAAACATTAGACGAAATTGCAATTGTGGAACCTGCATTTATAGAAAAAGAATTAACCTATTTACTCCCAGGCATAAGAAAGGTATCCAATGGAATTTCTCCCAACGCAAGCAGTCGTTCCGGTTACTCCTAAACGTTTCAAGGCTGCATTTAAGGAGTTTTCTGCACAAGCTATTTCACTTACTCTGTGTAAAACTGAAAAACTATTTTTAGATACTACTATAATAGTAGAGTACTTTATCTACTAAACCCCATTGTTTTGTTTCTCCCGGGAAAATCACTTTTAAAGCAGCATCATAATCACTTGCAAATTCATTAGACGGATCGAATCCGCCGATTTCTTCCAAAGTTGCCCGCCTTACCATTTTCGGATGACCGAGACCATATGCGTGCAACAAAGGTTCTTCTTCAGCCGTTTTATCTCTTACAGAAAAGTGTTCTTTTTGTGTAGTGAAAAGCGCTCGGCCGGTTTGAGAATCAAAACCTTTGTGTTGGCCGGTTACTAAGATATATTGTCCCTGCTTAAATAGACCATATAATCTTGCTAATGCTGTTGTTTCAATAATATCATCAGCATCTACAAGAACAATTGTGTTGCCTCGAGCTTTTTCTATACCTGTATTCACCGCTTTAGCTACCCCTAAATTATTTTGTTCAATTACCCTAAATAAATTTTCCGGGACCATTTTTCTCCAGGAATCGAGAATTTGAACGGTTCTATCATTACTGCCGTCATTTACAACAATTAATTCGTATGGTATTCCCATTAATCCCTGTTGTCTAAGACACGGAGAAAGACAGCTATGTAAAAACTTTGCACCATTAAATACAGGCATGATAACTGAAATTTCAGGTTTCATATCCTATAATTATATGAAATTACGCTGATAATATCAAGAGAGGCAGAAGGATTTGAAACTTTTACCCTACTTATTTTAATTGACAATTTCTTTTTAAACTTTTAAGATTGCAATTCCTGGAACCCTGCCCATGGTAGAAAAAGTGGAAGATCTAAAAGAAAGAGCAGACAGATTATCCGCAAAAAACCGGGATGATATCTAATCTCCAGTTTAACTAACTGAGTTTCATTCGGGTGAGCCAGCTAGTACCTTAAACAGACTGCGTGAGTTCGTTGATTTATTCCTTCAGAAAGGCCTAAACTCTGAATATGCTTATACCTTTGGCCTAAAAGATGTATAGTAAGGTACAATAGCTTCCTTTAACCAATTTTAACTATGAGACATTGACAAATAAGGTTATTTTTGGTTTAATATGCTCACTTACCCCGTATGTTAATCATACGGGGCTTTTTTACGTTTTGACACCGTCAAAAGGAAAGCTTTGCTTATACTCACAATCTTCAACTGCCTCGGCAATTTTCTTTCTGATTTGAATTTATTTGAGAAATTAAGCACATATGCTTTATCAGCTTTATATGCCATTTCCAAAGAGAACCTATTAGGAAGAAAAATAGCATGAGTTGGGATTTTGAGCATTTTAACTATTTCCAGAGGATAAATAAGATCAGCATCTCCAGTCATAATTACGATCTGATTGCAGTTGCCAAGGAAAATATCTTTTACGATATCAGCTGATAAATGCACATCCACTCCTTTTTCTTTTCCAGAGGTAGGCGAGCGATGACCCCGATAAAAAGTAATACTTTTAGTATTCTTTACTTCCCGATAAAACAATGCTTCAGCAGCAATTAGCTTTTTTCTATCTTCGGTTAACCTTGTCCTATTTTTCTGATTCATATAAGAGGCATAGAAAAAGATACCATCCACCGGAACTAATTTTTTGATTTCTTGGATGAGAAAACTAAATGAAAGGTGTTTATTCGGTCCAAACAACTCATTCTGTCCAGCAAATAGATTAGTACCGTCAATATAAAGGTGAGTTTTCTCTTTAGCGAACATGAATTAATTGTAGCACTTATTTGGAGGGAATAATGACTAGATCCTTGTGGCCTAGATGAATCATCAAATCTGATGTCAAAGTTCGCTCTCTAACTGGAAGATACTTTCACCACAAGGATCATTCGGTAAAACCAAGTATAGCACAAGCCGCTAGTTAGTTTTTGGTGTATAATCAAACCTATGAAACCAGAAGTTTTTATATTTCACGGAACAGAAGGGTATCCCGAAGAAAACTGGTTTCCGTGGCTTAAACAAGAGTTGGAGAAAAAAGGGCATAACGTTTTTGTCCCACAATTTCCAACACCACCAATGGTCCCAGCCAAGATCACTGAATGGTTTGATGTTTTAAAAGATTATGAGCAGCATATTAACGAAAACACTATCCTTATTGGTCACAGCCTAGGTGGAATCTTTACTCTCCGAATACTGGAACAATTACAACATCCTGTTAAAGCAGCTTTCTTTATAGGAACACCTATTGGGGTTAAACCTATCTTAAACTATGATCGAGATAATAGTTTTAGTGGCTTCTCTTTTGATTGGGAAAATATAAAAAATAAGGCACGACATTTTGTAGTTTTTCAATCTGATACTGACCCTTATGTTGGTCTAGCAAATGGACAGCAACTATCAGAACATTTAGGAGTTAAACTTAATTTTGTTCCCAACGCAGGGCATTTTAACGCAAAAGCTGGATATCTTAAATTTGATAAGTTATTAGACGAAGTAAATAAAATATTGGAAAAGTAAAAAATTATTCTTTCGACAGAATTGTTTTAGATCCAAAATTAACTAGGGTAAGTTTATCCTTCTGCCTCTTAATCCATCGCCATCATAAAATATTTTAACCTTTAAACAAGAAGGGTGGTGATGGGAAATGTTGCCTTTAGATGTAATCAGAAAATATTATCCTAATGCATCAGACGAAGAATTGAAGGGAATACAGACTTTTGTTTACCAGTTGTGCTGTGGGTTGATGCAATACTTTTATGGGGACAATTGGGAAAAGGATAGTGGTGATCCGGACTTGGAAAATACAAAAGATTGATATAGCAGTCTAAATAAGAGTTCGAATCCCAAGAGGGTTCTTGGTTATAGGCTTAAATTTGAGGAGTTATCCACAATTTCTCGAGGCTAAACCCATGCAAAGACACAAATATCATTTGGTGAGCCGGCAGGGGATAAGGGAACCTTTCCCCGCCTGCGGCGGGGTCGAACAGACTTGCTTGCAAGCAAGCGCGCAGTACAATCCTTGAGACTCAAAAAAAGAAAAAAGTGGCATGAAGCCACTATTTTTTCTTTTGTGAGCCGGCAGGGGATCGAACCCTGGACCAAGAGCTTAAAAGGCTCCTGCTCTACCGCTGAGCTACCGGCCCTCGTCGAAACTCGACAATTACCTCCGTAAATTCTAATTTACTGCAGTATATGTCGGTTTCTCCTCTCAAAATTGCTTCGCAATTTTGGTAATCGCAGAATCACAGAAAAAAGTGAATTTGCAATCTGTATTGTACTAAATTTGCTTCATTTTTGCTATGATTTGCATATGATCTGGGGACTGAACTGGGTGGATTTAGTGATTTTGGGGATCCTTTTCTTTTTTATTTTAGAAGCTTTAGGCAGGCCGTTAATCCTGGAAGCTTTGGATTTATTAAGTTTTCTTTTGGCCGGAATCCTATCCTTCAGCTATTACAACCTGCCGGCCAGGTTCCTGGAAAGCCAGTTTAAGATTGCCCATGGTTTGAGCCTGGTTCTGGGCTTCATGGCTATCTGGTTTTTGTCGGAAGTTTTATTCTCCATTTTGGTCAGGGTTCTTTTAAGGAAGCTGCCTAAATTTAAGCTGCCTGGCTCCCGTTTCTTATCTACCATCCCGGCATTTTTAAGAGGTTTAATTTTTATTGCCATTGTTTTGGTGATGGTTGCTACTTTTCCTATCCAGCCGGCAATCAAAAAAGCCGTACTTGATTCAAAAATCGGGGTCCGGATCCTAAAAAATGCCTATTCCCTGGAACAGCCTGTCAAACAGGTGTTCGGCGGGGTGGCCAATGATTCCTTAACCTTTTTAACCATTAAGCCAAAGACCAACCAGCGGATAGATTTGGGCTTTCAGACAAATGAGTTTTCCACGGATCACAGGTCAGAGGAGATAATGATTAACCTGGTCAACCAGGAGAGGGTGAAAAGGGGATTATCAGCTTTGACCCTGGATGAAAGGCTGCGGGCTGTCGGCAGGGGCCATAGTGCGGATATGTTGCGCCGGGGTTATTTTTCCCACTATTCACCGGAGGGTAAAAGTGTGGCAGACCGGGTTTTGGAGGCAGAGATTGATTTCCTGGTGGTGGGGGAAAACCTGGCTTATGCACCAACTGTCCAATCAGCCCATCAGGGTTTTATGAATTCCGAAGGCCACCGGGCCAATATTTTATCCGGGGAATATTCCCGGATAGGTATCGGAGCCATGGATGCCGGTATTTACGGCCGGATGTTTACCCAGGTTTTTGCGGATTAAGATGTGGGCAAATACAAAGCTTTTATTATTGATGAGTGCTTTGATAATCCTAACGGGTTTAGGTTTTCTCTGGTTTGGCCTGGGCCAGAAGCAGGAAACAGGGCCTCTCCCTTCTCCTGCTGCAATTACAGAACCTCCTTTACCTGTAAGCGGTTCGGCAGTTGAGGGAATAGAAGGCGAGCGGGTTATTGTGACCAAAGTTGTAGACGGCGATACTATTGTGGTAAATGGCAGACAAACAGTCAGGTTGATAGGCATTGATACTCCGGAAACCGTTGATCCCCGCCGGCCGGTGGGTTGTTTTGGCAAGGAAGCCAGCAATAAAGCCAAAGAGCTTTTATCAGGGAAAGAGGTTATTCTGCAAAGGGATGTGTCGGAAACCGATAAATTTAAGCGGCTTTTAAGGTATATCTTCCTGCCATTACCTGACGGACAAACTTTGTTTATCAATGATTATCTGGTTCGGGAAGGATATGCCAAAGTATTAACCTATCCGCCTGATGTCAAATATAATGAGCAGTTCAGGCTGGCAGAAACTGAAGCCCGTGAAAATAACCGGGGCTTGTGGGGAAGGTGCAGGTAGTATTACACTGAAAGGCAGATGAAGAAATTCATATTTCAGTTCGTGGCTTTAATAATAGCTCTTTTTGCAGCCCTGTTTGTTTTTGTAAAAAATCCGGATCTGGGCTGGCTGCCTTTTATTCCGGAGCAGCCGGTATTTGAGCAGGTTCAAATTAATAGTACGTTGCTTAAGGTAGAGATAGCTGACACCCAGTCTAAAAGAAGCAAAGGCTTAAGCGGCCGGGAAGCCATAGCGTCAGATGAAGGGATGTTGTTTGTTTTTCCCGATATCCAAAAGCGCTCATTTTGGATGAAGGACTTACAATTTCCGCTGGATTTAATCTGGATCAGGGGGGAAGTAATCGCAGATATTTTTCCCAACATTCAGCCTCCCCTGCCAAACCAGGCGGATGATGCCCTGCCGATTTACCAGTCAGACAGGGAAGTAGATAAGGTTTTAGAGGTCCTGGGCGGCACAACCCAGCGGCTCAACATTAAAGTTGGAGATACAGTTAAGATATTATGAGCGAAGTCCTGCCCACCAGAGTTTTAACGGAAGAAGATGCCCTGATATTCGGAGCCCTGAATGTGGCTTTGGGAAAATTATCCCGGTCCGGCCTGCCGGTGGCTCCCGGGATTGTGATTACCCCTCCCCACTTAAAGCTTAAAACTGCCCTGGAGCATTTTGATTTCGGCAGGAAGGAAATTTTCCAACAGACTCTTGTTCTAGTTAGCAGGGAAATTAATTCCGTCCCTGTTCCCGATGTTTTAACTGCAGAGACCGGTAAGCATAAACTGTTTCTCATGGACGGCAAGAAAATTAAGGGAGTGAAGGCGCTTTGGTTAGCTTTGTTGAATTCCTGGATAGATCAACTTAAGGATCGGCTTTGGGAGAGCGGATTTTACGCCGGGATTACGGATAACTTAGGGGTTAAAGCAGCAACCTTTGTCAAAAATCCGCAAGCTATAATCAGTTCCTATGAAGATAGCTTTCAGGATGATGTGGTCATTAAAGTCAAATCAGGTAAGGCGCATCCAATGGATATTAAAAAAATAGTGGAACTGACGGAGCTGGCTAATAAAAAGCTGTTTATTCCTAATGAGTATGAATGGATAATAGATCGGAGAGTAAAATTAGTGGGGATAAAGCCGCATACGCCTTCACCTGCTGTCATTGCGATCCCCGATTCAATCGGGGAGAAGCAATCCTCTTCGGAACAAAATCCTACCAAGATTGCTTCGTTGCAGACTTCTCGCAATGACAAGGTAAAAAGCGCAATTAAAGTCCTATTTGATCTTTCTGAGGGCCTAATCATTGAAAAAGATGTGGACGGAATTTATATTGCTTCTGAAAAGATATTTGACCTCAACAAGCCTCATGAATCTTTTGATAAATTGATATTTCAGATGGTAGAGTCAGCCATCAGTTTTCCTGATGCTCCGGTTTTGTTGAAACTGGCAGATATGTCAGAAGGCATGGGTAAAGTAAGGGGCACCTTAAGGTTGCTTCACCAGCAAAGTTTACTAAATCCTTTACTGGAGGCTTTGGATTTTGCCAGGCATAAGAAGAATCTTAATAATATCCATATTGTGATTCCTTTTGTCAGAGGGGTTAATGAACTGTTGCAGATTAAAAGGATGCTGGCTACTAAAAGATTAATGAGGAAAGCTTCCCTGCAGTATTTTATGGAGGTCGCTATTCCTGAAAATGTGGTTAATCTGGAAAATTACCTGGTGGTCGGAATAGACGGGGTAGTTTTAAACCTGGATGAAATGATTGCCCACTTGAATGGTTTTGATCCGGCAGAGGCAGAGTTATCCGGATATAAAAATGAAGTAGAAGGGTTAATCAAGTTTTTGGATGACGGGATCAGGCTGCTGCATAAGTCTAAAATACCCTTTATAGCCTACGGTAGCTTAAGCCTTTATCCAAAAGTACTGGAATTTCTAGTGGAAAAGGGAGTTTATGGAGTGGTAGTGGAAAGATATGAGGCCCACTCAGCCAGGGATCTGCTCCATCAGACAGAAAAAAGAATAGTTTTAAGAAAAACGGTGTGAATGTATCCCACCCCCGGGGTGTGCTAGGTTGACACCCCGGGATTTAGCCTAAAAAGCAGGATATATTCGCCTTTGGGATTTTTGAGAGTAGAAAGCCATTCTGAGAGGGGTTTTAACGTCACACTCTGGTGGATTTTGGTTAATTCATGAGCCAGCACCACTTCTATATCCCCAAAAACTTCTTGGAAGTCCTCGAGGATTCTGATTAATTTATGAGGTGCTACAAATATTATTGTTGTCAAACTTACGTTTACACCCTTGGGGTGTAGCTTCAAACTTTTAAGCCAGTTTATCCTTTGGCCGCTCTTTTCAGGCGGGTAGCCCAGGAACATAAATTTATCAGGGGGTAAGCCGGAAAGGGTGAGGGCTGTAATGACTGATGACGGGCCGGGTAAAGAATCTACGGCAATTCCTTGCTGCAGGCATTCCCTGACCAGTTTATAACCGGGATCTGCAATCAAAGGTGTGCCGGCATCAGAAACCAGGGCCAGGTTCTGGCCGGAATTTAATCTTTCAATAATCTGCGGGAAACTTTTTGCTTCATTATAGTCATTCAAAACAATGAGCGGCTTATTTATCCGGTAGTGATTAAGGAGTATTGCAGTTCTTCTGGTATCTTCACAAATAATCCAGTCAACAGATTGTAAAACTTCCAGTCCCCTTAAAGTGATATCCTTCAGGTTACCTATAGGAGTGGGAATAAGATATAACATATGTAACCGGATCAGTTATCTTTTAATCTTTTTTATTAAACTGGCTCTAATCTCTGCATTTGTTAGGGCATGATGTAGGACCGGCAAGGCGGAAGCTATGATTATCAGTCCTACTATGGGTAATAAGTATTTATCTACATCCGGAATTAGATTTCCCAGGTAAAAACCAAGAAGGGGAATGATAATGGCCCACAAAACAGCTCCCACCAGGTTATAGAGTACAAAATTCCGGTATTTCATCAAGCCTATACCGGCTACCACTGGGGCAAAGGCTCTGACGACAGGGATAAACCTGGCCAAAATAATGGTTTTATTACCGTGTTTGTCATAAAAATTCTGAGCCTTGGTTAGATGATCCTTATGAAACCAGACAGAATCTTCTTTATTAAACAATTTCCTGCCGAATTTTTGCCCGATATAGTAACCGACACTGTCTCCCAGGACTGCAAAAATAAAGCATCCGGCAATTAGGAGTCTGATATCCAGAAAGTCCTGTGAGGCTAAAAAGCCGGCGGTAAAAAGAAGTGAGTCGCCGGGAAAGAAAAATCCCACCATCATTCCGGATTCCAAAAAGACAATTGCAAAAATTCCCAAATAGCCAACGGTTTTAATTAAAGCTACCAGGTCAATCGGAAGCATATTTAACCAATATACCAGAAAGAGATTTTATAATCCACCGGAAATGATTTAAAAATCCTATGAATACAATTTGTGAACAAGGAATAAATATATACTCAGATTATTGGAAACGGCGGATTACCCCGACGCATTTGCCCTGTATCTTTACATTCTTGGTATAGATGGGAGACATGGAGGAGTTGGCAGGCTCCAAACGAATCTGATCTTTCTCTTTGAAAAAGCGTTTTAGTGTAGCCAGGCCGTTTTCCAACAAAGCTACCACAATATCACCGTCAATGGCAGTATTTTGTTCTTCAATGATCACATAATCCCCGTCTAAGATTCCTTCTTCTATCATGGAATCACCTTTTACCTGTAAAACATAGGAGCGTTTCTTGCCGGAGATCATATTCGGGGCAACTTTGATGGTGGCATCAGGGTCGGTATAAGTCATAATAGGCTGGCCGGCCGCAATAAAGCCTAATACCGGCAACTCAACGCCTTTTAAGACAGAGGAGACCTTCTGATCCAGGACCTCAATGCCCCGGACAGCTCCCTCAAAGCGTTTGATGACTCCTTTGTGAACTAAAGCCTGCAAATGCTCATGGACAGTGGCTAAAGAGGAGACTCCGATAGCCTCGGCAATTTCTCCCAAAGTAGGGGAATAACTGTATTTTTCAATATATTGCCTGATAAAATCCAGGATTTGTTTCTGTCTTCTGTAAAGAGTTATTGGCATAAATTAACACTACCAATAAAACCCGAAAGTGTCAATACCTCAATTTCATTCGGTATTGACCCTGAGTTGAGTCGAATGGGTCAAGAGGGAAATTAAGGCTTGTGGGCGATAATTAAATTATCAAAAAAGAAGCTGCTTTTCCTGCCGGGTGCGGTTGCAGGAATTTCCAATTTCTGATCATCAATCGGAGCAGTCCACAGGGTAAAAAGGGCTCCGAATATTGATTCTTCAAAAAAGGTTTTAGTGTTTCGCTTGAAGTTTTTCATCTTGTAGCTCAGTTGTGGGGCAGGTTCAAGAATCTGTTAGGCAGATATTTCAGTTTATGTTAGATCTCCCTTTTATTCTTGATCTTCCCGGCTCATCTATCAGGATTTTTCCTACCCCCAAACCTGAGTCTTTGCCATATTAACTTTAAAATAAAAGAAATCTGCGAAAATATTGTAAGAGATTTGTGAGAATTTGCTTCTTACTGTTTTATTACCAGATGTTAATGTATTTTTTTTAATTTTCACTTAAGTTTATATAATGACAGAAAAGGAATGCAGGCTGGGGGTAGATTTTCACGGCGTGATAGCAGCAGATGCCCCGTTAGTCTGGCGGCGTGTCAGATTTAACCATGGTTTGCCTAAGGATGCCTTAAAGGATGTTGACCTGGTAGGTCATCCCAGCCCGGTTTTGTACCCGAACCTTGCCCAAAGCATTCTTAAGGATAGAAGGGTGATGCTGGCTGATCCGGAACACCTGAAGTATATTTCCCCCTGCGCCGGTATTGCGCTTGGCTTACCTCTGGCCGCGAAGGTAGCGGAGGGCCGTTTTTATATGATTACTGCGATGGAGGAGGTCCTGCGGGATGACCTCAATGGCCTGTTAAAAAGATGGAGGCTGGATTCTTACCTGCCTGATAGCAACTTATACCTAAGGCCAGACAGCCGGGAATCTCCTTTAGTTTCCAAGTTACGGAATGCCGAAAGGGCCGGTATTACCCATATGATAGAAGATGATCCGGTAGTGGTGGTTGCCCTTGTTAAAGCCGGCTTGAAGCTTATTCATATAGTTAACGGAACAGGAAGGCTGGGAGTTCCCAACAGCCCAAATGTCATCAGGTTCGGTTCGTTCTTTGATTTTGCGATGGAGGCTGCTAAGGCTGGCTCCGTAGAAGGGGTTTTTGAAAATAGAAAAGATGAGTTACAGAATTCAGAGGATCCTTACAGAATTTTTGAACCTGATCCGGTTCCTTGTATAGATAAGGATTTTGAGTGTAAAATCCGGGGTATCTGTTTCCTGACTTCTGAAATCGGCAGGTTTTACATCGGTCCAAGCGATCCGTATATTTCTTACAAATTTATTACCCTATAAGATATTACTTTCTTACACTTTTAGTCTATTCTATTTCCCAACAGACAAAAAGCCCTGTGAAAAAAATATCGTCTCTCATCGCCCTAATAGCCCTACTCTTTAATTTGGTGCTTCCTTATGCAGGAGCTACTGTGGCTATTGCACAAGAAGCAGCAGAAAGCACTGAATCACTAGAAGAAATTATAGTCCAACCTGAGTCTACACCTGCCCCTAGTGATGCTCCGGCTCCTGCAGAATCACCTGTACCTACTCCTGAACCTTCCGGTACTCCGGCACCGAGTGTTCTTCCTGATAATATAGAAGCTTCGCCGGCCGCCCTCCCTATAGAGGAGGCTCCCCAGGATGTTTCTTCGGCCAATCCGGTCTGGAATGATTTGGGGGATAAGACTTTTGTTACTAATAATAATGTAGTACTGGGGGAAACCTATACTGCTCCCCAAAATGATAAAGTGAAATTGCAATTTATCAGACTTCCCGAAAGCTCCGGAAAAGTAACCATCAAAGAAGTTAACCTGACAGCAGAACAAGTAGATGCAGTAGATGCGGTTTCTGATATTGCCTATGAAATTACTTCCACCATGGCTGACGGCAGCTTTGAATATGATTTGACTTTGCCTTTGCCCCCGGAGGCCCAGGATAAGGAAGTAGAAGTTATTGCAGCTGAAACAAAGGAAGAGCTGCCTTCTGCTCCGGAATTAAATGAACAAAAAGAGAAGAAAACAGCAGATACAATTACTATCAAAGGACTAACCCACTTTACCGTTTTCGTGATTACCACCCCGAATCCTGATACTGCCCAGCGGGTATTAATAAATGAAATCCTGCCTAATCCTGCTGCCGGTCCGGAATGGATTGAACTATATAATAACGGAACCACGGAAATGAATTTTGCTGCCGGCAGCGGCTGGACCATCCGCAACTCTGCCGGAAACAGCCAGTCCTTGAGCAGCCTGGGAACTATTGCAGTCGGAGGCAGGAAAGTTTTTGAAGCTACACCCGGATGGTTAAGTAACACGGCCCCTGAAACAGTCACCATCGTTAATGAAAACGGCACCACTATTGATACGGTAACTGTGGCCCTGGCCTCCCCTGGGGTGGCTATTGACCATTATCCCCTGGCCGGTGAGTCTGTGGGCAGAAGGTCGGACGGTGTAGCTGATTGGGTAATCTTTACCACGCCTTCAAAGGGAACAGCCAATACCGTTTCAGTCTCCAGCGGTAATTTGGCCCAAACCGGCCCGGTCAGCGGGACGACCGGTTTCCCGACCTGGTACAAAGACGGTAACGGGATAGCGCTGGATTTAATAGAGGCTGCTGATCCTAATGGTATAGCTGAAGGGGTGGAGGCAGGTAATGCTTTCTCGGAACAGATTGGGTTCGGGGCTGAAGCCTTTTGGTGGTCGGCAGAGGCTGATATTGAGACTTCAGCAGGTGGCGCCCTCTTGGTCCAGGCCATTGAAGCAGCATTTGCCGGTGAATCTGCGGTGGACGGCGAACAATCTTCCTTTGCTAGGGTCAGGATCAGGGTAGATGTGGCTGAAGCGGGTACATATACAGTGACATATCCTTACGGACAAAAAGTATACGTTGTGACTGAACCGGGGACTCGGGCGATCAATGATACGGTTGATATCGGCTGTTTTGCTGCTATCGGTGTCAACAGTTGTACTCAGGATGCTGCGCCAAATTTCTCCAGCTTATTGAATGGCGGGATCGGACCCTTCCTGACCTGGAATACATTTAATGCGGACCCGGCTTTATCCGATCCTTTACTATCAGTTGGAGGCAGAAGATATGTGGGTCTTGGTACAGTAGGTCATGCAGTCACAGGCAGCCCGACAGGAAATAACTTCTTCAGGATCCAGGGACCTAATATCGGCGGTCCGGGGGTAAATATTATTCAAACAAACTTATTTACCGTTACCGGTAGATTGTCCGATACCAGCGTTCCCACGATTACCCTGTTTGGCAGCAATCCGGTTAATGTCTTGCAGAATGCTGACTATACAGATGCAGGAGCCACAGCCATTGATACTTTCGGGGGCAACTTAACCTCGAATATTGTGGTGAGCGGTTTGCCGGTTAATACAACAACTCTGGGTGCCAAGACTGTGACTTATCAGGTGACAGATAACTTGGGAAACAGCACTTCCGTGACCAGGACAATAAATGTCATAGAAGCTCCGGCTACTGATACGGTTGATCCGGTGATTACTGTTACCGGCGGAACCCCGGTCAGTGTGGTCCAGGGAACTACATATATAGATGCCGGTGCCACCTGTCTTGATAATGTGGATGGGGATTGTACATCCTCAATAGCCACAACCGGTCTGCCAATTAATACTGCAACCCTCGGCGCTAATACTGTCACCTATACTGCGACCGATGCTGCCGGTAATGAGGGTACGGCTACCAGAACAGTAAATGTAGTGGTTGATGCTACAGATCCGGTTATTACTGTGCTGGGGTCTGATCCGGCTAATGTCTTTATTAATGCCGATTATACGGATGCCGGCGCTACGTGTTTAGATAATGTAGCCGGTAATTGTACAGCCGGTATTGTCACTACCGGCCTGCCGATTGATACATCCTCAGCCGGTGATCATACTGTAACTTATACGTTTACGGATGCAGCCGGTAATGTCGGCTCTGATACCCGGACTGTACATGTAGCCGCAACTTTACCTGCCGGTTTGGTAGAAACAGGTCCTGTAGGTGAGACAACGGGCTTTCCGGCTTGGTACAGGGATTCAAATAATCTGGCCCTGGATCTAATGGAGGCAGCTGACCCTAATGGCATCTCTGAGGGTGTGGAAGCAGGCAATGCCTTTTCTGAACTGCTTGGCTTTGGGGCAGAAGCATTCTGGTGGTCAGCAGAAGCGGATTTGGAGACCTCCGGAGATAACGGGGCAATTTTGGTCCAGGCCATTGAAGCGGCTTTTGCCGGTGAATCTGCGGTGGACGGCGAACAATCTTCCTTTGCCAGGGTCAGGATCAGGGTAGATGTGGCAGAGCCCGGCACTTATATTGTCACTTTCCCTTACGGCAGTAATACTTATGAAGTCGATTCTGTCGGAGCCGGCTATGAGATCAATGATACCAGCGATATCGGCTGTTTTGCCGCTATCGGGGTCAATAGCTGTACCCAGGCAGCTGCGCCTAATTTCTCCAGCGTATTAAGCGGGCAAATTGGGCCTTTCTTAACCTGGAATACGTTTAATGCCAATCCTTTATTATCAGACCCGCTTTTGACCAATGCCGTAACTAACAGAAGATATGTTGGCTTGCCGGCAGTGGCTCACGCTGTTACCGGCAGCCCGACCGGTAATAACTTCTTTAGGATTGAAGGGCCGAATATCGGCGGCCCGGGGGTAAACAGCGTCCAGACTTCGCTCTTTGCCGTTAGCGGACGTGTAGTTGAACCGGTCAATGTAAGCGCCCCGGTTATTACCATACTGGGTGATAACCCCGCTTCGGTTATACAGAATGCCGGGTACACAGATTCCGGTGCAACTGCTACGGATGACCCGGATGGCGATTTGACTCCTGATATTACTACTACCGGCCTGCCGATAGACACTGCAACTTTGGGCGCCCAGACTGTAACATACAGTGTGACCGACGCTGATGGTAATACTACGGAGGTTAGCAGGACCGTTAACGTAACGGCACCTGCAGCAGATACAACCGCCCCGGTGATAACCCGGCTTGGCACCAGCCCGGTGACAGTTACTGTCGGCAATGCCTATTCAGATGCCGGTGCAACTGCCTTTGATAATGTTGACGGGACTATCACAACCAGTATTGTCACTGCTAATCCGGTTAATACTGCGGTCGCCGGCGCCTATACTGTTACCTATAATGTCTCTGATGCAGCCGGCAATGCTGCCACAGAGGTTACCAGGACAGTAAATGTAGTAGCCTCTGCGCCTACGACAGGTACAATTACTATAGTAAAGGATGCAGTCTTAAACAGTGCCCAGGATTTTGAATACCGGCTTCGAAGCGGTGCTTTTGACCAGAGTTTCTTCCTGGATGATGACTCTGACGCTACACTTTCCAACAACCGGGTATTTTCCGGCCTGACTCCGGGTTCATTTGACCTGCAGGAAAATGGTGTTGGCGGGTGGAGCGTGCTATCAATTAGCTGTCAGGATGCTGACGGAGGTACCACCATTGATTTAAATGCCAGGAGTGCCACGGTTGACCTGGATGCCGGAGAAAATATTATTTGTACCTTTACAAACGCGTTAAGCAGGGCCATCTCCGGTATGAAATTCAGTGACTTTGATAATGACGGTGTTAAAGACGCCGGCGAACCGGGACTTTCCGGCTGGACTATCTTCTTAGATGCAAATGATAACGGGGTCTTGGACGGCGGTGAAACATCCACTACCACCGCCTCTGACGGTACATATCAGTTTATCTCTGTAGCAAACGGAACAGTTAATGTCAGGGAAGTGGCTCAGGATAACTGGGAACAAACTGCACCTGCAGGCGGCAAATACACTCTATCAATGACCTCAAATTCCAGCTTTATTAACCAGGACTTTGGTAATGCCCAGGTGTTTTCGGTAGGCGGCCAGGGAAGCTTTATCTCCACAGGGGGTGCATCCGGTTCTACTACTTCAGTAGTTTCCCGGGGAGTATCTACTATTACGGTCACGGCAGGAGGCGGTACCAGCACAATTACCATCCCTGACGGTACGGTCATAACCAGGACAGACGGTTCACCGATGGATATGTCGCTTTTGACATCTTCCATGCCTTCCGTATCCTCCATATCCGGTATGGGCGGCGGTGTAGTAGCTGACGGGGTCTTGCAGTGGGGTATCCCGAATATTGGGTTGTCCTTTAATCCGGCCATCACTTTAAGCATCTTTTTAGGCTCCTCCTTTAACGGCCAGACATTAAATATCCAAAGGTCGGTTACCGGCACCTCCGGCTGGACCTCTGACGGAATTGTTGCTCCTGCCACCTGTGTAGTTTCAGCCGGGCTCTGTTCCTTCCAGGCAACTAGAGCATCGTTTTATGCGCCTACTCATACAACTTCATCCTCAAGTTCTTCCTCAAGCAGCTCCTCTTCCGGCTCCGGCGATGGGCTGTCAGATGGATTAGGGTGTGCAA
>CAZKCV010000014.1:0-17991 GCA_964551605.1 uncultured Gammaproteobacteria bacterium | reverse complement strand
GCACTCCTTCATTTGAAGAAGAAGTACTGGGTGAATCCGGTGTTGCTGGTGAAGGTGAAAGTTTACCTGAAGTTTTGGGAGCTGAAGATGTGGGAGAGGATGGGAATGTAGGGATTGGCGGAAGCGGCAATGTGGGGATTGGTATTGTAGACTTAACCGGTAAACAGGGGCAGATTCATCAAACATTCGGAGATTTCCTAAATTCCCAGAGACTACTGCTGGGCTTGTTGGCAGCAACAATTGCACTCTACGGCTTCAATATCTACCGCATAAAACGGATAAACAGCTAATCCTAAAATGGAACTTTGTGGGAATAGGCCGGGGGGGTTGCTCTTTCTTCAGTTTCCGGAGCCTGCATTTCAAGATCCTGCCAATAAACATCCCCGGCAATGCCCAACATCGAGGCACATTTTTTCAGACAGTCAGAGGCAGCAGCTTTTAAGTCATCGGCAATACTGACCGGTTCCCCGGTGGTCCGGTTTAACTTGATATCCGCCCCGCCGAACTGGCCTTTAACAATAGTATGGCCCTTGGCCCTGACAGAAAGTTCTCCTCTGACCCAAACCTGCTTTTTGCCGACTTGCTGGTCTAACACCCGGAAGTCCCAGTCCCAGCCAAAAACCTGGTTTAAGGTATTAATAACGTAACCCACCTCTACATAACTTAAAGGCATGCCGCCCGGTCCGGGCCTGGTTTTAATATATGCCCGGGGAGTTTTCTGGGTAATGAAATTAATCTGGGCTTCATTTAAATATTTAGGCAATACCGCCATCTCTTTATCAGCCATTGTAATGATAAGTCTAATCGTTTCTTTTTAAATAGGGGTTAGGAAGGGGTAAGAAAACTGCAAGCGTTTAGTGGTAAAATGTAGCGTCACCTTTTGCGAAGCAAAAGGCAAGCTCTGCTTATGGCAAAATTCAAAATAGTTTCCGACTTTAAGCCTACCGGGGATCAGCCGCAGGCAATTGAAAAGTTGGTTAAGGGTCTTAATTCCGGCTCTGAACACCAGGTTTTGCTGGGTGTTACCGGCAGCGGTAAAACTTTTTCTATGGCTAATGTGATTCAGGCTGTGCAACGACCGACTTTAATTATCTCCCACAATAAAACCTTAGCCGGGCAGCTGGCGCAGGAATTCCGTTCGCTTTTCCCGGGTAATGCCGTCGAATATTTCGTTTCCTATTATGATTATTACCAACCGGAGGCATATATTCCCCAGAGCGACACCTACATTGAAAAGGATGCTTCCATTAATGAAGAGATAGAGAAGCTGCGGCTGGCTACCACTGCTTCATTACTGACCCGCCGGGATGTAGTGGTGGTGGCTTCAGTCTCCTGCATTTATAACTTAGGTTCTCCGGTTGAATACGGCCAGGCTATTTTGGAAATGGGCCGGGGTATGAAGGCCGGCATGCAGCAGATTATGAAAATCCTGCAGAAGATGTATTACGAGAGAAATGATATAGATTTTAAGCGGGGCAGTTACCGTGTCCGGGGAGATACCATGGATATTTTTCCCTCATATATGGACCAGGGTTACAGGCTGCAGTTTTTAGGGGAAAAATTAGAAAAGCTTCATAAATTAGAAGTATTAAGCGGCGAGACAGAAGAGGTGCAGGGAACTCAGGTAGTTTATCCGGCCAAACATTACATTACTCCGGAGCAGCGGTTGGTTCCGGGAATCAGGCAGATAGAAAAAGATCTGGCCGGGAGACTAAAAGAGCTTAAGACTACGGGAAAGCTACTGGAAGCACAAAGGTTGGAACAGCGAACCAGGTATGACCTGGAGATGATCCGCCAGTTCGGCTATTGCAACGGAATTGAGAATTATTCCCGTTATTTTGACGGCAGAAAGCCGGGTGAGCCGCCTTATACCCTGTTAAATTATTTCCCAAAAGACTTTTTAGTGATAATTGATGAATCACATATCACTATCCCCCAGATCAGAGGCATGTATAACGGTGACAGGTCCAGAAAAGAAACTTTAATAGATTTTGGATTCAGGCTGCCTTCGGCTTTGGACAATAGACCGCTCCGGTTTGATGAATTCATGAGAAATGTCAACCAGGCTATCTATACCTCTGCTACTCCGGATGCTTATGAACTGAGTTTGGCTAGGCAGGTGAGCTTGCACCCGGATGGTGTGAACCTATCCCACCCCCGGGGTGGGTTAAGTAGACACCGTATTGATGCTGAGTATGATGGTGTAGCAGAGCAGTTGATCAGGCCTACCGGGATTTTGGATCCGGAAATCAGTGTCCGGCCGATTAACGGGCAGATTCCGGATTTAATTGCCGAAATACAAAAGCGGGTGAAAGAAGGCGAAAGGACGCTGATTACTACTTTAACCAAAAAAATGGCAGAAGATTTAGCAGAATACCTGCATGAGAAGGGAATTAAAGTACATTACCTGCATTCAGATGTTAAAACCCTGGAAAGAAGTGATATTTTACAGTCTTTGAGGCTGGGGGAATATGATGTTATTGTGGGAATTAACCTGCTTCGGGAAGGTTTGGACTTGCCGGAAGTGTCTTTAGTGGCTATTTTAGATGCGGATAAGGAAGGATTTTTAAGATCCAGAACATCTTTGGTGCAAACCATGGGAAGGGCAGCCAGGCATATTAAGGGTCAGGTAATTATGTATGCAGATAATATCACCGGCTCCATGAAGCAAGCTATAGATGAGGTGGACAGAAGAAGAAAATACCAGGCTGATTATAATAAAAAACACAATATTACTCCCAAAAGCATTGAGAAAGCTCTCAGGGAGAGATTGATTGAAAAAGTAGAAGAATTGGAAGAAGAGCTGGGTAAGAAAGATTTAACAGTAGCAGATATCCCGGCTAAAGAGCGGGAAAAGATGATAAAAAACCTGGAAGCCCAGATGAAACAGGCCGCAGAGCTGTGGGATTTCGAAGAAGCTGCCAAGCTCAGGGATCAAATTAAAGAATTGAGTGTTTAAAGATCTTGCGTATTTTAACTCAAAATTCTTTCTAGAGGAGGAGCAAGCTTCATTCTTTCAAGTGTGGCGCGCCACTCATCCTCTTCAGTTAGAGCTCTTTGAGATGTCAGCCCTCTTCGCTCTTTTAGAAGTTTACTTCTTGCAGCATTCAATTCACTGAGTTCAGCGTTTAGATAGCCTAACTCTTCCTCTCGACCCTGGGCTAAACTAGTTACCCTCGGAAGCTGGTCTTCTAGGAGAACCTCAATAATCACACGAGATTGATTTTCGTCAACTACCCAATAAGGATATCGTCTAGAGTAAGAAAGTCTTTCCTTGTTACTATAAATATAAAAAGGAAAAGCGGTAATTGTTGCTACATGATACCTTTCTTGATAGTCGTTTGGTTTGTAAGGTGGGGGGCTATCCGGAGGAAATGGTCCAACCTGTTGTGTTTTTAAAGCAAGCTCCCGATCCTTCCACTGTGATTGACTGTAGGCAGATACAACTTCTGGATCAAATATTTGTGGTAAATCTAAGATAGATCTTTTACGTAATCCAAACATTTGTTTGATTTCTAATAACGGAGGATTAGATGCAACAAAAATAAATTCCATTGAGGAAAAACCGCTTCTTAAGTTCAAAGTACCTCTATCATTGAGGCCATATTCTTTAAATTTCCATTCCTGTTCAGGTTTTAACCAAGAACAAAGGGTTGCTTCTGTTTCCTGAATAATTTTTGGCAAACTATTTAGGTCGTTGTACCATATACCATTTGATAAAACTGTTCGTATTTCGAATTCCTTTGAGCCCATAATTTTAACTAATTATACATTCTTATAATACTTTGTCAATTACTTCACTTACGCCCTTTTCAAATCTTGCAAATTGAGTTACAATAGAGGCTTGTTTTTCGGGAAAACTTTGACTTTTTAAGTCATCCTGAACCTGAAATCGTTATGCTGAACTTGTTTCAGCATCTCTTCAGGGCAGGTTTGATTCAGGACCTATTTATATAGATTCCGTTGCCCGAAGGGCACGACTGGTCAAGCCCGGAATGACAGAGAAAACTATGGCTATAGATAAGATCATAATTAAGGGTGCGCGTGAGCACAATCTAAAAAACGTTGATTTAGAAATCCCTAAGAATCAGTTAGTCGTATTAACAGGTATTTCCGGTTCAGGTAAATCTTCCCTGGCTTTTGATACTCTTTATGCCGAAGGTCAAAGGCGGTATGTTGAATCCTTATCTTCTTATGCCCGACAGTTTTTAGGAGTCATGGATAAACCGGATGTAGATTTAATTGAAGGCTTATCCCCGGCTATTTCCATTGACCAAAAAGGAGTTTCCCATAATCCCAGGTCTACAGTTGGTACTACCACGGAAATTTATGATTATTTAAGGCTGCTTTTTGCCAGGGTTGGGCATCCGCATTGTCCTGTCTGCGGAAGGGAAATTTCTAAGATGTCGGTGGAACAGATTGTGGAAAGAGTGATTAGTGGCAAGAGTCAAGAGTCTAGTAAAAAAGGCAAAAGAATTATGATTTTGGCTCCTGTAGTGAAGGACAGAAAAGGGGAATATTCACAGTTATTTGAAGATTTCAGAAAAAAGGGTTTTTCTAAAGCTAGGATAGACGGTCATGTCCGGGATCTTTCGGACGATCTGGTTTTAATTAAAACTAATAAACATACAATTGATTTAGTGGTAGATCGTCTTATTTTGGATACAAAAGTTATTCACGAACAAACTTTCACCTCAAGACTTGCACAAAGCATTGAAACAGCGCTAAAATTCGGTGAAGGATCAGTAATAGTTGCCGAAGTTTTGGATGCCTCCTTGGAATTTCCGCAAAATCCTAAGAAAATGGCAGACCATCTATATTCCGAACGGTTTGCCTGCCCCGTAGACAATATCTCGCTAAGCGAGATTGAACCCCGGCTATTATCCTTTAATTCACCTCACGGAGCTTGTCCTAAATGCTCAGGTTTAGGTTCGCTTTTGGAAATAGATGAAAAAGCCATTCTAAACCCGATTCTGTCCATTGCCGAAGGCGGAATTTTACCCTGGTCAAAACTGGCCACTAATGATACCTGGTTTACCAGGTTGATTGAGGCTGTAGGAAAAAAATATAATTTTGATCTAAATACCAGGTTAGGCGCCCTTTCCGATGAAGCCGGAAAAGTTTTATTGGGTGGTGCAGCAGATGAGGAATTTAAGGTGGAAGGCAGAAACAGGCAGGGCCGCTGGACTCACTTTTATTCTGAATTTGTTGGCCTGGTATCTTATCTTAAAGAGAGGTATTCCACCAGTGAATCAGACTTTGTGAAATCAGAAATAGAAAAATATATGTATAAAGAAACCTGTCCGAAATGTAAGGGGGCCAGGCTTAAGGATGAAGCCTTGTCCATCACCATAGAGGGAGCTAATATTGCTGAAGTAACCGGCCAATCTGTTATCCAAACACTGGAATGGGTGACTCACCTCCGAGGTGAGCTCAAGGATTCGGCAAGATCACACCTCGGAGGTGTGCTATCTGAACGGGAACTTCAAATTGCCAACCCGATCTTAAAGGAAATTACTTCCAGGTTACGATTCCTGATTGATGTGGGCCTGGATTATCTGACTTTAGACCGGGCTTCCATGACTTTGGCCGGAGGTGAATCACAAAGAATCAGGCTGGCTTCACAGATAGGCTCAGGTTTATCCGGTGTTTTATATGTTTTAGACGAGCCTTCCATTGGGCTCCATCAACGGGATAATTCCAGGCTTATTGAAACCCTAAAAAGATTAAAAAACCTAGGTAATACCGTGATTGTTAACGAGCATGACACCGAAACCATGGAATCAGCAGACCTGTTGATAGAAATCGGCCCCGGGGCCGGTGAACATGGCGGCAAAATTGTTTTTATCGGCAGCCCCGCAGAGATCAAAAAAAGCGCAACTTCTTTAACAGGTCAGTATCTTTCAGGCAGGAAGCAGGTTAGAGTAGCTGCTGAGTTGAAAAGGGAACCGGTGAAAATGGGAACCCTGAAGATCCTGGGAGCCAGCGAGCACAACTTAAGAAATATTGATATCTCTTTTCCCTTAGGCAGATTTATTGCCATTACCGGCGTATCCGGTTCAGGCAAGTCCACCTTAATCCATGATATTTTATACAGGGCCTTGGCCCAGAAAATTTACCGTTCTCGGGAAAAACCTGGAAAGCATAAAGGTATGGAAGGAATTGAATACCTGGATAAAGTGGTTTTAGTTGACCAATCCCCAATCGGCCGGACTCCCCGTTCCAACCCGGCTACTTACACCGGAGCCTTTACTTTTATCAGGGAACTGTTTGCAGAGAGTCCTGAAGCTAAAATCAGGGGGTATGGACCGGGTAGGTTTTCTTTTAATGTCAAAGGCGGCCGCTGTGAAGTTTGTGAAGGGGAAGGCACTCTAAAGATAGAAATGCAGTTTTTGCCTGATGTGTATGTTACTTGTGAAGCCTGTAGCGGAGCCAGGTACAACCGGGAGGCCTTGGATATCCGTTTTAAGGATAAAAATATTGCCGAAGTTTTGGATATGACAGTTGAGGAAGCCTTAAAGTTTTTTGAAAACATCCCTCAGGTTAAAAATAAATTGCAGGTGCTATTTGATGTTGGTTTAGGCTACATCAGGCTAGGCCAGCCGGCCCCGACTTTATCCGGCGGTGAAGCCCAAAGAATCAAACTTTCTTCAGAACTTTCCAAAAGATCTACCGGCCGGACCATGTATATTCTGGATGAACCAACCACCGGGCTTCATATGGCAGATATTGAGAGGCTTTTAACTATTCTCCGCAAATTAGTTAATTTCGGCAACACTGTCGTAATTATTGAGCATAACCTGGATGTCATAAAAAATACTGACTGGGTGATTGACTTGGGACCGGAGGGCGGAGATAAAGGTGGTAAAGTAGTAGCAGAAGGAACACCTGGGCAATTAGCAAAGGTTAAGGACTCATACACCGGCCAATATCTGGTTAAGATAATATGAGCGGGATAGTGCCGCGATCCCTAAATTCATAGAATCTAACTCCAGTGACAACACGGGTTCTAGATATGGATTTACTTTGCCGCTAACTAGAAATAGTAATAAATAATTAGCTTTCAACCTTTCAGGTTGCCGCACGAATTATTCATTAGCGTCTATGGCCCGATGCTTAAGAATCTCCAGTGTTGTGCCGTAATCTATTTGGGCTTCCACAAATTCTTGGTATTTTTTAGGAGACGGAAAGAAATTGAGAATTTCTTCTATGGTACAAAATCCTTTTTGCCCAGTAAAATACTCATGGTAAGAAGACCATCTGTAGTTTTCAGGCATTTTTACAAGCCCTGAAACAACCGGATTTAAGTGGATATACCGGGAGGTATGGATTAATTGCTCGTCTGTTTCAATCCTCACTGCTTTAAAAACACCTTGTAGTAGTGCACCTACCCGGGTATATTTTGTGTTGAAGTATTTAGTATAGCTGTTGCTGATTTGGCTTAAGAAGATAGAAATACCGTTATTTTTCAGCTGTTTTACTAAGAAGTGAAAGTGATTTGGCATCAGGCAATAGCAAAGTATGTCTATTAATTTTTTCTCAGAATCAGGCTTAAAGGAATTTAAGTCCGACTTGGCAAATTTTGAAAAACTCTGTTTCGGGCCCGTAAATTGATAATAATAAAAGGTCTGCAAAAATCTTTTGTAATCCCTAGGCTGGGTAAAAATATGCCGTTTCTCATTTCCCCGATTAAAAAGGTGATAATATTCTCCATTTACAAACGGTGTATTACGTCCCGGCATAGTTTGTGCGTCAACCTTTCAGGTTGAGGCGTAAATTTAGCGTAACATAAAGAATGGATTTTTGCTACAATTAACATCAAATTATCTTATTATCTTATGAAAAAGCGCAAATTTGATGCAGCTTTGTTTGATGTTGATGGTACTGTATTAAATACTGCTGAATACATCTTCCAGGCTTATAAATATACTCTGGCACTTCATCTTAAAAAAGAAGTCACCTGGGAAGAAGTTGTTCCGGTTTTAGGCTTGCCTTTTAAGGAGTGTTACCGTATCTTAACTGATCTGGAAGAAGTAGATTACCTGATGAAATGCCACCACCAGTACCAGGTTCAAAATTCACAATCAGTTAAAACTTATGAAAATACTTTAAAGACCATCAGGGAACTGAAGAAAGCAGGAGTAGCTATAGCTGCTGTTACCAGCCACACCGGTGAACTTTTAATAAGAAACTTAAAAATTGCCGGGATAGATAAATTTTTTAAAGTTATAGTTACGCCAACGGATGTTAAGAAGCCAAAGCCGGATCCGGAATCGGTTCTTAAAGCGCTGGAGATACTCAAGGTTAAGCCGGAGAGAGCGATTTTTATCGGAGACAGTAAGGCAGATATAAAAGCCGGTAAAGCAGCTAAGGTTAAAACTATTGGCGCTTTGTATGGTTTCCATGGAAATAAACTAATGGAATCAGAACCGGATTACACGGTAGGAGATATCAGGGAAATACTACCGATAATATTTGCTTAATTAAAATACCGGTTGCATTTTTATCTAAGCAGTGCTATTAGTATTAATGAAGTCTAAAATATGACCGGTGAAAGACAAAATCAGGATCCGCAAGTCACCAGGCTGTTGACGGAACAGCTTGTCAGTATGGGTACTTCCAGACAAAGTGCTGAGGCTGTTGGCCTGGGCATAAAAAATTTCTATAAGGAATATGTTTTGGCTAGCCGGTTTTCCCCTGTTGATACAGCCGTAGTGATTGCTCAAATGGGGCAAGGCCGGCCTGGTGTGGATCTGTGTTTATTTTGGAGTGGCAAATCTCCGGCAGACCCGGTTGTACGGGCAATTAATATGAAGTATTGGGATGCCGGGTTGGAAGATGTTATGACAGCGGATGGTTCAACAGATATTGATGTTAAACTTATTTACCGGGATTCTCCTGTAGGAATTTCTCCTGAAGATTGCGCCAAAAAAATTGCGCAGGATAGAAGAAGTACTTATATTGGTGTACTGGCCTCTCCTTAAAAACATATTTTTGGTACAATTATTCAATGCTCAAAAGAGTTTCATTAACCTTTTGTTTCCTGATTATCCTTATTCTTGTCCCCAATACTTATGCTGTTGAGTTTGGCACATCGTATGACGTTTTGTATGACGTTGATGAAAATGGTGTCACTACTGTTACTGAAAAAATCATCCTTAAAAATTTAACCTCCGAATATTATGCCAACCAATTCAAATTAACTATCGGCGCTACCCAAATTTCCGACATCAAAGCTGCTGATCCCGGGGGAGCATTAGAGGTTTCAGAAGCAGCAAAGGAAAATTCCATCACTTTAAGTATTAAATTCAACCAACAGGTGGCAGGCTTAGGTAAGACCTTGCCTTGGACCATTACTTTTAGGTCAAAAGATTTTGCTGAAAAAGTCGGTAAGATTTGGGAGGTTAGGGTGCCCAGGATATCTTCCTCTACTAACCTGGAATCATACAACCTGACTTTGGCTGTGCCAAGAAGCTTTGGCCCGCCTTCTTTAATAAGTCCTACTCCTAAAACCCTAACTGCCTCGGAAAGCAAACTCTTTTTTACCTTTGATAAGAAAATGCTTGAATCCTCCGGTATTTCTGCTAATTTCGGTACCCACCAGCTGTTTGATTTTGACTTAAGCTATCACCTGCAAAATAATGGTTTAACTCCTGCCTTAACCAACATTGCCTTACCTCCTGATACAGCTTACCAGGACGTAATCTATCAGCGGATAGATCCGCAGCCCATAAATGTGACAATAGATAATGACGGCAACTACCTGGCCTGGTACCGCTTGAGTCGGGGGCAAAAGGTGGATGTACAAGTGATCGGTTCTGCTAAGCTTTATACCGGATCAAGGGTTAAGAAACCTTCTTTGGATCCGGTTCTGAGAAAAAAATATACCAAATCCGACAAATATTGGGAAAAGGATAATCCGCAGATTTTAGCTAAACTGGATGAAGTTATAGGTGACTCAGGAGCAGATCCAACAGAAAAAGCCAGATTAATCTTCCAATTCGTAGTGGATTTCTTAAAATATGATTCCGGCAGACTGGTAAATGATATAGAGAGATTAGGGGCAGTTACAGCCTTAAATAATCCGGCTAACGCCGTCTGCATGGAATTTACGGATCTTTTTATAGCCTTAGCCCGGGCGGCCGGCATCCCCAGCCGGGAGTTGGACGGCTTTGCATATACAACAAATACGACCCTCAGGCCGGTGTCCATGACTAAGGATATTCTGCACGCCTGGCCGGAATACTGGGATGAACGCCGCGGTTGGGTGATGGTAGATCCGACCTGGGGCAATACCACCGGCGGGGTTGATTACTTTAACAAATTAGACTTAAATCATTTTGTTTTTGCAATTAAAGGTTCTTCTTCGACGGAGCCGATTCCGGCCGGATCGTATAAAGATAAGAATGAAGACAGTAAGGATGTGAAAGTCACTTTGTCAGAAGTTGACTTCCTGGGTAAGCCGCAGATGGATATTCAGGTTGAAGCACCGGATACGCTGATTGCCGGTTTTCCCGGCAGCATGACGGTAAAGATTACCAATACCGGTAATGCTCTTTTTCCTTCGGCCCCCCTGGCTGTAAGTGCCGGAAAAATTGTAGTTTTAGAGAATAAAAAACAGGAACTGGGACCGATTCCCGCCTTTGGTAAGGGGGAATTTAAGTTTAATATCAGGACCAAATCCTTACTTGATTCATTTGATGACCAAATTACCGTGACTATAGGCGGACAGGAGTTTACCAGGGATATCAGAGTCAAGCCTCTGTTTATCTTTCAGACAGTGCCTTTGATGATAGTGGCGGTGGTGGCCTTGATGGTTTTGATTTATTTAGTAGTCCTTTGGGGGCATTTTTTTAAGGAAAGAAGAAAACTTACAAAGATTGAGGTTGTTTCGGTCAAAAAGAAAAAGCCGCGTAAAAGATAGTACAATACGCAGGTATGATTCCTGCTTTTATTACTACGTCTAAGATTCCCCACAAGCCGGGCGTTTACATTTTTAAGAATAGCTCCGGACAGGTTCTCTATGTGGGTAAGGCCATTGACTTATACCACAGGGTTTCCTCATACTTTTCAGGTGTTCTATCCTACGGTGTCAACCTAGCACACCCCCGGGGTGGGTTGAGTTCACACCTAAGGAATAATAAAACTTCTGTGCTAAGTAATCAAATTGTTGCAGTAGAGACTATCGTGGTCGAATCGGAATTGGAGGCTTTAATCCTTGAAGCTAATCTAATAAAAAAGCATCTGCCGCCTTTTAATATCAGGTTAACTGATGATAAAGACTATTTGTATATTGTTTTAACTAAAGAAGATTTTCCCAGGGTGCTAACAGCTCGCAAAAACAGTTTGAAGTTGTTTAAAAAATATTGGGGTCCTTTTCCCTCCAGCCGGACAGTCAGGGATACATTAAAATCCTTAAGAAAAGTTTTTCCCTGGTGTGCCAACCCGGCAAATCCCAAAAAAAGGCCATGTTTCTATTTCCACCTTAAACAATGCCCCGGAGCCTGCATTGGCCTAATCTCAAAAACAGATTATCAGGATATCCTGAGAAAATTTTCTAAATTTATGGACGGAAAAAAAGAAGAGCTGGTTTCAGAACTGTTAAAAGGAATTGATCTGGCAGCCCGTGAATCCCGGTTTGAAGAGGCGTCCGGAATTAAAAAAACCCTGGATGGGGTAATGTATCTAACTCAAACAAACAGAACTCAGCTATATTTAGAAAATCCCAATTTCCTGGAAGAAGAAAGGCAGCTGGCTTTGGAACAGCTAAAGAAGGACTTGAAACTAAAAAGTCTGCCGGTGCGCATAGAAGGTTTTGATATTTCCAATATTTCCGGCAAGGAAGCTACCGGATCAATGGTGGTTTTAACCAATGGCGAAATAGATAAAAGCCAGTACCGGAAATTTAAGATTCATATTTCCGGCAAACCAAATGATGTGGGAATGATGGCGGAAATGATCAGCAGAAGATTAAAGCATCCGGAATGGACCTTGCCTGATTTGATTATTATTGATGGCGGACGGGGTCAAGTCCGGGCAGCTTACGAAGAACTACGAACTACGAACTACGAACTCATAACTATCTACGGTTTAGCCAAAAGAATGGAATGGCTTTATCCGCCTGAAGGAGAAATCATTAAATTATCCAAAAGAAGTTTGTCCTTAAAGTTGTTGCAAAAGCTGCGGGATGAAGCCCACCGCTTTGCGGTCAGTTACCATAGGAAATTACGTGGTAATATATTCTTAAGGTAATAATAAATGAAAAGGCTGCTCCGCTACTTCCTGATCAATCTGGTGTCGCTTCTGGCTGCTACCAAAATCATAGCCGGTTTAACTTATACCGGTGGAGCTAAAAGTCTGCTGATCGGAGCAATTGCTTTTATGATTATAAATCTGCTTTTAGTGCCTTTGCTCAAGGTTTTATTCTTACCGCTTAATCTGTTAACTTTAGGGCTTTTTGCTTGGCTGACTAATGTATTGGCTCTTTATGCCCTGACGAGTGTGTCTGATTTTAAGCTGATCTCTTTTGCTTTTGCCGGAGCAAACCTTAACGGTTTTGTGATACCGGCTTATGAACTGTCTCCCTTTCTGGTAGCAGTGGTAGCCTCATTTGTAATCGGGCTGATTACCAATTTTCTCCAGTGGCTTACTCATTAGACTTTAAGAGCGACTAGCTCGCAAGCTTTGCTTAGTGTATAATCTAAAAAATGCAGGCAGCTATTTCCGTTTTCCAAATCATTCTGGCTATATTACTGATAATGGTAATTATCATTCAACAAAAAGGTTCAGGCTTGGGAGCCGGCTTCGGCGGCGGGGGAGGGGGAGACACCTTTTACCGCACTAAGAGAGGAGCAGAGAAACTGCTTTTTTATGCCACCATCGGGCTGGCTGTGGCCTTCATAGTTTCCTCTTTAATCGGCTTGGCCCTCTAGATTATGAATTTTAGGCCTATTAAGCTTTTTTTGCTTATAAGTGTTGAATATATAAAGAGGCATTGGGTATGGTTTGCAGGTGCGCTTGCGGCCATAATGATAACGGTATTTCTTCAGAGCAGATTTCACCTCTTTTATAATGAAAACGTTTTAAGGATCGGTTTGGTGGGCACTTATCAGCAGCATGACCTGCCGGATGATGTTACCAGGCTTGCTTCTACCGGTTTAGTCAAAACTGACAGTCAGGGGAGGATTAAGCCAAATTTGGTTACAGGTTGGGAAGTTAATAATGATGCTACTGCTTTTAAGTTTAAGCTGAGGGATAATTTGAAGTGGTCTGATAATACCCCGCTTAAAGCTAAGGACCTGGTCATTGATATTCCAAACACTAATATATCTTTTCCGGATGACAAAACAATCAGGATTACCCTTAAAGAGTCATATTCTCCGCTGCCTTCGCTGTTGGCTAAACCTGTTTTCAAAAGAGGCAGTATGGTAGGTATTGGTCCGTATAAGATTACCAAAATAGAGAAAAGCCGGATATTTATCAAAAAAATTACTTTGGAAGGAGTTAAACCCGGCTTGCCTTCCATTCAGACGCGGTTCTATCCTAACGAGAAGGTGGCCATAACCGGCTTTAATTTGGGTGAGGTACAGGCTTTAGTCGGGATGGGAGCGGTGCGGTCTCTTTCCGCCAGCCCTTTGGTTAAAGTCAGTCAGAAAACGGATTTTTCAAAAATTGTCACTGTTTTGTATCAAACCAGTGATACTTTGTTGGGCAACCGCTCACTTAGGCAGGCCTTATCCTATCAGGCTCCTAGGATTAAGGATGAAGAAACGGCTGACAATCCTTACCCGCCGTTTTTTTGGGCCTACAATCCTGATTCCAAAAAGTACCTGTCGAATCCCGATGAGGCTGAAGAGGCTTTGGAACGGGCTAAGTCGTCACTGTCTGAAGCGCAGTTGTCGTCACAGATCCTACTGACCACCACCCCTAATCTGGAAAGCGTGGGCCGGGAGATTGTAAAAGCCTGGAAAAAGCTGGGTTTTGATATTAAACTCAGAGTGGAATCAGGCATCCCGCAGAACTTCCAGGTACTGCTCATTACCCAAAGCATTCCAGCTGACCCGGACCAGTACTTTTTATGGCATGCGACTCAGATTAAGACTAATCTGACTAAATATAATTCCAAAAGAGCGGATAAGGATTTGGAAGACGGCAGGAAGATTATTACTGAAGATGACCGGAAAGCTAAATACTTTGATTTCCAGAAAACATTACTGGAAGATGCCCCGGCTACATTCCTATATTTCCCGAAAACCAGTATTGTTTATTTGAAAAAAGTAGAAAAGATGTTGGATACAGTCTTAAATTTACCTCTTAAACCTTAGGTTGGAAGCTATCTAACACCGGGGGTTGGATTTCTCTTTTGGGGGGTTGACGGCAGGGTTTCATGGTGAAACAATTACCCACGGCTCTATGACTAAAACTCTAAAAGACACCCTTAAGGAAGTTCAAATTTTATTGGGCAAACCGCATAAAAAGATTGCCGGGGCGCTAAGGGGATATCTGAATTTTCTAAATCCGCCGGAAATTGTTAAGGAAGCTTCCGAATCAAATAGAAACGGAGATAAGGTTCAAACTATCCGGCACAATAAAATTACCTGGGTAGATGTCAGGGACCCAAGCAGGCGGGAGATCAGTCAACTGGCTGAACGGTTTCCCTTCCACCCTTTGCACCTTGAGGACTGTGTTTCCAAGGGCCAGTTTCCGAAATTAGAACAAAGCGATGAAGATAACTACTTATTTCTATTATTCCGTTTACCAAGGCTTCACCGGGACGGTACCATTTCTATCAGCCAGATCTGTTTTTTCTTAGGACAAAGCTACCTGGTCACCGTTCATGAAAATACCGGTGATACTATTTCCTCCATGTTTGCGGACTGTAAAGAAAATACCGTTCAGCGTAAAGCATATATCAATAATTCTCCTTCCCATCTTCTGTATACAATAGTCGAGAAACTGACAGATGATCTAACTCCCATCTTGCAGAATATCCTGCAGGAGGTGGATGAGGCAGAAGACATTGTTTTTGATGATAAAGTATCAGGCGTATTTAAGGTCGGACAGCTCCGACGTAAGATTATTAGCTTAAGAAGGGTGATTGGACCTTTAAGGACGCTTCTTGAAGATATTGAAGACCGGATTAATAAATTCTCCCACCGGAATTTAACTGTTTATTTTGTGGATATTGCCCACCGGATAGACAAAGCCTGGGAAACTCTGGAGGAAGCCCGGGAGACGGTGGATATTTACAAAGATGCGGATTTTATTGCCAGTACTGAGAAAACCAACCGGATTTTAGCAGCACTGACTTTGATCTTTACCCTGTCCATTCCGGCTACGGTCATAGGGTCATTTTACGGCATGAATATTCTGCTGCCCGGGGGGCTTGAAAACGGATCGTTTACTTTTTGGGGCAGGTATACCACTTTTATTCTAGTCATCATAGCCGCCATCCTGCCGGCGGTCTTAATGGTTTGGTATTTCCGTAAAAGGGGTTGGTTTTAAGCTTTAATTTGGGGGGTTGACAGATCCTCAAAATGGCGGGACAATTAACTCGGAATCTCTAAACCTAACACAGAGCAGGTCATGGGATTTTTTTGATGCTTTAACCATGATTAAAAAAATAAGTAAATTCGGACCAATATTATTCTTTATCATTCAGCCGGTTATCCTTCTCTCCATGATTACACTGACCCTTTTTGGGCGTATCAGCAGCCAGGTGGGGCTGCTTTTTTTCGGGGCAATTTCCCTTGAGGCAATTTACATCGCCTTTTTTATCAGAATGAAATTAAATAGGTCAGTACATCTGTTAAATGAAGTAGAAAGGCAGCTGGCTCAAGTTAAGGAAGATGCATTACATGCCGTCAGGATGCAAAGGGAGGTTATTTATGCCGGCCACCAGATCAAAACCCTGCAGATGGACTTAGAAGCCCTAAAAAAGGGTATCCCAAAACTTTCCGGCAGCGGTCACTCCCGCAGAATCCATATTTAGTTTTTCTTAATTTTCATTAAGCTGCCACGCCCATTCCTACAGCAGCTTTTACTTCATCAGCACTTTGATAAGTCCCGTCCGGTAAAGCCTCCATGAACCACTTTTTATCATCCTCCGGGACATCAGACATGTTATTGCAAGCCTTAACTATGTCATCCTTGGATGCCGGGTATTGGATATGACCCTCTAAATGGGCCAGACCTTCTGCCATTTTTTTGTCATCTCCGTTCATTTTTCCTCACCCCCTTTCCCGCATTTAATTTAAGCATAAGGTTGTAAGAAGACTAAGAGGACGGTGTGAGAATTAGGCAAGAGGATATTGAGGTTCTCTCGCGGCATAGATTATTTCTCTGGCCCTGCCTATACATCCCAGCCCGTTTAGGTCATTGAGCAATGCTACAATTGCATGGCCCCTTATGTTAGATTTTAGTTGCGGACCAGCCTCGAATTCAAAAGTAGTAGTTTTATAGGTGTAGCCATCGTAAAAACGCGTTTTTATAGCAGCATCCTCTGTCCAGGTAATTTCTTTATCAAGTAAGGGATTAACTAAGAGTTTAAGTTGCGCAAGCTTTAATGCTATTACTTCTTTAGCGGTTAGGACTCTGATATTTCCCGTTATACTTTTTACTAATTCAGGTGTATTTTCAAATTCTTTCATATTTACATACTAACTCCAAATATATCCCCGCCAGCGGCGGGGCAAGAGGAGATGTGTAATCCCGAATGATATCTTACACAGACTGAATGGATTTTTCAAATTATTCCTGTCTGACGGTCTAAGCTCAGAGTTTGCCTATATATTTGGTCTAAAAAATGCATAGCAATGCATAATAGACTTTTAAAAATCTACATTAATTAGTTCATTTCTCTTATTTTTGAAATTATATCAAGGGCTACCTCTATTCCATCTAAGTATAGGCTGAGGGGATAAGGCGTTGCTCCTGTCGTAGCTGATTCTAAAAATGCCTGAATTTCTCTATAAAATGCATCTTCAGTATTTGTTCTGCTTCTAATATGGTAATCATTACAACCAAACTTTAAAATATTTCCATTCTGTTCTACCACCTCAATTGATGTTTTAATCGGATTATTTTGATCTTCAGAGGCCCAACTGGCATGAATATCAACATCAAAACCTACAAAAGTTAATTTTGTCTTTACATCATCCGGACAACTATACTTTGTTTGCGACCACTCAACTTGCCCTACCTGCGAGGGTTTACCATATTTGCCTATTAGAAGGTTAATATCGTGTATCATTAAATCAAGTACTATACCACCACTTAAGTTTTCATCTAGAAACCATGGTTTAACTCCTTTCAGGAAAAAATCAAGATTAACTTCTCGATTAATTTGAATAGCAATTGGAGTTCTTGAATAAGCCAAAAAATCTGCCAGTTTGGGATTGTATTGTTCGACCTCGGCTACAAAAATTGGAGCAGGATAATTGCTAGATAACTCTCGTAACCTTTTTACTTCTTCAATAGTTCTTACAATTGGTTTTTCCACAGCAATAGGTTTTCCTAACCTCATTGCTTCCTGTATGTGTTGGAAATGGAGATAGGTAGGTGTACATATATCTAAAAAATTAATCTGATCTGGTTGAGGAATATTATCGAGACTTGGATATACAATAACTCCTTGAGACTCTACTAGTCGAGCCTTTTCTTTATCTGTTTCTACTATGAAAATTGGAATACCAAGAGCTCGATACCTTTCTAAATGGGTTTGCCCCATATTTCCAAACCCAATTATTAAACCTCCAATCTCTTTTGACATTATCTATTGCTAACTTCTTTCATCTATTTTTAACAATTGTTAACTAGTGATTCTCACGAGATATTACACAGACTGAATGAGTTCTTCAAATTATTCCTTGCTGACAGTCTAAACTCTGAATTTGCTTACGTATTTGGTTTAAAAGATGCATAATAAAGTATAGCAACTATTTTTCTCTTAAGACATAATAAGTTGCTTTACCCTTAGCTTCTTTGTTAATT
>CAZKCV010000013.1:0-27123 GCA_964551605.1 uncultured Gammaproteobacteria bacterium | reverse complement strand
TAAGGCTTCTTAAAAATTTTAATGGCGGGTAATCGTTTTTTCCATTAAATACATCTGCATCGTCAATTAAGATAACATGATTTTTTATTTTATGGTTTAGAATAGAAGTTAGCTCTTCTTCTACTGGAGTATCTTTAGCTCCTTTTGCAGTTATCCCTTTCGAATAATGTGCATCAAGCCAAAAGAGTGATGTTTTTTTAATTTTTTTCAAAAGCTTCGGCAAAACTTTTGAACTATCTCCTTTAATAATTTTAATATGCCCTAAATTTGCAAATCTGCTCCTTGCGTTATTATATAAATTTTTATCTAACTCTATTGAATAGATCTTGTCGAAATTATTTTTAGTTGCATTAACCATTGTCCCTAAATATGTGCCAGTTTCAATAAAAATGTGGGTATCATATTTTTTTTGGCAATCTTTGATAACTCTTTGTTTGATCAGATGGGGTGTGGTGGTACGTTTATCCTTAAAATACCAATCCACCGTTTTTACGATTTGGAAGACAGGAAAAATCAGGTTATATAAAAATGAGAATTTTAGAGATTCAAAAAGTCTGTCCATCATCTGATTGCTACACTTAGGAAACTATATTATACTGTTATTTTGAAACAAAATGGAGAGATTTAAATACATACCGATTCATCCTATTTTATTTGCCCTCTTTCCTACCTTATTCCTTCTTTCAAAAAATATCGGCGAGATGACTGTTAATCAGATTAGGCAACCTCTGACACTTTCTCTTATACTGACCATTTTGATCTGGGTTTTAATCAACTTTATAGTTCAAAATAGGAAAATTTCTGCCGTTACCACTTCTATATTACTGTTAATGTTTTTTTCTTATTTTTATATTGATAGATTCTTTTTCTGGTTTCATATTCCGGTTGTATATTATCTTCTGGTGATGGCCGTTTTGGCTTCCTTTATAACAATAAAGTCAGCAAAAACAGAGAAGAGGCTTATGAAAGCAACCTTGATCCTAAATGTCATATCCTTTGCAATACTAATTTATCCTTCAGTTAATATAACTTATCATGATTTAACGAGAAAAAAGGAAATAGAAAGTTCGGAATTGTCATTTTCACAACCTCTTCAATTTTTAAATCTTAAAAGACCGGATATTTACTACATTGTTCCTGACAGCTATGCCAGTAATAGCACTCTGAAAGATTATTTCGATTTCGATAACTCCGAGTTTACCGATTATCTGAAAAGCAAAGGATTCTATGTGGCCGAAAACAGCAGGGCCAACTATCCTTTTACAACTCCATCCCTGACATCATCCTTAAATATGGGTTATTTGAATGTTGTGGCCGAGCAGATGGGTGTAAATTCACAAGATCAGACTCCTTTATTCAGACTTACAGAAGACAACCAGGTAGTTTTATATCTTAAATCACGGGGATATAAGTATTATCATTTTGGCCCCCGACAATTGCCCACCACATTTAATAAAAACGCTGATTTTAATTACACTTACGCGAGTAACCAATTAGCCCTTTCACCACTGGCCGGATTATTGTTTGAACAGACAGTATTATCTTACATGGTTTCGTCTGTTGACTGTGCATCTGTTAATTCTGTTTTATGTATAGGAAGTTTAAATAACAGAAGGAGCCACTATAACTATATTCTTGATCAAATAGGCAAAGTAGAAGATACGGCTGGGATGGATGGACCAAAGTTTATTTTTTATCATAATCTTTTAACCCATGTGCCATATGTATTTACAGTCAATGGTAGGTATGTTCCCCGAGCATTAGAAGCATCAAGGAGCTGGAAGGAAAATTATCTCAATCAACTCAAGTTTACCAATAAAATACTTAAACAGCTTATTGAAACGATCCTCAGAGATTCAAAAAATCCGCCAATTATTGTCCTGCAATCCGATGAAGGGCCGTATCCTGAAAGATTTAGATCCGACAGGGATAATTTTAAATGGAAGGAGGCTACAGATGACGAACTAAAAGAGAAGTTCGGGATATTAAATGCTTATTACCTGCCGGAAGTCGAAACAACGGATCTGTATCCTGAAGTTACGCCGGTGAATACCTTTAGGTTAATTCTAAATAAATATTTTGGGGAGCAAATACCACTGCTTGAAGATATAAGTCATGCTCAAACAAAATACAGTAATCCTTATGATGTTTTCAAGGTAACAAATTTAATGAGATAATTTATTTGAAGTTCTGGTATAAGTCTTGCAGTTAGGAAGATTAAAGACTCTGGTAGATCAATCTACTTAATGAAGATTAGATAAGTATGCGTAAACAAATTTACATTTTTGCGCTTGCGGCAACAGGTCAGGGGATTTCCGGTGGTGATCGGATTTTTATTGAGTTTGCCAGAAGATGGAGCAGGGAAATTCCCGTAATAATTTATCTTTCCCAAGAGGGTAGGGAAATGTGCCGCAGGCAAAACCTCAATGTCTCAAATATCAAATATCAAATATCAAATATCAAAAAAAAGATATTTTTTATAAATTACATAGAGCAAATTTTATCGGGAATAAAGATTGGTTTAACATTAAAATTAGAGAATTCCAAAGATATAATTATTTATTCAGCATCGGAATTTTGGATGGACTCTTTACCTGTCTTTTTTCTGAAACTTCGTTTTCCGAAAATTAGATGGGTCGCTGCCTGGTATCAGACTGCACCCAATCCGTTGAAGGGATTTTCAGAGGGTGAAGCGGGAAGAAGAAATAGACTTAGAGCGTTTATATATTGGCTTATCCAGCTTCCCATTAAACCCCTGATTTCCGGATTTGCTGATTATGTTTTGGTTAACAACGACGGGGAGAAAAAACAGTTCCCCGGTCTTAATAAGAAGGATAGGGCCATAGTGGTTTTAGGGGCAGTTGATTTAGCGGGAATAAACAAATGGAGATCAAAATTTAGGAACATGCCAAAAATTTATGAGGCAGTTTTTCAGGGCAGGTTCCATCCTCAAAAAGGAGTAATGGAACTGATTGATATCTGGAAACATGTCGTAGCTAAAAAACCGGATGCCAAGCTGGTGATGATCGGAGACGGACCATTAATGGAAAGGGTAAAGGGTAAAGCGAAAAGGGAAAAGTTAGAAAAAAATATAATACTGAAGGGATATATGTTTGATGGGGAAGAAAAATATAAAATTTTTGCCCAAAGCAGAATTGTAGTACATCCGGCATTTTTTGATTCAGGCGGCATGGCTTCTGCTGAGGCGATGGCTTTCGGGTTGCCTTGTGTAGGTTTTAATTTAATGGCTTATAAATACTATTACCCGGAAGGGATGGAGAAAGTCAGGGAAGGTGATTTAGAAGCTTTTGCAGATAAAGTCGAAGAGCTCTTACAGGATGATAATTTATACAGAAAGGTAGCTTATGGAGCGTTACACCTTATAGGTGATAAATGGTCCTGGGAATACCGGGCTCGTCAAATCCTCAATGCAGTGTTAGAATAACTTCCAAATATGAAAAAATCCTTACCAGGTGTTTCAGCGGTTATTCCGAGTTTTAATGACAAGACGAAGGTGTTCAGGCTTTTGGATTCTTTGAAAAAATCAACTTATCCTAACATGGAAATTATTGTGGTAGTAAACGGCCCGGATGAGACTTTAACTGAGGGAAAAAAGAAATATGCATGGGTTAAGTGGGTTGATGCCGGGAGGGAAAATATCGGGCAGACAGGTTGTTATAACTTAGGATTCGCCCATACAAACAAGAAGAACCATATTCTTTATGTAGACTCGGATGTAATAGTAGATAAGAAAATGATTGGTAAATTGGTTGAGAGGGCGGAGTCAGATAAAAAGATCGGTATTGTCACGCCAATGATTTTATACTTTTCGGACAAGAATTGGGTGAACCAGGCCGGGGCAAATGTGGATTTAGTAACAGGCAGAGTTCAGGTCGGTTGGGGACCTAAAAAGAATTTTTTAGAATCAAAAGAGGTACAAAATTCCGGGACTGCCATGTTGTTTAAAAGGGCTGTTATAGATAAGATCGGCGGTTTTGATAATTGGTTTTTATGTTATTTTGACCCGGATTATTGTTTGCGGGCAAAAAAAGCAGGCTTTAGCACCTGGTATGAACCGGAGGCTGTTTGTTACCACGACCAATCAAAAGATCCGGCTGTGTGGAGACCCCGGGTTTTAGGCAGAGCTTATCTTTTGGGAAGAAACAGGGTTTTGTTTATGAGAAGGCATGGCAATATGCTGACTTTCTCTTTATTTTTGCCCCTTTTTCTGGGATACTATCTTTTTGAAACAATCCGGTTCGGTAATATGGATAAATTCTTTAAGCTTTTATGGGGGAGTATAGTAGGATATTTTTATCCGTTAAAAAATAGTAACTTTATCCCGTTTAAAAACCTATGACCTTTTTAGATAGATTAAAAATAACTTTGCCATTTTCTTATATGAAATTACTTCGTGACGGCATTGGCGAGGCAAAGACTATTTTGGACTTAGGTTGTGAGGATGGGAGGCTGCTGACCCTTTTATCTGACGGGAAAAGCTGGCAGGTGACGGGTGTGGATATTTTTCAAAGAAATGTCAAAGAAACGGCAAAGAAAAAAATATATATTAGGGCCATCAAAGGAGACGTGGTGGAAACTTCAAAAAAATTAATCAAAGAAAAGAAAAAATTTGACGTAGTTTTTTGTTCGCAGGTAATAGAACATCTAGACAGAAAAAAAGGCGAAGATCTTTTAAGCCTTGTGGATAAATTGGCCAGAAAAAAAGTAATTATGGGAACACCCCGCGGTTTTATGGAACAACCTGAAGTTTTCCTCGGTAATAATCCGCACCAGGTTCATAAGTCCGGTTGGTCAGAAGATGATTTTAGGAAACGCGGTTATAAAGTTTACGGTATCGGATTCGGCCCGGTTTGGTCTGAGGAAGGATTGGGACGTACTTATTCAAAACCGCTGGCACTCCTGGCCAGCATTATTTCTTACGCCTTTTCCCCGATTGTTTATTATTTCCCCTTTTTGGCTGCCGGAATACTTTGTTTTAAAGAAATTAAAAGATGAATACGCTTGTTTCTGTTGTGATAGTTTCCAAGGATAGAAAAAAAGATCTGATAGATTGTGTAGATTCTTATCTGAAGTCTTCGTATCACCCGCTAGAAATTATTGTGGTGGATAACGGTTCCAATCCCCCGCTTGCAACCTGGTTTACAAAGAAATACCCAAATGTAAGACTTGTTATTTCGGAATTCAATATTGGTGCTGCTGCCGGCAGGAATTTAGGCCTTAAAGAGGCAAAAGGTGATTATATTCTTTTTAGTGATGATGATGCTTATGCAGATACTGATATGGTCAAAAATTTAGTATCGGTATTTAAGGAGAATCCGAATGCAGGCATTGTCCAGCCGCTGGTATACGACAGGGCAAAAAGGGATATGCTGCAGGGGGCCGGACATGACATTAATTTAACTACCGGCCGGATTTGGGCGGCAGGGGTAAAGGTTAAAGATACCGGTCAATATAATGGCTTGCGGGAAGTACCAATGTGCGGTTGTGTTTGGATGGTGAAAAGGGAAGTTTTTAACAAGATCGGCGACTATGATGATGATTACTTTATTCCTTATGAGGATTCTGATTTTTCCATCAGAGCCAGAAAGGCCGGGTTTAAGCTCTATTGTTATTCTGAAGCTAAAACCTGGCACAGGGGACATAAATCAACTTTTGTACATCCGTGGATAGAGTGGTTAGGAATAACCTCTCCTGAAAGAGCCTACCGGGTGGCCAGAAACAAGATGATTTTTATAAGAAAACACTCACCCTTTCCCAGCAATCTGATTTTCTTTTTCCTTTTAATGCCGTTATATACGCTTATTCATTCTTTAATTATTCTTTCAGCCAGGCGTTTGGATATTTTTTTGAAATACTGGTTCGGCGTGATCTCCGGCATAATCTATGCCATAACTTATCCGTTAAACAAGAAAGTAATTAAAGCTTACCGGGATTTTGATAAGAAACTGGAAAACTTTAAGATGTTCCTTCTGGCCTGGACCGATCCCATTACCTGGATATTGGATCCCAGGATTAAAACTGTTTTGGATTTAGGTTGCGGGCAGGGGAAGCCAATGGAGTTTATAAATAAAAGATTGCAGATTAAAAAATCTATAGGAGTTGATTTATTTGAGCCTTATATTAAAGAGGCGAGACAAAAAAAGATCCACAACGAGTATATCCTGAGTGATATAAGGAAGGTTAGATTTACCCCTAAATCATTTGATCTGGTAATGGCTTCCCACGTTCTGGAGCATTTGAAGGTAAACGATGCCTGGAAGGTTTTGGAAAATATGGAGAAAATGGCCAAAAAACAAGTAATTGCAGTAACACCTATTGGCGAACATTATCACCAGCTTGAAGACGGGAATATCTGGCAGCTTCATTTATGTGCTTTTACCCCTGAGGATTTTATTAAAAGAGGGTACAAGATAAAAAAATACGGTTGGAAATGGCTGTTAGGTGATCACGGAATCGTGCATACTATAAAAAACGACTTGATCAGAAAATTACTCTACACTTTTAATATATTGGCCACACCGATTTACTATTATTTTCAGGGGAGCTGTGATTATATCTTTGTTGCCTACCGCGATATTGAAGATGATAAACAGTTACAGTAAACATATCCTCCCGGTTGTTTTATTTGCAGTATTGGCAACTGTGCTGGTATCTTCATGGTTTCGGGCAGGCCTTTTATATGGTGGTGGTGATGTCGGTATCCCTTCCTATGATCCGGAGAGGATTTTTAATATTGCCAAATTTGTCTGGTGGGATGCATCAGCCCCGGGAACAACAGTTCCGCAGGGTTTAACCTCGGTTCCCTTCCAGTTTATCCAGATGGTCTTACATAAGTTAGGTCTTTCTTATGTGTTAATTCAGGCTTCATTTTTCTGGGTGGTAATTTTTTTAATGGGATACGGGATGTTTTTGATGGCGCGGACAGTTTTTGGTAGGGAAAAGACAGGCTTGGCCCTCCTGGCCGGATTTTTTTATGAGCTTAATCCTTATACAATGATTGAAGTCTGGCATAGATTTATTCACACCACTTTTTTTCTGGCGGCAGCCCTGCCTTTTATTTTTATTTTTTGGACTAAATGGATAAGAGATGGTAAGTTTATATTTTTGTTACTGTTTCTTCTGACAAGCTTTTTAAGCTCATATCTTTTTGGAACACTTGCTTTTATTGTTGTAATAATTTTTCTTCTGGGTTGGGTAGCGATTGTTGAAAGTTTATTTCCATGGAAAAATTTAAGGTATCTGAAAAAAGGTTTGTATAGATTTGCCTTAGGTATTGTTGTTTGGTTTTTAATTCATGCCTGGTGGATGTTGCCTTCGTTTGGCATTGCGCCTGCTGTTTTGTCGGTTCAGCATTCGGTAGGGGGAAGTCTCTCGACGCTGCTTTCAATATCTGAGCAGGCAATCATTCCGTATAGCCTCTTTGGTATAAACCCATTCTATGTTTATCATAACCTTGATTTCGGAGCTATCTATAATTCCCCGTTTTTCAGAATTATACCCTTTGTTACTTTAATCTTTCTGATCCCGGGTTTTCTAAGATCCATTCTCAGCAGACAGTGGGCCGGTTGGGGTCTGCTTTTTATATTAGGATTATTTTTGTCAAAAGGTGCTGCAGCACCTTTTGGTAACGCTTATCTTTTCGGTTTTACCAATATCTTTTCTTTGGGAGTTCTGAGAAACCCGTTTGAAAAACTGGGGATCTTAATTCCGTTTTCAAGTGCAATTTTATTTTCCTTAGGCGTTAATTATTACATGGGGAAGTTTAAGAATCGGGCAGTTTATGTACTTATTGCCTTAAGTTTGGTATTACTTTTTGGAATTTTTCAGTGGCCTGTCTGGGCAGGAAGATTATTCGGTACGCTTGAAAAGCCAGCTTATGTTGAAGTTCCGCAAAGCTATATTGAGGCGGATAAGTTTATAAGGGAAAATAAAAAAGACGGAAATATTTTACATCTGCCTTTAGCAACCGGCGAAGCAGCATCTTATAACTGGAACTATGGTTATAATGGAGTAGAATCCTCCCAGCTTTACTTTAAGTCGTTATCCTCTATTTCCCGGGGATTTAATATCACTCATGTGGATGATGCAATATCCGCATTATCCGCGATTTTCTCGGTACCGGAAGCGGAAGATAGCATGATTATTAGTTTGTTGCAGGCATTTAATGTGCGATTTTTAGTTTTACATAAGGATATGGAGTGGCGCGGCGGTATTTTAAGCGATCCTGCTGTTTTAGAAACTACACTTAACTTAAAAACCTTTTTAATAAGAGAAAAGACTTTTGGCAACCTTGTGGTTTATCAGTTGAAGGAAAGCAATTCCGCACCCAAACTTCGGCTGTCAGAAAATTTTCAATATATTAATCCGGGTAAGGAAAACTCATATTGGCCGTGGTTGATTAAAGAGAGCCCCGGAGATTTAATAAGTCCGGCTGACAGAATACCTGATAGCAACCTGATCAATGAAAGTTCGGAATTGCTTGTTGTACCTCACGTTGCGTATTCCTATTTTGACCGTTCTGCTCAAATTAAAGATGCAGTTGCTTCACTGGCGACAACAAGAATTTTACCCGGTTCACCGCTCTATTTTCTTGTCCGGGTTAAAGAGAGAATTATGCTTTTCAGCCTTAACCAAACTGAGAAGTTCCTTTACAGACTGACTCTAGCCGGCAAACGGTTGGCTGAGAGCTACCAAATAAAAGAGAAAAAATTAGATGTAAATATTGTGCCGCTTTTAAGCACCTATCAGGAGTCTATACTTCAGCTTAAAAATGAAATTTTAGCGCGCAACGCCTCAGGATTTGAAGAGGGTAATCTGCCTCTTGATACCATATTTGCCCGTCATATTTCCGTTTTGGATTATTTGATTTCAATTCTTGAAGGTAAGGAGAAAGAAACGGCCCGTGAGAGCAAAAGAATATTGACGGATATGATGAAGCTTACCAATCTTTTACCCGAGTTTGAGATTAAAGAAAATCAGGATCTGCCCAAAAGTAACCGTTTGATTTCTGTTTTTCAAATTCCGTATGCAGGCAGTTACGAAGTCCTTATGGCTTCCCAAAACGGCAGAAATTTTTATAAGGATGATTTAATGCAAATGAGTCTTCAGATTGATGATTCAATTGTAAAAATGTCAGGTCTACTTAAAGACTCTTTTATATCTTACGGGTATCTTGATTTTACATCCGGCTTGCATGAACTTGGTTTTTATTCCGCCCTTTCTGAAAATATGTTTTCTAAGGCTGGTTTGGAAAAGGAGTTTGAAGTTGAATCTGAAGAAGATGAACCTGCTTTTTTAGATTTTGAGATAGAACCTGTTACAGGCGGGGGATGGTATCAGCTGACTTTTGAATCCTGGATTAAAGCCGGAGATATGTTTAAGGTCCAGCTGATTCAGGATTCAGATTCTCTTGATAAAAGCGGAGACGGCAGGTATATGGCATTTAATAAAAAATTCACGAAAAACCAATCCAAGACTTATCGGAACCGCTATACGGAGAATCTAAACATCAGGCCTTCAACAAAAAAAGCAAAAGTGCGCTTTCTGGTTGAACCATTATCTGCCAGTCCAAGCGTATCGGCTTTTCGGAATATTGAAATAAAAAGAGTTTTAAGAAACCCGCTTTTTCTAAGAGCAAACCTTCCCCAGAGCGAAAAAACGAAAGAAGGAATTTTGGAATTTAAGCAGATCAGTCCTATTCTTTATACCGGAAGGGTCCGTATAAAGAATCCGAAGTTTTTAATATTTGCACAATCTTTTCATCCCGGCTGGGAATTAAAGCTTAATGACGGGACCAGAGAGACTTCGCTTTTACCAAAATACATGGCTAATCTTTACAGCAATGCATGGTATATTGAAAAAAGCGGAGATTATACTTTTAGTCTCGAATTTGTCCCGCAGAGACTGGTACGGACAGGAATCATAATCAGCGTTACAGGTTGGTTGGTAGTTTTTGGGCTATTGTTTTGGCAGAGATTCAGGAAGGTCCGATAATCATAATTATGAAGAAAGTTTTGAAATTTTTCATTATTTTATTATTGATTTTACCTATTATTTTTTTCCTTCATACAGGATTTCTGGTCGGTTTCATCCCCAGTTTTCAGGCAGCCATTTTTTCAGCAGTATTTGCTTCGACAGTAGTATGGCCGGTCATAAAAAGATATATTTTTATACTCTCGGCTATTTTAATTGGGGGCATGGTCCCATTTTACGTATTTAATATAATGGATTGGGCTAATATCCTGGGTAGTACAGGAATAGGATTTGTTTTATTGTTATTATTAACTTATCTGCCTGATTTTATGAAACGGGGCTATATAGAAAAGTTGTAGTATGAAAAGCCATGTACGATACTTATCCCTTTTTGTTCTTATAAGCGGAATATTAATTTTTTCCTGGTTTAGGTATGGGCATTTATATGGAGGCGGAGATGTCGGTTTGCAAACATATAACCCTCAAAGGATTTTAGAAAATGCAAAGTTTGTTTGGTGGGAAAGTGCAGGCCCGGGCGCATCACTACCCCAGGGTTTATCTGCAATCCCTTTCCAATTCAGCCTTTATCTTTTACAAATGGCAGGATTTTCGCCGGTGGCCATGCAGGCAATTTTGTTTTTTGTACTGCTGACCCTAATGGGTTTTGGCATGTATCTTTTTACATCTTCTTTTTTTCCGGATTCCAGGAAATATCCGCTGATTGCCGGGCTTTTTTATATGTTTAACCCTTACATGATGATCCAGGTATGGCATAGATTCATCCATACCACTATTATTCTTGCTGCTGCCTTGCCATTTTTAGCTATATTCTGGAATAAGTGGATTCAGGAAGGTAAGGCAAAGCACCTTTTGTTTTTCCTTATTACCACCTTTTTGTCCGTTTATGCTTTTGGCACGTATGCTTTTATCCTGGCAGTTTGGATTTTCTTATTCCTTCTGACTGTCATTGCCATGATCCCCTGGCAGGGAAGAGGCCGGGCGGCAAAAGTGGGTTTGCGGTTTCTGTTTGCTTTTATTGTTTGGATCCTGATTAATACCTGGTGGATGATTCCGGTAAGCCAAATCAGCCCGGCAGTTTTATCCGAGCAACATAAAACAGAAGAGTCGTTGATGACTTTAATTACTATCAGCGCCCAGGAAATCCTGCCTTACAGTTTACAGCTTGTAAATCCTTTCTATCTTATCAACCAGGCTGATTTCGGCAATCTTTACAAAAATCCGCTTTTTGAGTTGATACCATGGGTATTTATCTTCGTTATTTTCCTGGGCGTTATAAATTCAATGAAACAAAGAACCTTTGCTTTGTATGGTATTTTTTATTTATTGGCACTTTTTTTAGCTAAGGGCGCGGCTCCTCCCTTTGGCAAATTATTCATCTTCGCCTTTACCAATATATTTGCTTTGGGAGTTTTAAGGAATCCTTTTGAGAAGACCGGCTTGATTTTAGTTTTCTTTTCGACGGTGATGTTTGCACTGGGTTTGAAGATATTGTCAGAGAAATTTGTCAGATCTAATAAACTATTGGTTGCAGCGATTGTTTTTTTGCTCTTTGTTTTTTCCTGGCCGATGATCTTAGGTAAAGTAATAGGCAGGGTAGATGCGCCGGCTTTTGTTGAAGTGCCGGAAAGTTATAAAGAGGCAGATCAATGGTTTTTGGAGCAAAGAAAGACAGGTATCCTGGACGGTAAGATTCTACATCTACCCTTAACCGGCGAAGAATCGATTCAATATAATTGGAAATGGGGTTACAACGGCTTAGAGCCGTCAGACACCTTCTTTACTGCTTATCCTTCTATTTCCCGGGGGTTTAATATTCAAAGAATTGATGATGCTTTAAGCGGCTTAGCAGCATCATTTCAAGAGGAAGTGAAAAGTGAGATAATTTTAGGGTATTTGCAGGATTTTAACGTCAGGTTTATTGTTTTACATAAGGATGTAAACCAGGCAGGAGGAAATTTAGCCAATCCGGAAGATATAGAACAACTTCTTAATAATCTGGATTTCCTGGAAAGACAACCGCAGTTCCAGGATTTAGTTATTTTCAAGTTAAAGGATCAATACTTTAGCCCGCGGATTACTATTGAGCATAATATTGATTTACTTTATCCCGGAAAGGAGAAACTTTCCCTTTGGACGGCGCTGGTTAAAGATCCAACTACCAAATATATCAGCTTAGTTAATAATAAAGACTTAGAAGTGCCTGAAATTAGCGGATACAACCAGACGTTTATTTTTCCGAAGGGATCTTTCTTGTATGGAATATCTTCAGACAGCGTTTCTCCTCTTGAACGCTTAAAAAGTTCAGGGCCCTTTTTTAATCAAACCGGCATGATACAAAGCCTGAATCTCTCGGAAAAAATACTTGCCCTCTCGGCAACTCTTTTAAGCATATCGACAAATCCATCAGGAGATATTAGTTCTTTAATGGATGACTATGACAAACAGCTAATGCAAATTCTTCCTAGAGGCATAGAGATTAACCGGTTCCAAATTAGCGGCCAGGAATCACTTTTGTCAGGCATCTTCAGAATTCATCTGAATACCCTGCAGGTTTTGATTCAACAACCGTCCTTTAATGAGAGCAACAGACAGAAAATTTCTGAAGTCAAAGAGAAATTGGAAAAATATCTGGTGAACTTAAATATAGCGCCGAAATACAATAATCAAACCGCAGAAGAAAGACAGGTTTTCAAGTTTCAACTTCCGGTTAAGAGTAACTACGAATTGTTAATGGTTAAACCCGAGACTGCTTCTTTGTTCCCGGACAAACTTGAAAAAAAAGAATTCTTTATAGAAAACGACCGTACTGTATTAAACGCTTCTGCTTCTCAAAATACAATGAATTTCGGGATGCTGGATTTAGAGGCAGGGGAATTTGAGGTCAGTTATCCGGTCGTATTTTCCGGTAATCTTGCTTCAGCTACCACCTATACTCTTGAATCCCCATATATTGAGGTGCCTTTAGCAAATATCCGGCCATCGGGAGCATATCGATTTTCCGGCCAGGTCAGGGTGCAAGGAGATTCCGGATTTTATATTTTATTGTATGAAAACCAAAACCCGCAGCCCAGTTTAAAGGAATTTCTACAGGCTAATCCTTTAGCGGGCTGGCAAACATTCCAGCTGAATTTTGAGTCTAAACCTACCACAAAATCTGCCAAGCTGGTTATTGCCGGGGCTCAAAACAGTTTACAATCTAAGGTGTTCTTTAATGATATAAAAGTACAGGAAGTTTTAAGAAATACTGTTTTTCTAAAGGGCAGTAGAGGTGAAAGTGTACCTGAGCCAACAGGAGAATCCGTCCGGTTTAGCAGATTAAGTCCGGTTAGTTTCAAAGGAGAGATGCAGATATTAAGCCCCGGCTTTTTATTTTTCAAGGAAACGTTTCATCCGGGTTGGAAGTTGACCCTCAAGAATAAAGATGAGAGTAAAGTCATGCAAAAACATTTCTTAGGTAACCTGTACGCAAATGCCTGGTATATTGACCAGGCCGGTGAATATGAGTTTAAAATGGATTTTGAGCCGCAAAGATATGTTTCTCTGGGAGTCTTGTTAACCGGTGTTGGATTTGCAGCAATAGCCGGTTATTGGCTATTAGGCAAAAACTTAAAAGTAAAAAAATGACTAAAAAGATAATATTCATGTTAATAATTTTTGTCAGCTCTTTCCTTATATTTAATCTGGTGGAATTTGAGTTGCTTAACCAATCTATGAATAAATATTTTCAATCATTGATTTTTAGCACGGTTTTGATCATTTCAATTTTTCAACCCAAACTTAGAACGAGATTATTTTATGTATTCTTTTTCCTTTTATTTGCGGCAGCATTACTTTATTCTCTGGGCCAGTTATCCCTGTCAAACTCCCTGGCCAGTATAGCTGTCGGCATGGTAACCATTGTTTCCCTGACTTATTTACCTAAACTATGACTGCTTTCCCCAAATTTTCTTTAGCCTTGTTGTTTGTATCGCTTTTGCTGATGCTTACAAATCATCAGGGGGCAGCGCAAACAGTACTTCAAATATTTTTCTGGGTAATAGTAATTAATGTTTTCTTATATATCTATAGCTTAAGGAGATAATACGATCAAGTTCTTAATCTTTGTTTTAATTTTTTTAAGTTTCTGGATCTTCTGGCTGCCGGGACCGCGGGTGGCAGCGGATTTCCACCTGGCGGAAAAGTCGGTCCAACTGACAAATCTTTTCCCCTGGGTTTGGAGAGAGACAGGAGTAGCAGATGGCTTGGGTGAGTATTATCCACTTTCTTTATGGGCTCAGCCCTTACATACATTTTTTGGTCTCCTGGCACTTGGTACTATTCCGTTTGAAATCCAGGCAAAAATATTCGGGCTAGTAATTTTAATCTTAGGGTTTTGGGGAATATGGAGATTACTGGATAAGTTTGACCTTGATAATGCTGCTAAAAGTGTGGGAAGTATATTTTTCTTATTGAACAGCTTTTTCTTATTACTCTTTGACGGAGGACAACTATCTTTAGCCTTGGCATATGGAATTTTACCAACGGTTATTCTTTACTTCTTAAAGATTACGGAAACAGATTTATGGAGGGATAAATTTAAGTTGGCTTTTTGGACATTAATTTTATCCATAGCCGATATCCGCATTATTTATTTAAGCTTATTAATTGTTTTTATTTTTATTGCTTTCAGGATCCTTACAGGTTTGAAAAGCCCTTTAATCTTTTTTAGAAGATTACTATTAGGTTTTAGTATTACCTCTATAGTTTTGATCGGTTTTCATATGTATTGGTTATTACCTACTTTAATCTCCAAACAAATACAGCTTCCTCAGACTTATGAAAGAACTTCTCAAGTTACTTTTTTAAGCTTTTCCTCTTTGTCCCACTCGCTATTGTTACAACAGCCTCACTGGCCACAAAACGTTTTTGGCCGGTTAGCCAGTCCCAGGCCTGAATTTGTATTTATTCCGTTGTTAGCATTTTCGGTGCTGATCTTAGCAAAAAGAAATACCACGGTAGCTTTTTGGTTACTAATTTCTATTATTAGTATTTTTCTTAGTAAAGGATCTAATGAACCCTTTGGGCAAATGTACTCTTTTCTATTTACCTACGTGCCTGGATTTTCGCTGTTTAGGGATCCTTCCAAATTTTATTTTCTGACTAGTCTTTCTTATAGTATTCTGCTTGCTTTTTTAGTCCAAGCATTATCAAAAGTCAAGTTCCTTCCAGTCCTATTTATTTTATACTTTATTTTTTTGGCAAGGCCTGTATTTTTAGGTCAAATGAGCGGTTTATTTTCCTTTCCTCTTTTTCAAAAAGAATTCGATAGTCTTGCCGAAAAAATTAAAAATGATGTAAATTTTTCAAGAGTGTTTTGGATACCTGCGACTGCACCAATGGGTTATACCAGTACTTCCCACCCTACGGCTCCTGCCAACAGGCTTTCGCAAAAGCGGCCTTTTGCTGTGGGAACAAAAGGCACATATGAAACGTTCAATTTTTTAAGAGAGGCTCCTTATATGGGGCAGATTTTCGATGTAGCGGGGATTGATTATATTGTTTATCCATATTTGGATCCAAGAAGAGATAATATGCATAAGGATAATATTAGATACTTTTATACTTTTTTGGACCAATTATCAAATCGACCCTGGTTATCTAAGATAGAAAATTCTCCAATTCCGCTGCTTAAAACAAAACAACATCAGGAAAAATTCTTTATTACTCCGGATGTATGGTGGGTGATTGGGTCGGACAGTATCTATAATGAGGCAACAAAGTCTGCCCAACTTAAATTGTCTAAAAATGCTTTAATCTTTGCTGAAGAGAAAGCAGGGTTAGGGAGAAGAATTGATGAAATTCCGGAAGCTAAAATTATACTTAACAATAAAACAGGTTTAGATTTAACTGCGAGTTTTATAGATTCAACCCATTTAGTTTTTCCTGCTAAGAGTTTGGGGTTTGGACCTGACCAATCAGGCTGGTGGAAAAGGGAAACAGCTGATTTGGTTTGGTGGAGGAGCTTTTTGCAGGAAAAATACGGAATTGACAATCAGGATTTTGATTTAGGGGGAGGGTGGGCAATAGGGGAGGGAAATTTGAAATTTGCTCTGCCGATGGCAGTTTCTTTTGAAACAATTAGAAATTTGAAATTAGAGAAAAATAAGGTTTTACTTGCGAGGGTGATGGAGAGCTCAAGGAGCGGAAGTCTTAAATTCTATCAGGATAACCAGTTAGTTGGAGAATTGTTAACCAAAATTGACGGTGAGACTAATGTCAGGTGGTTTGAAGTAGGTGAGTTAAGCTCTGACAAGGAATTAGAGATTATCTCAGAGGGAGATATTAATGTGGTGAATGTTTTAGCAGTTTTAGATAAAGACAAATGGATTACTTATCAGACTAGGGCTGGACAACTCAAGGGAAGAATTGTGAATTTTGATGAAAAAAATGCATTAAGAGATACCAGTCCAGAAGTTACTTATAAAAAAATAAATCCCACGAAATACAAAGTTAAAATTGAAGGCTTAACCGCTCCGTCACTGTTGATTTTCTCCCAGAATTATGATCAACTTTGGAAGATGAATAACCAGACTCCCCTGCCGGTGTACAGTTTACTGAATGGGTTTAGAGTTGAGAAAGACGGAGAGTATATTGTTGAATTTAAGCCGCAAAAATATGTTTATCCCGGTTTAGTTATTAGTGGAATAACAGTAACGGTTTTACTGGTACTCTTAATAAGATTGCCACCCTTCAACAAGCTCAGGGTAAACTAGCTCGCAGACTCGCTCCTCGCAATGACAGGTAGAATTTAGCTATAATGACAATATGCTAAAGTCGATTCTCAGAACCGCCACATTTAAGCAATCCCAAATTACTATCACCGGGACTATAGTCAACGGCACCCTGGGGGCATTATTTTATATAGTTTTAGCAAGGCTACTGGGCCCCTCGGATTTTGGTTTGCTGACTATTTCACTTACTACCCTGGTTTTGATTGCAGATATAGCTGATATCGGAACAAATACCGGATTGATTCGGTTTGTCTCTTCTCATATAAACTCCGATAAGGAAAAAGCTTACCGCTTTCTAAAGTTAAGTTTAGAGATTAAGCTGATTGCCTGGGTAGTGGCTTTTGCAGGTGTGTATCTGTTGGCTCCTTTCTTGGCAGTTGCGGTTTTTCAAAAGCAAGAGTTAATTTTGCCGCTTAGGCTGGTATCATTCGGCATCGGGGCAGCATTGCTTTTTTCATTTGCAACCTCAGCTTTGCAGGCTTTCCAAAAATATTTTCTTTGGAGTGCGGTCAATATTTTAACCAACGCCTTAAGGCTTATTTTAATATTAGCTCTGGGTTACTATAGCCTGCTTAATGTAGGAAGCAGTCTTCTTGCATACATAATGCTTCCCTTTTTTGGTTTTTTTGTGACGCTTTTTATTCTTCCCACCAGGAAGTTTATTTTAAGTAAAGAAGAGTTTTCTTTATCAGGTGAACTTTTTAAATACAATATTCCGGTGGCAATTTTTACCATAATCGCCGCTTTTTCTGCCCGGTTAGATACTTACCTGAATGCTATATTGCTTTCTTCCCGGGAAGTGGGGATATACGGGGCAGCAAATCAGTTAATCCAGATTATGCCTCAGCTTGTTTCGGCATTGGGTTTGGTATCAGCGCCTAAATTTGCTTCCTTTCAGAAAATTGACCAGATGCTTATATATTTTAAGAAATTCCAGCTTTTTGTTCTGGGCCTTTGCATCTTAGGATTATTGGCAATTCCCCTGGCCATATATTTTATTCCGTTGCTTCTTGGTTCAGCATATAATGAAGCAATAATTCCTTTTGTGATTTTATTCCTGGGCTACTTGATTTTTCTCTTTTCCATTCCGGTGCATCATAGTATTATCTTTTATCTTGGCCGGCCGGATGTTTTTATCTGGGTTTCCCTTGGTCACCTGGCAATAATCGGCTTTCTGGGCTACTTTTTAATCAGCGGTTTCGGGATAATAGGAGCGGCAGTAACAGTTTTGGTAGGTATGGTTTTTAATTTTCTATATCCATTAGGTTGGCTGCTTGTCAGATTGAGAAAAAGATCATGAAGATTTGGGTAAATTGTATAGTGCATAATGAAGAAAATTTTATCTGGTTTGCCATAATGAGCGTAATTGATTATGTAGATAAAGTGTTGGTTTGGGATACAGGTTCAACGGATAAAACAGTGGACATAATAAGGAAAGTCAGGGAAGTAAAGGGAAGTAAGGTAGAGATTAATGAGGTGGGTAAGGTTGATAAAGAAAAGTTTACCAGGATGCGTCAGGCAATGCTGGACGAATCCAAAGGTGACTGGATTTTAATTTTAGACGGGGATGAAATCTGGTGGGAGGATTCAATAAAAAAGGTAGTGGATTTTATCAGCCATAATAAAGAAATTAACGCTGTTGCTGTCCCTTTTTATAATATGGTTGGTGACATCTATCACTATCAGTCTGAAGAGGCCGGCAGGTATGAACTGGCCGGCAGGAAAGGTCATTTGACTGTCAGGGTGATAAACCGACATATTCCCGGTTTGCACCTGGCTGGTCCATACGGCGAAGAAAGTTATATGGATGAGGCAGGACAAGCGGTTCAGGATATGGGTCCACGTGAGTTGTTTTTTTTACAGGCACCATTTTTACACCTGACGCATCTTACAAGAAGCTCAAAAAACAGACACAATAAGTTTAAGTATGATTTGGGTAAAGAATTTAAAGAAAATTTTCCTGAAGCACTCTATCTTAAACGGCCGAGCGTGGTCCCTTCGCCATGGAAATCAAGGTCTAAACTGCATAGGCTATTAAGCATAGGTAAAAAGATATTAAAACCATGAATACATTAAAAAGTTTCTACGAGAAATTCTGGTCTGAAGACCGTGGCGAATTCGGGAGTTATATCAGGAATTCAGAGCTGCCTGATTTTTTTAATAAGGGAGAATTTATTTTGGATGTCGGATGCGGAGATGGGGTAGTTGGGGCATTCCTACAGCAGCGAGCCGGGGTAAAAGTAGCGGGGATAGATATTTCTGAGGAGGCTGTAAGGAAAGCAAAAAATAAAGGTATTGATGCCAGGGTATGCAACAGTGAACAAAAATTTCCTTTCCCGGATAACTTATTCGATAAAGTCTTTTGGGGTGATAACATTGAACATCTATTCGATCCTGCACAAACAGCCAGAGAGATCAGGAGGGTTTTAAAAGAGAACGGAAAATTAATATTATCCTGCCCTAATATGGGGTATTGGAGATACAGGATTCATTTTTTTCTAAAAGGCGGATTACCTGATACCGAATGGACTGGTCTTAATCCCTGGGAATGGTCGCATATACGCTTTTTTAATCTGGGGATATTAAGAGAATTTCTTAAAAGTAACGGATTTAGTAAAATAACCAAAATTAAAGGAGTATCTGAAAGAAGATTGGATAGGCCTTTACTGAAACTTATTCCTGCACTTTTCGGCATGATACTGATATTGGAGGCAAAATGAAAAACGATACTATAACCTTAGAAAGCATGAGTCAGGCGGTTTGGTACAACCAGTGGACACTTAATAAATTTACTACTTTTCTTCACGGAGATATCCTGGAAGTCGGATGTGGTATAGGAAATTTTACACGGATTTTAGCGGGATACGGCAGGGTATGGGCAATAGACATAAATAAGCAATATCTAGAAAACCTGAAGAAGGAAATGAAAGATATTGTTTGGGTCGGCTACGGCGACATAGAAAAAGGAGATTATTTCTTTAAAGAGAAAAAGTTTGATGTTATTGTCTGTCTTAATGTATTGGAACATATAAAAAATGACCAAGAGGCGTTAGAAAATCTTTTTAATCTTTTGAAGCCTTCCGGCAAACTGATTCTTCTTGTGCCGGCGCATCAATTTTTATACGGTAAGATAGATAATGCAATTGGCCATTTCAGAAGATATTCAAAGAAAGATACTATAAATAAGCTGAAAAAATGCGGTTTTAAAATCTTAAGTTCCAAAAGATTTAATTTTCTGGGAGGGATTGGGTGGTTTGTTGTAGGCCGGATACTTGATGCCAATGCTGTGGGACATGGAAATATTTCTGTCTTTAATAAAATTGCACCATTTATTTTACCCCTGGAAATTTTTGAGCCTCCCCTCGGAACGTCTCTCTTAATTATTGCTGAAAGAGAAGTTTAACCAGATGAAGCTTTCCATAATAATTCCGGTATATAACGAAGAAAAAACAGTGGCCGGGGTTTTGAAGAGGATTGGCGAAGTCAAATTGCAGAATTCTCTACAAAAAGAAATTATAGTCGTCAGCGACGGATCAACCGATAATACCAATAAGATTTTAAGTAGATATAAAAGTATCAAATTTTATAAGCATCCAAAAAATTTAGGTAAAGGTGCTGCGGTAAGAACCGGGATAAAATATGCCACCGGGGATCTTATCATCATCCAGGATGCTGATTTGGAATACAATCCTGATGATTATTCAAGACTGCTGATGCCAATTTTGAAGGATAAGGCAGTAGTTGTTTATGGATCCAGGTTAATTAATTACCCGCTGAGGTTATGGGGAAAGAAAAAAACACTCCTGCCAATTCATTTGGTGGCCAATAAATTTTTGACTTTCTTTACCAACATGCTTTATCTGAGCAACTTAACAGATATGGAGACGGGATATAAACTTTTTAAAAAGGAAATACTCGGCCAGCTCTCTTTAAGATCCGATAAATTTGATTTTGAGGCGGAGGTTACGGCAAAAATATTAAAAAGTAAAATTCCAATAATAGAAGTACCGATCATTGTGAAACCGCGGACTTATAAAGAAGGAAAAAAGATCGGCTGGAAAGACGGTTTCTCGGCAATATGGGCACTGATTAAATACAGATTTACTTAAAATGAGAATTGTTTTTTTAAGCCGTTACCAGGATCAGGTTGAAAGGGGTGCGGAGAATTTTGTTTCAGAGTTGTCTAAAAGGCTTTCCCGTGAACATCAGGTAGATATATGGAGCGGCAGTGATTCTGACTCTTTATCAAAATTACTGGCCGGTAAGTATGATATTGTAATTCCGGTTAACGGGAGGTGGCAAAGTTTCAAGGCGTCCTTAGGCAGGATAATAGGCCATTATAAAGTATTGATAACCGGGCATAGTGGTATTGGCAGGGATGATATCTGGAACATAGCGGTTTGTAAGCCTGATGTATTTGTGGCATTGACTGACAGGATGGCGAATTGGGCAAAAGGCTGGGCTTGGGGAAGCAAAATAGTTAAGATTCCTAACGGAGTAGACCTTGAGAGATTTAAACCGGAAGGGGAAAGAATAGATTTAGGATTACAAAAGCCGGTTGTTTTATCTGTGGGGGCGCTAACTTGGTATAAGCACCATGATAGCCTGGTCAGGGCAGTTAGGGAGGTCGGGGAAGGGTCTGTTGTAATTGTAGGGGAAGGACCGGAGGAGGATAGATTAACAAAATTAGGTAAAGAATTATTGGGGGAGCGGTTTAAAATTGCGAAGTTTAGGTTTGAAGATATGCCAAAGGTTTACCGGTCTTGTGATTTATTCTCTTTGCCTTCGTGGGATCGGGAGGCTTTTGGCTTAGTGTATCTGGAAGCGATGGCTTCTGGCCTGGGAGTAGTGGCGCCTGACGATACGGCAAGAAGGGAAATAGTAGGAGACGGGGGGTTATTTACAGATGTAACCGATTCGGCAGTTTACGGAAAAATGATTAAACAGGCTTTAGAAACTGATTGGTCAAAAAAAGCCCGGTCTCAAGCGGAAAAGTTTTCATGGGATAAAGTAGCAGGGGAGTATGAAAGAATAATGTTTGGTATGATCAAAGTATGACATCGGCGGTATTGGTAAATTTTAATGAGGCAGAAAAACTAAAGCAGTGTTTTAAAAGCTTGGCCGGTTTTGCCGATGAGATAGTAGTGGTAGATTTAGGTTCAACGGATCAAAGCATTATAGTTTGTAAAGAATACGGCGCTAAAGTCTTTAAGCACGGTTTTGTTCCTTTTGTGGAAAAAGTTCGCAACTTTGCCGTATCAAAAGCAGTAGGGGAGTGGATTTTAGTATTAGATCCGGATGAGGTGGTAAGTGAAGCGCTTAAGGATAAACTCAAACAGGTAATTTCAGAGGGTCAATACCAGGCAGTTGATATCCCCAGGAAGAATATTTTCTTTGGCAGGTGGATTGCACATACTAATTGGTGGCCTGATAAGCATGTCCGTTTTTTTAAGAAAGGTCAGGTTAGCTGGGGTGATAAAATTCACAGCTATCCGGAAGTTTCCGGTAAAGTTTTAGACTTAGAAGCCAGGGAAGATCTGGCTATCAGGCATTTTGGGTATGAGACGGTTGCCGAGTTTTTTAAGCGGCAAAATAGGTATTCAAGTATTGAAGCGGAAAATCTTTTTTCCCAAGGAGCCAGATTCTCCTGGGTATCTTTTGTTTGGAAACCAAAGAGAGAATTTTTAGTCAGATTCATAAGGCATGCGGGATTTCTGGATGGGTTTCATGGTCTGGCTCTAACTATCCTGATGATGGTTTATCAGCTACAGGCAATGGTTAAACTTTGGGAATTGGAAGGAAAAGAGAAATGATCTGGGCCGTTTTAGGGTTGGGATTGGTACTCAGGTTAATCAGTCTAAACCAGAGTTTATGGTTGGATGAGGCCATTAATGTTATGGCTGCCAGGAGTTTTTCTTTATGGGGAATGGTAACTCAGTATGCAGTTGCCGATTTTCACCCTCCGGGCTGGTTTATTATTCTGTGGGTTTGGGGTAAGACTTTTGGTTACTCTGAAATAGCAGTCAGGATACCATCCGTAATTATCGGAGTTTTAACTATTTATATTACATACCTGCTGGGAAAAAAGTTAATATCAAAAAATGTTGGACTGATTGCAGCGTTACTTTTGGCCATTAATCCCCTTCATATTTATTATAGCCAGGAAGCCAGGATGTATGCCCTGGCTGCCTTGGCAGTTTCTTTGAATATGCTTCTTTTTATAGATTTTGTAAAGGGTGGTAAGGGAAATAAGGGTGGTATGGGAAATATGGTAATTTATGTATTAAGCAATGTTTTGGTACTACTTTCTGATTATGTGGCCTATTTGATATTTCCGGCACAACTTATTTTTTTGGTCTTTCTTAAAAGAGATGCTATTAAAAGCTGGCTTGTCTATCTGGTATTAGCTGCTATAGCCGGTATTTGGTGGTGGCCGGTATTTTTGAAACAACTGGATACAGGTTCTGTTGCCTCTGCCAATTTACCGACCTGGAAATTTGTGGTCGGGGGGTTTGACTTCAAAACCATTCCGCTTACTTTCGTCAAGTTTATTATCGGCAGGATTAGTCTGGCAAATAAAGTCCTGTATGCAGCCGCACTTTTACCGGTTGTTTTATTGTTTGGTTACCTTTTATGGCAGGGTGCAAAACAGATAGCCAGTCTACCCAGGAGGATATTGTTGATTTGGCTTATTATTCCTCCTGTCATAGCTACCCTTGTTTCCTTATTTATTCCGGTATATAGCTATTTCAGGATGCTTTTTGTCATCCCGGGATTTGTTATTTTGATTGCAGGCGGGATTTTATCTTTCAAAAAGAAATTACAATATAGTTTTTTAGCGGGGGTAATCTTAACCCAAATTTTTTGTGCTTTGGTTTATTTATTGAATCCGAATTACCAAAGAGACAACTGGAAAGGAATGGTCAGCTATTTTAGAAATATCCAGCCGGAGATTATCCTGTTTGAAAGTTCAGGAACACTGCCTCCTTTTGATTATTATGCAGGCGGAAGCTTAAATGCCAAAGGTGCTCTGAAAGATTTTCCGGCCAGGGATGATTCAGCAGTTGCGGGCTTAAGTGAATTGTTAAAGGAAAAGAAAGAAATATACCTGGTTGATTTTTTAGTACAAATCAGCGACCCGAACAGGTTGGTGGCTAAAAAATTGACAGAATTAGGTTATCAGGAAAAAGAAATCAAGGATTTCCATGGAGTCGGGTTTGTTTATCTTTATGAGAAAAATTAATAAGGATCATTTAACTTTTTTGGCATTGGGGATAATTATTTTGCTTCATGTTTTGATATTGGCAAAGTTAATTTATTTTCCTTTCCCGGAACTGTTTATTTATCCTTATTTAACAAATAATGGCCTGGCTCCCTACGGGCAGATTTTAGACCAGCATTTTCCGGGACTGATGTTTTTACCGGTAAACTTAAATAATTTAGGGATGGTTACTCCGGAGGCAGCAAGGGCCTGGTCAGTTGCACTGGCTGTTTCTACGCAACTGATGCTCTTTTTCGTTAGCAGCGTAATATTAAAAAGCAGATACAAAGCATTAGTAGTCAATTTGCTGTATCTAGTTTGGCAACCCTTCTTTGAAGGGTGGGTTTTGTGGATTGACAGCTTCTTACCGTTGCTGCTACTACCTGCTTTTTATAGTTTTTACAGAAAATGGTTTTTCGCTGCGGGTTTACTGCTAGGGGTGGCTATAGTTTTTAAGCAAACAATTATCCCTCTTTCCGCATTTTTCCTGATTTATATTTTTTGGAAGATACGAAACTTTCAAACCTTTTTAAGGTTTTTACTGGGATTATCTATCCCTGTTAGTTTGATGATTACGTACCTTATTAGTATTGGGGTATTTAGGGACTTTTGGTTTTGGACAGTGATATTTAACCTAACAACTTTTGCCGAGTTTGGTCGGGGATCAGGTCCTACACCGGCCCATCTTTCCAGGGTAATTTTGGTTTTCGGAGCAGCGTTTTTAGTTGTCAGCAAAATTAGATTAATTGAATCGCAGTTACTTTTGATCTTTCTAATAGGCACATTAATGGGACTTACTACTCGGTTTGACTTTGTTCATTTCCAGCCGGCTTTGCCTTTTGCTATATTAGCCACGGTGTTAGGGTTGGGGAGTTTGGGGGTTTTGGGGAGGTTAGGGTTCATCGGTATTTATAGCCTGATTTTAGCGTGGTGGCTGGTTATTTTTTATAAGGGCCATCTGGGGGATCGGGTAATATCCTTTGATTCAGAAACTAAAGCTCTGGCTGTAAAGATCAGGGAATATACGGATCCCGGGGATAAAATATTTGTGTTCGGTGCGCAGCCGCATCTTTACCAGATGTCTGATACATTGCCGGCCGGAGACATTTTCGTTTTTCAATTCCCCTGGTTTTACCGGGTGGCAGAAGGAAGAATCCTGGTAGGCATTATTAAAGATAATCCAATGATTATAATTTCGGATAGGACTACAAAAATTGAAGACCAGAAAATTACGGATTTCGGGAAAAGCATAGATCAATATATTAATAAAAATTACGAAAAGATTGATAATGTAGGAACTGCAGCTATTTTGAGAAGGAAAAGTTAAAATATATATATGGATCGAAAAATTATTGTCGGGATGGATATATCACAAACTGCGCATAAGGGCGGAGTAGCTACTTATACTTATAACCTGACTAAAAAACTATCGGAAATTCCTGATTTAGAGATGGTATTTTTTTATTCCTCTTTGAGAAAGCCCTACCGGGGTAAACTGAAAAATTTAAAGTCTTACAGGTTACCACCTACTTTATTTGAGATGTTATTTAACAGGTGGAGGAATGTCAGCATTGAAAAATTTATCGGGCCGGTTGATATTTTTCATTCTTCAGATTGGACACAGCCTCCCAGTAAGGCAAAAAAAGTGACAACTTACCATGATGTGGTACCGGAAAAATATCCCCAGTGGTCATACCCTAAAATTGTCTCTGTTCACAAAAGAAGGCTTAAGATAGTTGAAAAAGAGATTGACATGGTGATTGCAGTATCAGAGACTACAAAAAAAGACCTGATGGAAGTTTCCAATATTCCGGAAGAAAAGATTGTAGTAATTTATGAGGGACCCACAGGGGATTTTAAGCCGCAAAGTGAAGAAAAAATCAGAGAGTTTAAGGAGAAGTATGATTTACCTGATAAATTTGTCCTGGCAATCGGAGGAATAGGGGAGAGAAGGAATTTATCAAGAGTTAAAGAGGCAACTAAGGATTATAACCTGGTTATTGCCGGACAGTCTCTCCCCTGGTTGGGGATAGATGAGCTGGAGCTGCTTTACGGCTCTGCTGATGTGCTGCTATACCCTTCGCTTTACGAGGGATTTGGGTTACCAATACTAGACAGTTTTGCCTGTGGAGTCCCGGTCATAACTTCAAATGTTTCCGCTATGCCGGAGGTAGGGGGAGATGCGGCATTGTATGTTGATCCGTATAGTGTTGATGATATTAAGAAAAAACTTAAACTTCTGATAAATGACCAGGACTTAAGACGGGAAAAAATTAAAAAGGGTCTGGAAAGGGTCAAACAATTTTCCTGGGAAAAAGCAGCCAGGGAAACAGCTGAAGTTTACAGAAAACTTTCCCATGATTAGAAATCTTTTCAAAAATAGAGTTTATCTTTTTCTTATTATCCTAATTGGCTTAGGTGTCTTCTTGCGCTTTTATAATTTACCTAATCTTTACATTTTTGGTTTTGATGAAGAGTACCAGGCAACTTATGCCATGACATTGGTAAAAGATTTTCATCCCATTTGGATTGGGGTAAGTGCATCATTTTTGGATTATTATCTGGGCCCTTATTTTACTTATTTTACTGCTTTCTGGCTTTGGATTTCCTCGGGGGACCCGTTAATTACAGCTTATGTAGCCGGAATAACCGGTGTAATAACAGGAGTTGCGGTATTTTTTGTGGGGTGGAAGTCTTTTAACCTAACTACCGGTGTGATTAGTTCTTTGCTTTACATGGGTTTGCCGCTGATTGTGTTTTATGACCAAAAATATTGGAATCCGATGTTTGTGCAGCTGATAGTATTGGCAATGTTTTCTTCCCTGCTTCTGATCAGGAAATCAGCCTGGTGGTGGCTGTTATTTACTGCCGCAGTTGGAGCTATTTTTGAAACTGATTTGGCTCCCTTTCCTTTGGTAGTTATCGGCATCTGGCTTTTTATTAAAGGTAAATATTTTTTAAATAAGAAACTGGTTTTAAGCTGCATAGGGGTATTTTTATTATTCTATTGGCCGCTTTTAGTTTTTGATTTTAACCATAACTGGAGCAATCTGACTGTGCTTGGCCGATACAACCGGC
>CAZKCV010000012.1:0-28143 GCA_964551605.1 uncultured Gammaproteobacteria bacterium | reverse complement strand
CTGTTTCCGAATTGTCACCGTAAGGTGCGCGTTCCAAACTAACGTTTGGATAGGAGCAGGGTCGAATCATTTAAAATCCCAAAGATCTTCAACCTTTCTTGATCTCTCAAATTTATTAAGATAATCTTTATTTTTGCCGGTAAAGGCTGCATGTATACTTCCGGCTACAATATCGGCCAGTTGAATTAAAGTATTTTGTTTTGAATCAGCAAACTTCAGATCACTAAATATATTGTTATTTTTATTATCTAACTCCCTGCTTAAATATGCTCGTAATTGGTTACGTAGGGATTTTTCCCCACGCTTATCAAACTTTAACTTAGCTTTTTTAATAAATCCTTTACTTTGTTTAAGAACCTGCATAATTATATAGTTATAAAAATCTTCCTTATAATTTCGCAGTCGTAAACTGTGAATTACTTCTTTCCTAACAACTATTGCCCGTATTCGGAAATTGAAACTTCTAACTGCTTCAATAAATTGTTCCTTAAATTTTTTGTCCATCTTGTTAAATTTGAATTCATAATAATCGGAGACTTTTAATTTTCTGCGTAGTTCCTTAATTGCAAGTGAAGTTTTTTCGGCTTCCAGCGGGTCATCAAATATTACAAGCACAATAACGAAGCATTATTGTAACGCGCAGTGTAAGAAAAAGCCAGATTTGGATAGGTTACAGGGTACAGGTTACAGTGGACAGTTAAAACCAGCAATTTTTACTTAATCCGGTGGGCGATTGAGGGTTGAGATGCAATATTTTTTGCAGATTTTTTGAAAAACCTACTTGCATCTAAAATTTCTATATAAACAGGCTCTCCGTCTTTGGTGTAGTGAGTAATAACTCCGTTTTCATCCTCTGCATAATCATAAAGCTTCTTAGAAAGCCAAATATTTAATACATCATCTTCTGACTCGTACTTAATTTTGAGTTTTTTCATATCTTCCTCTCGTGCTCGGATAAAAAGTAACAATTACAATTATAGCACCATTTCCCCTATATATCACCCGTAAATCGTGATCAGCATCTATTTTCTTCAGGATAAACATAACCCGGCGTTCCGGGATTTCTGCAGAATAATCCGGGTCCACCAGGGCTGATTTTATATGTTTCCTTTTAATCCCTAACTTAATAATTGACGGATGCTTGAATTTACCTAAAGCATGCTTTGTAAAAATAATCCTCATTTTCTTGCCTAATTGTAACTCTCAAAATCAGAAAAAGCCAGATTTTTCTTGCTTACTTAATCCTGTAAAAACTGCCTTTGGTTTTTCCGATTTTTACCACTAAGCTCTTATCCATTAATTTTTTCAGGTCATAACTTAATGTTCTGGGAGGAACCTGTAAAAACCTTCTCTTGAGTGTGTCAAAGGAAACTATATTGTGATCCTTTATAATATTGTAGATTTCTTCCTGCCTGGGAGTCAAAAGAAGCTGTTCTTCTTCCATTTCTTCTCTGATTATCTGTTTTGTGTTTTCCGTTTGCGTATAAAAAGCCTGCAGCATAAACATAAGGTAATCATTGGTATTTTTTAACCCCCTGTCCAAATGATAATAATATGCATCCTTATGCTCATCCAGGTATTCCTCAAAGGGAATGAAAAAAGGAAGGTCCTTTTGCTTGGATTTTAGAATGGCAGATATTAATAATCTCCCCACCCGGCCGTTTCCGTCAATAAAAGGATGGATCTTTTCAAAGATTAAATGGGAGACAAAAGCATTAACAATGGGAAATTTTTCCTTTTTCGAATTGCAGAATTTCAGCATCTGTTTCAAAAGTTCGGATATTTTATCAGGTGCAGGGGCAATATAGACAGCTTCACCTGTTTGGTTAAAAATAGCGCTTGGCTCTGTTCTTAGAAAACCTCCTTCATTTGATAACCCTGCCAAAACCTGCGCATGTAATTTTGAAATAGTTTTTAAGGTAATGCTTCTTAGATCCGAATTTTCAATAGATTGAATAGCCGCTAAGATATTAAAAATCTCTTTTTTCTCATCTGTTTTTCTATCCTCTCTTTCAACCTGCTCATAGGTTAAAGTATTTCCTTCGATTCTGGCAGAAAAAAGGGAGCTTCGTAAAAAACTTGTCCTTCTGATTTTATCCTTTAATAAATCCGGAAGCTTAACTGAAGAAAGATAGATCAAATTAGAATCTATTTTGGAAATCAGCTCCAGCATTTCCGCAGTTACCGAATAAGGAGGAGGGATAACTATCATAGATAAACTTTACCAGATATTGCTTAATATTGCGAGATATTGCTAAATATTGCTTAATAATCCTTAATTAGGCTCAGGAGGCAGGAATTCTTCACCTGCAGAAGATGGGGGAACCTCCCCCGGCTTTAACCATCTGATATATGCACAACCTGTGGCCTGCCTTAAGGCAGCATCCCATCCGGAAGTGGAGCATTTTTCCATTTTCTTTCCGGCATTGGTAGTAAATAACACTAATTTTTCCCCGCAGGTAGGGCAATCCTGGTCCAGGGGTTCTTTTGTCCCGGTTAACCATTCAACATAGTCACAGCCGGTGGCCTTTTTGGCTTCTTTATCCCAGCCGCCCTTGGAACACTTTTTCATCTTTTTACCAAACCTGGTTACCTGCAGGATTAAGACACTCTCACATTTAGGGCATTTTTCATCCAGTTCCAGGGGTTCTGCCATCAGCCATTTCACATATTCACAGCCTTCGGTTTTGCGAAGTTCCTTATTCCAGGAGCCGGCTGAACATCTCTGCAGTTTTTTACCGGTTGAAGTTTCCGTGACATCCCCCAAAGGAGAGGAGCACTTGGGACAATTATCTGAAGAATCCATGTTTTTAAGAGTACCACATCTATTTAAAAGATAAAAGATATATAATGCTTTTTATGCAAATCTATAACTCCCTGGGCAAAAGACTCCAGGAGTTTAAACCCTTAAAAAAAGACAAGGTTTCTATTTATGTCTGCGGCATTACCCCATATGATACTACCCACCTGGGGCATGCTTTTACCTATATCTCCTTTGACGCCCTGATCAGGTTTTTAAAGTTTAAAGGTTTTGAGGTGTCCTATACCCAAAATGTGACGGATATAAACGACCGGGACCATGACATTTTAGACCGGGCCAGGGAGCAACATGTTTTTTGGGAGGATCTGGCAGATTTCTGGACCAGGAAGTTTATCAAGGACATGGACACTTTAAACTGGATCCATCCTAATCATTATTTAAAAGCCTCCAAACATATTAATTTTATGATTGATTTAATCCAAAAACTGCTGGATAAAGACCTGGCATATCATGTAAACGGCAGTGTTTACCTGGAAATTAAAAAAGATACAGACTATGGAAAATTGTCAAACTTTGGCCGGGAGAAAATGCTTAAAATCTCTGCAGATTTTGAAGAAGACTTAAAAAATCCGGATAAAAAAGATCCCTTAGATATTACTTTATGGAGGGCATCTTCCCCTGACCAGCCCAAACATATCCCCTCCTTTAGCTCTCCTTTTGGCAAAGGCCGGCCCGGCTGGCATATAGAATGCTCTGCCATGAGCATGGAATACTTAGGGAATCAAATAGACATTCACGGAGGCGGCTCTGATTTAATTTTTCCCCATCATGAAGCAGAAATTGCCCAGTCAGAAGGAGCTACCGGCAAAGTGCCTTTTGCCGGATACTGGCTGCATACGGGACAGGTTTTCTATCAGGGGGAGAAAATGTCTAAGTCTAAGGGCAATTTAGTAATGGTATCCGATCTACTGAAAAAATATTCCCCCAATGCCATCAGGTGGCTCTTGCTGTCCCACCACTGGAACAAGCCCTGGGAATTTAGGGAAAAGGACTTGGATAGAGCCCAAAAAAATGTTGAAACAATAGAAAAAGCCCTAAACTCAAAAAACCCGACAACAGGAATGCTTGATAATAACCTGGATACCCCGGCAGCATTAGAGTATCTTCTGCAGGAAAAATCCCAGGATCTCTATCAAATTTTAGGCTTTAAATAACTCCTTACCCTTTCCTTACTCTTTTCTTACCACTCATTGACAAATAAGGCTGACAGGAATATATTCATGGCAAACTCCTATGCCCAAAATCCATTACTTTTTTCTTTTAGTTATCCTGATGTTGCTGCCGGTTAATGCTTACGCCGCAGAGGAAGGAGACATAATTCTGGCTGAGGTTAACCGGTTCAGGCAGGAAAACGGCCTGCCACCTGTCAAATCAGATCCCCAAACCTGTGAGTTTGCCTCTTTAAGAGCCAGGGAAGCTTCTGAAAAGTTCTCCCATGACGGTTTTTATCAAAGGGTCAAAAATAAAACCATGCCTTACCCTGCTTATAAACGGGTCACCGAAAACCTGGCTAAAACAAAGCGCCAAAATGCAGTCAAACTCTGGACTAAGTCCCCGACCCATGCCGCCAATATGCTTAAAAAGACTTCCCGGGTCTGCGTCCAAAAATACGGCCACTACTATGCTTATGAAGGTGTAGAAATCTAACCTTTCTTACCAAGCCCTTACCAAAAAAAGAAGACTATATTAATCAATAAAAGTAAACTTTCCCTTGCAATGGAGAGGAGGTGAGAATATGGCCAGAAGTAAAGCAAAAAAGGGTAAAAAAGGCGGGGAAATGAAAAAAGAGAAAGAGCAATCAATTTACCATGAAATCGGTAAAGGAGAAGCGAGTAATACTATGGAAGACCCTTACACCATGGAAGAAACTGAACGGGAAAGAGAGTAAGTTTGGTAAAAGAGGTAAGGATTCTTTCTGAGTTCTTACCTCTTTTTTGAGCAGTTTTAATTAATTAGGGATAAAATTTAACCAAAATATGAATATTTTACTTTGGATAGTTTTCGGACTGATTATCGGCACTGTTGCCAACCTAATTGACCCGTATCCCACAAGAGGAGGAATGCTGGGTTCAATAATTTTAGCCATACTCGGTTCAATCCTGGGCGGTATCCTGGGTAATTTAGTTTTCGGCATCGGCTTAACAAGCTTTAATTTTGCCTCTGTGGCAGTGGCAATCCTGGGAGCCCTGCTGCTTATATCTGTAGAAAGGGCCTTTGGCAGAACATGAATGCTTTAATACACACACCGTTACTCAGAACACAAAGCCTCAGAAGCGATTTTGACAATAAAATCCTGGCAATTTTCCTGGGGATCATCCTGCTTTTAGTAATCCTGGGGCTACTCTTTGTAGACTTAATGGGTTCATATACTCCCCTGCTGCCGGTTGAAAATGAAGAAAATTCCGACTTCACCCAAGTGACAATTTATACCTGAATTTTACCCCTTCTTTTTAACTTGACAAGGCTTTCCCCGTCTGTTATTATCCCCACTTCAAAGTAAGAATTCAGTAAGAATTCTTCTTTCATTGTTTAGTACCTAAACGCTGATGATACATTTACTGCCAGCAGCGAATAGTATTCTCAAAACCCTTTTTTCCCGGCTCATCCATCAGGTAAGGGTACTTTTCAGAGCCAGAAAAGCCAGGTATAAACTGGCCTCAGTTATTAACATTCTTTTAATGACCCTGATTTTAACTTTAGGCCGGCCGCCGGCTGAAAGATTGATTAATCCGCTGGTGACTCAACTGGCTCCCTTAAGCCCTCTAACTGAAACAAAAAACTCCAAGGAAGTGTTTGGTTTTGCTCCGTACTGGAACATAAATAAACTGGCTAATATTGATTTTAAGATCCTGACTACTTTGGCCTATTTTGGGGTAGAAGTAGACGGAAACGGGAATTTAGTCAAAGATGACCCCGGTTACCAGACCTTCCGAAGCTCCGAAGCTACTTCCCTTTTTAAGAAAGCCCATGCCGGGGGTACCAGGGTGGTATTAACCCTGACCCAGATGCGAAACAATCCCATCCTGGCTCTGATGGACAGTGATGAAGCCCAAAGCAACTTAATTGAAGAATCAGTCAACCTGGTTAAACAAAGAGGGATTGACGGAATAAATGTGGATCTGGAGTTTGCCGGCGATCCGGGGGATTACTACCGGGCCCGCTTCAGCCAATTTGTGGGCAATTTAACCAACCGGATGCACCGGGAAGTACCGGGTTCTCATGTCACAATCTCAGTCTATGCCTCTGCCGTGAAAGATCCCAAGATTTATGACATTGCCGCCTTAGGCCGGGTCTCAGACGGTATTTTCATGATGGCCTATGATTTTGCCGTAGCTTCATCTGATAATGCCATTCCGACAGCTCCCTTAAACGGCCATGAAAACGGTGCCTACTGGTACGACATTGCTACAGCCGTCGATGATTTCTTAAAGTTTATGCCCTCAGAAAAACTGATTCTGGGAGTACCCTATTATGGTTATAACTACTTAGTATATGAACCAACCGTCAAGGCAGAAACCAGGCCTTCGTATTCCTGGAGAGGCCGTCCGGCTTCCCAAACCTATACCGTAGTCCAGGATAAGTTTAATTCTTCGTCTGAGGCAGTCAGGGGCTGGGATGATAACGGTAAAGTCGGCTACATTGCCTATTATGTGCCGGAAACAGATACCTGGCGGATGATCTTTATGGAAGATACCCGCTCATTGGGGATAAAGTATGACTTTGCCAAGGAAAAATCCTTAGGCGGAGTCGGTATTTGGGCTTTAGGAAATGATGAAGGCAAAAGAGAGCTGTGGAACTTACTGAAAGAAAAATTCGGATCCAAGAAGGTAGCCAATAAAGGCCTGTTAATGAAGGCCGTAAAAGACGTCCATGAATAACTTTAACAACATCTTAGATATCGCCCGGTCACACTGGAAGCCGTTTATTATCTCTGCCATTGCCATTTTTGCAGTGGTTTCCATCCAGTACCTTATTACCCGGCCGGTCCGTCCCATGATCAGCCCCCGGTTTAAGGTAGAACAATTTGACAGAATCCGTCCCAAACTGGAGCAAAAGGTTAACACTTTTCAGCTTAAAAAACCCACCAATTTCGTGCCGGCTGCTTATGCCGCTGAAAGCTATAACGGAGCCTCAGCTTACGGGGTGATGGATGCAGATACGGGAGAAGTATTACTGGAGAAAAATTTGTCTGAAAAAGTAGCCATTGCTTCTTTAACCAAGATCATGACTGCCATTGTGACTTTGGATTTAACGGCGCCTTCAGATCAATATACTGTCTCCGAAAATGCAGCCGGGATTAAACCTACTAAAATGGGTTTGATTGTCGGACAAATCTGGGGCCGGGATGAGCTGTTAAATGCTTTGATGTTAACCTCGGCCAATGACGTAGCAGAGCTTTTAAAAGAAGGTGTGGATAAAAAATACGGACCGGGAACTTTTATGCAGGCCATGAATGAAAAAGCCAAATTTCTTAAGCTTAAAAGCACCCATTTTGATAATCCCCAGGGCTTTGACGGCCGGCGCCACTACAGCTCAGTAGAAGATCTTTTAATCCTGGCAAATTATGGCCTAATGAATTATCCGGTCCTTAAGGAAATGATAGCTAAAGATTATCAGTTTTATGAAGCTACAAATACCCACAAACAGGCTGATTTGTATAACTGGAACGGGTTATTGGGAGTTTACCCGGGAGTATCCGGGATTAAAATAGGTAATACTGAAAAGGGGGGTTATTGTACTATTGTTATTTCTGAAAGAGCCGGAAAAAAATTAATTGCCGTAATTTTGGGTGCTCCGGGAGTACTGCAAAGGGACCTCTGGGCAGCCGGCCTTTTAGATAGCGGCTTTAATAAACTGGCAGGGCTGAAACCTGTTAATGTCACGGAAGATCAATTAAAAGCCAAATACGCCTCCTGGAAATATTTTGAGTAGCCTATTGACAGAATGTACAGAATTCTGTAAGATAGGCTTATGATTAAAACCTTACCCATCACCAAAGCCCGTGAAGAATTAACCACCTTAGTCGACAAAGCAAGCAAATTACTGGATGAGTATATTATTACGGTTAACGGCTCCCCGGCTGCAGTATTGATGTCTGCTGAAGAATATGAATCCTGGAAAGAAACTATGGAAATTATGTCTGATCAGAAACTTATGAAGGAAATCAAGCAGGCAGATGAAGATTTCAAAAAAGGCAACTACATTACCTTTGAGCAGCTTAAAAAAGAACTCAAGATCAATGTTTAAACTTCTAATTTCCGTAAGGGCCCAGAAGAAAATTAATTTAATCAAACGAACTTACCAAGAAGCTATTTTAGCTGCCCTGGAAGAAATCAAAGAAGACCCTTTCATTGGTAAATCTTTAACCAGGGAACTCTCCGGACAATTTTCATATCGGGTAGGTTCTTATAGAATTACATACCGAATCAGGAGAAAAGATAAAGTAGTTTATATTATGACCGCCGGCCACCGATCTTCAGTTTATAGATAACAGTAGTTTAGCCTGCCACCCCAAGGGTGGAAACGTACGTTTTTAATCTGGAATCGTCTAATAAAATTTCAGGGCTGCTTTCCACTGGTTATTGTTTCTTTGTATAAAAGCTTCTTCCTTACCTCCATAATCCTGTCTAAATCTGTCCCTGCCATATGGTAAATGTCCTGATTGCTTCATTATGGAAATTATTTCATCTGTTTGGTCTCTTGTTACTTCTGCAAATCTGATTACCCGATGAAATCTTGTTGATCCATGCAATCTATCATAGGGGACGATTGCTCCGGAGGCATTTGTAAAGTTGGCCTCTGCGTGAGAAATTAAGTCCAATGCTTCTTCCTCATTTGCAGCAACGAAGTCATCCTCTGTTGCCCTGCTTTGACCGATATGCAATCCCCATTCTCTCCATCCCGGTTGCAGATACCGTTCTATAACTTCCTTTGCCTGTGCAATAGCTCTCCGTGATCCGTCATTACTAGGTTCACGCTCATATCTACCCTCACCTCGAGTGGAATCCGCAACATAGGCAAAATATAATCTTAGTTCAGCATAATTTTCCAGCATATAAGGAATTATATCAAAATAATATCTTTTCTACTAGTTATAGGGTAAAACCTTTCTTCTTACAATCTTATAAAATAATTCTCACATTATCTCCACAATACTAAACTACACTTTACTCAAATGACATATGAATATCTTTCGCCGCGATCTGCTGGTGGCCTTTCTAGCTATAACAGCTTTCTTAGCCGCTATACCAATATTAACCTACATTAGCTTTGCAGCTACTTTATCCCCCAAAGAAGTCCTGGTTTCTAACCGGGATACCGGCATTAAATTATCGGATATGCAAAACCGGCCCTTTTTTACCTTTTATGAAGCCAGGTTTAAAACAGAAATCTCCCTTAAGGATATTCCCAAACATACCCAGCTGGCTATTATCTCGATAGAAGATAAAGATTTTTACCGCCACGGCGGTTTTTCTATCCCGGCTATCATCCGTTCCTTTTATAAAAATTTAAGAAGCCGGAGCCTTTCTTACGGTGGCTCCACCATTACCCAGCAGTTGGTTAAAAACTCCCTGCTGACTCCCAAAAAAGATTTTTTTCGGAAATTCCAGGAAGTTATTTTAGCCCAGGAAATTGAAAGAAGGTATTCAAAGTCCGACATCTTAGAAATGTACTTAAACTCTGTTTATTTTGGGGAAGGGGCTTTCGGGGTAGAAGAAGCAGCCCGGATTTATTTTAATAGACCGGCCCGGGAACTGACTTTAGGTGAAAGCACTCTTTTAGCCGCCATCTTGCCGGCTCCATCCCGGCTATCTTTATTTAACGGCGACTTAAATGAGGCCAAAGAAAGACAAAAGCTCATCCTGGACAAGATGCAGGGCTTTGGTTACATCACCAATAAACAAAAGCTGGCTGCCCTGGAAGAAAAACCCATAATAGAATCTCCCCAGGCCATTATTAATAACCTGGCACCGCATTTTGCCTTAATGGTCAGGGATGAACTGATTGAACGCTTTGGTGAGGAAGAAGTTATCCGCTCCGGCATGAAGGTAAGAACTACTCTGAATCTGGACTGGCAGCAGGAGGCCGAAGAGGTGGTTAAAAAACAGGTAGAAAACCTCACCAGAAACGGGGCTACTAATGGCGCTACCGTAGTCATGGATCCCAGGACCGGGGAAGTAAGAGCCCTGGTAGGCAGCATGGACTGGAATAATAACCGGTTTGGCAAGGTTAATATTGCCACTTCGCTGCGTTCTCCCGGTTCTTCTTTTAAGCCGATTGTCTATGTCCGGGCTCTTGAAAAAAACTTAATTACCCTGGCCACTATTTTACGGGATGTTCCCACTAATTTTGCTAATTTCAATGAGGATAAGTTTTTTGCTTCTTTCCCCAGCCGGGCAGCGGCTCAAGAGGCCTTGGCCTCTGACCCGAATGCCTTTTACCGGCCTCAAAATTATGACCGACGTTTCCGGGGCCTGGTGACTGTCAGACGGGCGTTGGCTAATTCCCTGAATGTACCTGCTGTGGGAGTAATCAAAAAGGTGGGTATTGAAGAAACCCTGGATTCAGCCAGAAATTTAGGGATCACTACTCTAAAAAAACCTTCAAATTATGGATTAGCTTTGGTTTTGGGTGCAGGTGAAGTCAAGCTTTTAGAGTTAACTAATGTGTATGCCACTTTTGCCAATAAAGGGCTGTATAATGAACCCACCCTGATTTTGGACATTACTGATAAAAGAAATAACAGGGTTTATACTTACCAGCCCACTCCCCGCCAGGCAGTTGATGAAAAACATGCCTTTTTAATTTCTTCAATTCTCTCAGACAAACAAGCCCGCTCAGAAGTTTTTGGCACAGCTTTGAATATCTCCCGCACCGCTGCCGTCAAAACCGGCACGGCTGAGGATTTTAAGGATGCCTGGACTTTAGGTTATACACCAAGTTTGGCAATCGGAGTCTGGGTTGGTAATAATTACGGGGAACCAATGGATGGGATAGCCGGATCCCTGGGTGCGGCTCCGATTTGGAAGGAACTGATGGAAAAGTTTCTGCAGGGCAAACCGGCAGAAGAGTTCACAGCGCCTGACGGAGTCACCAGATTGACTGTTTGCGCAATGGATATCTCCTCAAAAATAGCTTCTGCTTCAGCGGTAACGGATTATTTTATCAAGAGCCAGGAGCCGCCCCGAAGTTGTATCTTTGGCTCGCCTACTCCGGTACCGGTTAAACCCCCGGATCTACGCCGTCCCCCCGCAAATACTATTCCGGCACCAGCACGCCGGGATAATAGCGGTCCGGGCAGCGGCGGCCAAAACGGCGGAGGCAGAAATGATAGCGGAAATAGCGGTCCGCGATAAGATGCAAAGAAAAGGTGTAAAGCTAATCCACCCGGAGGGTGTAAACGTATATTATCTATCTAGCCTGAGTCAGGCAATTTTTATATAGCTGATTGTATAAATCAAAAGCATCTTCAGTGGAAACTGCGCCTAAAACTGATCTTGTGGAAGATTCAGCACACACAGCCTCTTTTTTAGCCGGCTGAAGCTCTGCAAAATAGAAAAATATAAAGCTCAATAAAAGCCCCAAAAAGATTAAGTTTAATGCTTTAAGCGCTGATAAACGATTCATGAAGGTATATTTTAACAAAAAATAACCTTCAAGTCAAACTATGGGGTTAACCTTGGCTGCTATCCTTCAATCCCCAATTCCCGGAAAGCCTGATAAGAAAAAACGGCTTCTTTTTTTAACCTTGCTAAATAGTTTCTATAGGCCAGTACTCTGGGCTTAGCAATCCTCCTGGCTGTAGCAGTCCATAACATAGGCACCCATTCCATGTGTCTGACGGACATGTCTTGCCACATGGTTTGTATATCAGTATCACCTGAGGCAGTACCGGTCTCCTGCGGTAAAATAACCGGATTATATCTTATAGAAGAAAGGCTGTCAACGCAGTCCATTCCCACCTGGAAGGTGGTTTACGTTGGCACCTACTCTTTTTTGGTACCGCGTACGGGAGTATCAGCAGGTCCACTTGAAACTTCGTTTCAATGTGGCTCCTCTGATATATTCTTGCTAATCGCTCGAAAATCGAACCGCCCTTCGGGCTAGGATTCTCTCCCAATACAGGATATTACAAAAAAATCCCCGAGAAGGGGATTATTTTTTGTAAGTACCGCGTACGGGAGTCGAACCCGTGATTTCTGGGATGAAAACCCAACGTCCTAGGCCACTAGACGAACGCGGCAAGTCAGACTTGCCAACCAAGTTTGACATGGCGGCAGACCTAAAGATTATACTGGAATCAAACTATTTACTCAAGGGCGTCAGGTGCCAAGCTAGTCCACCTGGAGGGTGGAAATGTAGCTACACCTTTACTTTTAATTTATAAACCCATGTTCTTTTAGCCAGGGGAAAATGGTTCTTTGGCCTATGGTGGAAAGATTTTTTTTGTCTGAGCGGGTATCAAAATAATCAATTTCTACCACCTCAGAAGAGGGTTCCGGCTCACCAATTAACTCTCCCTGATACATTCTAATATTTAACATAGTCTCTCCTTTACCATGGGCAATATCTTCAAATTCTGTTAAAAATTGTATGGAATTCTCATCTACCTCACAGCCAATCTCTTCTTTGACTTCTCTTTTTAAACAATCTATCTCTGATTCCCCTTTTTCAATTTTTCCTCCCAGAGTATAGAAAACATCCGGCTGTTTATTAGTCCTGACCTGAAGTATTTTTTTATCTTTAAAAACTGCAAGGGCTACCTTTTTAATTGTTTTCATCTGCGGCTATATGCTATACTTTTTTGGATGAGTACACAAGCAGAACCCTCCGGCCTGATCACTCCGGCCAAGCTCGGCATCATCGGCTACGGCATAGTCGGCCAGGCCTTAGCTTATGGCTTTTCCCAACCGGATATCAAGAACAAATACGAGATCCGTTTCTATGATAAATACAAAGATACTGAATCCTTGGAATCAGTAGTGGCAGCCAGCGAATTTATCTTTATCTGCCTGCCTACCCCCATGAGAGAAGATGAATCCGGTATTGATTTATCTATTATTGAAAACAGTATTGCCGAAATTTCCCAATATACTGACAATACTGACAAGATTATTGTCATCAAATCTACTGTGGTCCCGGGTACTTCTGCTTCTTTGGAGAAAAAACACCCCAAAAGTAATTTTGCCATGAATCCGGAATTTTTGACCGAAGCCAACTATCTGGAAGATTTTGTCAATGCCGACCGGACTATTGTGGGAGCCAATAATGACTTAATTTCCCGCCGGTTAGTAGCTTTATACCGTCAAAGGTTTCCCCGTATGAAGATTTTCCAAACAGATACCACTACTGCCGAGATGGTTAAATACATGGCCAATTCATTCCTGGCTACCAAGGTCATTTTTGCCAATGAGATGTTTGGGATCTGCCAGGCTTTAGGCATTAAATATGAAGAGGTTAAAAACATGGTGGCGGCAGACCACCGTATTTTTGATTCCCACCTGGATGTAACCACTGCCAGGGGATTTGGGGGGAAATGTTTCCCCAAAGATGTGGTGGCATTAATTGGCCGGGCCAAGGAGCTGAATTTAGACCCTAAACTATTAGAAACAGCCTGGAATATTAATAAAAAGATCAGGAAAGTTCGCGACTGGGAAGAAATCCCCTTTGCTGTGACTAAACCTAAGAAGTAATATTCTTAACTAATTCTATTTTCGGATTTTCTCTACTGTCTGCAAAATCTACTCCCACAAAATCCAGTCTATATTCCCTCTCACCCCACTTGATTTTTTGAACATAGAATCTGGCAGTCCTAAGTAATGCCTGTATTTTCCAGGCAGTCACAGATTCTACCGGCAAACCATACCCGTGCGACCAGCGGGTTTTGACTTCCACAAAGGCCAGGGTACCTTTATCCCTGGCTACTATGTCTATCTCCCCGCCCCTGATTCTATAGTTTCTTTCTAGGATCTTATAACCCAGTTTTTGCAGGTATTTACAAGCTAAATCCTCACCATGATCGCCGGTTATTTTATTAAACATATTTGAAAATTAAACCACTGAAAATTAATTGTAAATTGAAAACTGAAAATTGTAAATTAAGCGCTAAGAAATTCCTCCAGATTAAATGACTTTCTGTGAATCCTACTTAATCCGTACTTCCTGATAGCTTCCTGGTGTAACTTTGTCCCGTATCCCTTATGCTTGGCAAAGCCATATTGAGGATACTTTTTGGCCAATTTTTTCATCAACTTATCCCTGTAAACCTTGGCAATAATGGAGGCCGCAGAAATGGAAGCACAAATTTTATCCCCATCTTTAATCGGCTTTTGCCTTTTGCGGTTTAGATGTTTTATGTAGAAGGCATCTACCAGGATGAAATCAGGAGATTTATCTAAAAGCTTAATAGCTTTTCTAAAAGCCATTTGGGTGGCTTTACCTATACCTACCTTATTTATATTAGCCACACTTACTCCCGCCACAGACCAGGCCAGAGCTTGCTTCTTTATTCTCGGTTCTAAATTCTCTCTTTGTCTTGGTTTAAGCAGTTTGGAATCGGCAAGGCCATCCGGAAGCTCAACACTGGATGAAAAAATTACAGCTCCCACTACCACCGGCCCGGCAAATGAGCCCCGACCGACTTCATCCAATCCTGCTATATAGTGATAACCTGATTTCCAGAGTTTTTTCTCTAATTGAAGAGTCGGAACGATCACTTTTACACTCTAACAGCACTTTTACCGGTCAAATCTCTTAGGTAATACAGCTTGCTTCTTCTGACTTTAGTGACTTTTTTCTTAATTTCTGTTTTCACTATGGAACTTGCATCCAGCGGCCAGGTTCGCTCAACCCCAATCCCGCCGGCACCTATCTTTCTTACAGTAAAAGTCTTATTAACATCCCGGCCCCGCAGCCTGATCAGAATGCCTTCAAAAACCTGAATCCGGGTCTTTGCCCCTTCCACCACTTTAGAGTGGATCCGGACAGTATCCCCGATATGTAAATTTTCTTCACCAACTTGCGCCGAAATCATGGAATGAATATTAACATAATCTAGACCAATTTGAAAGCCCCTTCACCTAAAATCTCCCTAACCTTTTCTTCTAAAGAAGGATCAGGATCTATGGAAAAAGGCAGGTTCATTCTTCTTAGTTCCCCTCCGCTATGAAGGAGTAATGACACCGGCACCTTGCCGGGAAACCCCCTTAAAGTCTTATTAATGTTTTGCAGGACTGTTACATCTGACCCCGGAGGCACTAAAATTTCCACCATCGGCTCAGCTTCAAAAATGTTATCTGCCAAGCTGCCCGGCTCCTCCACCATCTTATCCGGATCAAAAATATTTATCTTTTCTACAATTAAAGATAACTCCTCTTCCCTCTTTTCCACCCGGCCGACAATGAAGACTACCTGATCAGAAGCCAGAAAGTTTTTGCACTCTTCAAAAGTTTTCGGAAAAACTACCACCTCGATTGCCGACAACCCGTCCGAGATTTTAATAAAAGCCATTTCCTTGGCAGTTTTTTTGGTGACCACTTTTTTTACCGACACTACCACCCCGCCTAATTTCAGGGTTTTACCGACATGGTGATCATCCAGATCAGACAGTTTATTGGAAACATAATGAGTCAGTTTCGCCAGCAACCCTAAATAAGGAGGCTCATGCAGATAAAAACCCAGCAGGTCCTTTTCAAATATCAGTAATTGCTCCAAAGGCAGTTCTGCCACCTCCGGCAGCCTTATCACTAAATCACCTAAATCCATATCGCCATCAAATAAGGATACCTGCCCGGACAGTCTATTTTTACTCTGCTTGTGGGTTTCTTCTATGCATTGGTCCAGGATCAACAGCTGGGCTGCCCGGCTGCCTAACTTATCCAGGGCACCTGCTTTAATTAAACTTTCCAGGGTCTTCCTGTTGACCAGCCGGTTATCCACCCGGGAACAAAGATCCATTAAGGAGATAAATTCACCGTCTTTTCTGGCAGAAATGATTGATTCAATGGCCGAAACTCCCACATTTTTAACGGCAGAAAGCCCGAACCTGATACCCTGTTTTACTTCACTCTCACCTACTGACAAACTTCTGTCCAGATCCTCCTGGGACAAACTTCTGAGCTTTTCCAGGGAAAAACCCACCCCGGATTTGTTGACATCCGGCGGCAAAACTACTATTCCCAACCTTTTACACTCTTCAATGGCCGCAGCAATTTTATCCGTATCACCTGATTCAGCAGTCATCACTGCCGACATAAACTCGGCCGGGAAATTAGCTTTCATATAAGCTGTCTGGTAAGCCACAATTCCGTAACTGGCGGCATGGGCTTTGTTAAAGCCATATGCAGCAAAAGGCGCAATCAGGGCGAAAAGTTCTTCTGCTTTGGCTTTTCTCGTCCCCTTGGTAATGCACCCCTCCACAAATTTGCCCTTTTGTTTGGCCATTTCAATCGGGTTTTTCTTGCCCATGGCTTTGCGGAATTTATCAGCCTCTTCCCAGGAATAACCGGCAATGTTAATGGCAGTTAAAAGGACATCTTCCTGATAAACCAGTAAACCCAAGGATTGCTCCATATATTCTTTCATCCGGGGGTCAAAATATTTAATCAACTTAGGGTTATTTTTACGGGCAATATATTCCGGAATCACGCTCATCGGCCCGGGGCGGTATAAGGCCACCATAGCCTGGATATCTAAGATACTGGTCGGTTTTAGGTCCACCAGATACCTGGTCATGCCTGAACTTTCCATCTGGAAGATTCCCATGGTTTCACCTTTGGCCAAAAGTTCAAAAGCTTTTTTATCATTTAAGGGAATTTTATTTAAGTTAACACTGATATTTCTGTTTTCTTTAACAAACTCCACAGCTTTACCGAGGATAGACAGATTTCTGATCCCCAAAAGATCCATTTTTACTAAGCCGATTCCGCCGTATTCATCAACCAAAGAAAACATGTCATATTGGGAAACTAATTTATTACCCTTTGATTCTTTTTGTAAGGGAGTAAAGTTGGTGATGTCTTCCGGGGCAATCACCAATCCGGCGGCATGGACAGAAGCATGCCGGACCGTACCTTCAATCCTGACCGCTAGATCCATTAGTTTTTTTATTTGCGGATTACTTTTATAAAGTTCATTAAGCTCCGGGACTTCCCTGATCACATCTGACAAAGGCTTGTGAAAACCCTGGTGGGGAGGCGGCACCAGCTTGGCAATCCGATCCACTTCCCCGTAGGATAACCCCAAAACCCTGCCCACGTCCCGGATGGCTGCCCGGCCCATCATGGTTCCGAATGTAACAATTTGGGCCACCCTCTCTTCCCCGTATTTTTTAGTTACATATTCAATTACCTCATCCCTTCTGTCATCAGCAATATCAGCATCAATATCCGGCAAAGTCGGCCGGTAAACCGTTAAAAACCTCTCAAACGGTAACAGGTAATCCAAAGGGTTTAAGTTCGTCACTCCCAGGCAGTACAAAACCAGAGAAGCTGCCGCAGAACCCCGGGTATTGGTAATAATCCCCCGCTGGTGGGCCCATCCCATAAAATCAGCCACTACCAAAAAATAATCCGCATATTTTTTTTGCTCAATTACCCCCAGCTCATACTCCAAACGTTCCTTGTCTTTGGCTGTCATCCTTAATTTTTCAGCAGCTTTTTGGTATGTCAACTCCCTTAAGTAATCCATGGAATTTTGGTTTTCAGGGGTTTCAAAAACCGGGAAACGGGCCACCCCTAGCGGCAGTTCCACATTCACCCGCTCGGCAATCTTAACGGTATTTTCCAAAGCTTCCGGCAAATCATAAAAACTTTCAGCCATTTCCTCAGGAGATTTTAAGAAATAATCCGGGGTATCAATCATCCGGAGCCTCTTAGTTTCTGATAAAAACTTGCCGGTCTGAACACAAAGCAAGGCATCCTGGGCTTCGGCGTCTTCTTTTTTAACATAGTGGTAATCATTGGTGGCAACTATCGGTATGCCTAATTTTTGGGAGAATTCCTTAGCACTTTTAACGGTTTGATTTTGGATTTCCAGCAGCTCTTTGATATCTTTTTTAACTATTTCATCACCGGCTAAATCCAGGCATTCCTGGTACGGGTGTTTTTGCACTTCCAGGTAAAAATTTTCTTCCCCAAAAATATCGGCATAGGTTTTTAATACCTCTTCGGCCCTTTTCCCGTCCTTCATTAATACCCTGATAAACTCCCCGGAAGGACAGCCTGACAGGGCAATTAAACCTTCATGAAACTCCTTAAGCAGGTTTTTATCAACCCGGGGCCGGTAATAGTAGCCTTCAATATGGGCTAAAGTTACCAATTTCATTAAGTTTAAGTAACCCTGGTAATCTTTGGCCAAAACGGTCAAATGGAACGGCTCGCTGTCTAATCTGGCCTCTTTATCCTTAAAAGAACGCTTGGCCACATACATTTCCACCCCGATGACCGGCTTAACCCCGGTTTCCATGCAGGCTTTATAAAATTCAATTGCCCCATACATTACTCCGTGGTCTGTTATAGCCAGTGCATCCATGCCTAAATCTTTGGTATCTTTGACCAATTGGTTTATCTTGGATAATCCGTCCAGGAGTGAGTATTGGGTATGACCGTGAAGATGTACAAACTTTGGCATAAATACCTTTGTCATTCCCGCGAAAGCGGGAATCTATACAATATTTTTTATATGGATCCGGTATCAAGTACGGGATGACAATTGTGACTGTCATTTTACCAGCACCAAAGGATCCTATTTCAAGAGGCAACTTTTAGTTTATCTTCTAAAATGTCACGAACTTTATTGGCATCTGCCCTCCCGCCTGTCTTTCTCATGACTGAACCGATCATTGCTTGAATTACTGTTACCTTACCCTTTTTGTAAAGCTCTACCATCTGAGGATTTTCCGTAATGGCTTCCTCCGCCAATTTCTCCAATTCTCCTGCATCTGTAATAATCCCCACACCCTTACTGATTATTTTTTCAATTACTTGCAATGGCTTTATGGTTTTTATATCGACTTTCTGGTTAATAATATAATTTGCTAATTGCTTTGGCTCAATATCTTTCCCAATCTTGACCGCTTCCTCAAAATAGTCTGCCAACTCTCTTGTTTCAATTAAAATCTCCGCATCTGCTTCTTTAATTCCATACTCTTCCATAAACCTCTTACTCTTATCCCATGGCAGCTCCGGTATTTCTTCCTTAATTCTTAATTCTAATTGCTTAATTCTTAATTCGGGAAGGTCTGGTTCGGGGAAATAGCGGTAATCATGGGCCTCTTCTTTACTTCTTTGCAGATATGTAGACTTTTTATCCTCATCCCAGCCTCTGGTTTCCTGGGAAAGTTTTTCTCCTTTTTCCAAGGCGGCAATTTGTCGTTTTATCTCATACTCAATGGCTGCTACCATGAACCTAAAACTGTTAATATTTTTAAGTTCCACCCGGTAACTTGGTAATTCTTTCTGGCCAACCGGCCTGACCGAGACATTGGCTTCGAGTCTCATATCTCCCCGTTCCATATCAGCATTGGAAACCCCCAAGTACCTAAATAACTGCTGTAGCTTCTTGGCATAATCCCTGACCTGAGCTGTATCTGTAAAATCAGGTTCGGTAACAATTTCGACAAGTGGAACCCCGGACCTATTAAAATCAATTAACGTTTCTCCGTTCACATGGGTTAATTTACCGGTATCTTCCTCTTGATGGGCTCTGTTGATTCTGATCGTGACTTTCTGACCACTGTCGCCTGTCACCTGTAGCCTGCCACCTATACATAGCGGCCAGCGGTATTGGGAAATCTGGTAACCTTTGGCTAAATCCGGATAAAAATAATTCTTTCTTTCAAAAAGGGACTTTGCAGAAACCGTACAATTTAAGGCCAAGCCTATTTTCATGCAGCTTTCAATTGCAGTTTTATTAATAAAAGGTAATGCTCCGGGAAGCCCTAAACACACCGGGCAGGTGTGGGTATTCGGGGCTTTGCCAAAATAATCAGCGCTGCACCGACAGAACATTTTGGATTTAGTATTCAACTCAACATGGACCTCTAGACCGATAACTGGTCCCCAGTTCATAACTTTGGTTTTTCCTTTCTCCATTCTGTTGCCTGCTCATATGCAAACCCTACCTTTAGAATAGTCTCTTCATCCCATTGTTTCCCTAAAATTTGTAAACCTACCGGTAATCCTTCAGAAAAACCACAAGGAACAGATAGTCCCGGAATTCCGGCTAAGTTAGCAGAAATTGTGTAGATATCAGAAAGATACATCTTTAACGGATTATCCACTTTTTCTCCCATATTCCAGGCTGTGGTGGGGGAGACCGGACCTACTATTACATCAACTTCCTCAAAAGCTTTCTCAAAATCCTGCTTAACTAATGTCCGGACTTTAGCAGCTTTTGCATAATAGTCATCATAATAACCGGAAGACAGGGCAAATGTCCCCAACATAATCCTTCTTTTGACTTCCGATCCCAGGTTTTCCCTTCCCAAACCATACCTTATCCCGTCATACCTGGCCATATTGGAAGAAACTTCGGACGGGACAATAATGTAATAAGCTGCCAGTGCGTATTGACTGTGGGGCAAACTGACTTCTATAATTTCTGCCCCTAATCCTTCCAACTTTTTAATTGCTTCTTTTATAACTGATTTTACTTTTGGATCCAACCCCTCCCCAAAATACTCCTTTGGTATTCCTACCTTTAATTCTTTAATTCCGTGCGTCAACCTCTCAGGTTGCAGCGTAAACTTTTCTCCCCGGCAATTCGAATCATACCCATCAGCTCCTGAAATCCAATCCAACACCAATGCCGCATCTTCTACTGACTTAGTAATCGGCCCAATTTGATCTAAAGATGAAGCCATAGGTATAAGACCATATCGGGAAACCCGGCCATATGTTGGTTTTAAGCCCACTAATCCGCAAAGAGATGCCGGCTGGCGGATGGATCCGCCTGTATCAGAACCCAAGGCAAATACAGCTAAATCTGCCGCTATAGCTGCTGCTGAACCGCTGGAAGAACCACCGGTAATTCTATTCAGATCCCAAGGATTTTTTGTTGGTCCGTATGCCGAATTTTCTCCCGATCCTCCCATGGCAAATTCATCAAGATTAGTTTTCCCGATAACATTCACTCCTTGTCCTAACAATTTTTCAATCACTGAAGCATTATATTGAGGAATGAAATTACCCAGTATCTTTGACCCGGTTGTAGTTTTTATTCCTTTGGTCAAAATGGCATCTTTAATTGCCGAAGGTAAACCGCGAGAATTTTTTTGAATTTCCAAAAAAGCATTTATTTTCGGGTTAATTATTGCTATTTTATTTAGGTAAGCTTCATTTAATTCTTCTTCTGAGAATTTCTTCTGTTTTATAGCCTCAATTGTTTCTGTTAGGGTTAAAGCTGTTATATCCATGGTGAATTTCTAATTTTTAATTACTAATTTCTAAATAAATCCCAATTTTTAATTTAGGTAAATTAGAAATTAGGTTAATTAGTCATTATCGAATACTCCTTTTGTTTCAAACATATTATTTTTAACTTTAGGAGCATTAAGTAATGCGTCTTCCTGGGTTAAACACTCACCAGTTTCATCTTCACTCATTACATTGCTTTCCCCGGTGACATTAAAAGTCGGTTCTACATCGGATGTGTCAACCTCATTCAGCTGCTCTATATAACTCAAAATATTTGAAAGTTGCTCTGAATACTTGTCTTCTTCTTTGCTGATAGGAAGATTGGCCAGCTTCGCTACTTTTCTCACCTGATCTGAAGTTAATTTCATCCTACCTTGGATTATACTTGATTAATGTTGCTCTGTTAATAGAGGATAATTTATAAACTTCCGCGGACAATACACCCAATTTGTTTTACAAATTGCGAAAGTCCGCGGTTTTCTTATCAAGTTTTCAAGCTTATAAGCGAAGCTTGCGAGCTTACGCTCTAAAGAAAACTCCACCCTTTGTTGTTGCTCAAGGCGTGGAAGTTTGAAAACACCAGTCAGCAGAACCCCACTTTGAGAAAGTGGGGTTTTCTTTGTGCTTATCAGTTTAGAGTCTTCTCTAATCCTTTCAAACTATCCCAGTCATGGATTGAAACCGGGATTACTTTCTTCCTGAACTTCTTTAGCTGGGTTATTTTTTGCTCTACTTGCTTTTGATCCATTAAATCAGTCTTGGTAAAGATAATGATCTCAGGCTTTTCAATAAGTTCCGGATTGTACTTTTCCAGCTCTTTTCTTACCACCTGGTAATCCTTGACCACATTTTCCGAGCTTGCCGGGAGGACGTGAAGCAATAGTTTCACCTTTTCAATGTGTTTCAAAAACCTTATCCCTAATCCTTTGCCTTCACTGGCTCCTTCAATTAAGCCCGGGATATCAGCAATAACTTTTCCTTTCCAAACACCTAAATTAGGCTCTAAAGTCGTAAAAGGATAGTCGGCAATCTTGACATTAGCTGCTGTCAGTTCATTTAATAAACTGCTTTTGCCGGCATTCGGCAAACCAATGAGTCCAAAGTCCGCTATAAATTTTAACTCCACCTTAAACTTTCTTTCTTCTCCCGGTAACCCTTTTTGGGCATACATCGGAGTAGTATTCCGGGGGGATTTTAATTCAAAATTTCCCTTACCCCCGATACCTCCCCTACAGATTAATATCCGCTCATTTAAGTTTTCCAGCTTAAAAACTTTTCCTGTCTTAAAATCTGAAAGCTCACTGCCAAGCGGCATAATTATTTCCAGGTCTTTGCCGTCTCTTCCGGACTTTTGAAAATTGCTTCCCATTTCACCGTCTTCCGCCTCTAATAATTTTGTCTTGGAAAATTGGTTTAGCGCCCTAAGGTCAGAAGTGACACTTAAATAAATATCCCCACCCCTTCCCCCATTTCCCCCATTAGGACCGCCTTTTTTTCCGGGGTTAAAAGAAACTTTTCCCGCTCCCCCATGACCGGCTCTTAAGATAATTTCTACTTCATCAATTAACATGAAAGACTGGAGTTAAACTTTTTCCGCCTTCGTCGGGACTTCGGCAGACAGGCCTTCCATCTCGCGGAGGGCTTTAACGCGTACCTCAATCGGAGGATGGGTGTTAAATAAATTTGCTAACCAGGCTTTAGCGTCCTGGCCTTTTAAGGGATTAGTGATATAAAGATGTGCTGTGCCTCTGTTGGCAACTTCCAGCGGTTCACGATCCGCGGATATTTTAAGCAGGGCATTGGCTAAACCGGTCGGATATCTGGTTAGCAGTACTCCGGAAGCGTCAGCCAAAAGCTCCCTTCGCCTTGACACTGCCAGCTGGATTAAGGTGGCAATAATCGGGGCTAAAATGGCTGCAACAATGGCAAGTACTAAAAAAATGGTATTACCCCGGCTATCCCGGTCACCCCTGCCACCATACCACATACTTCTCATAAAAAAATCAGAAAGGAGAGCTATGGTACCAACTAAAACAGATACGACACTCATAAGTAATGTATCTCTGTTACCAACATGGGAAAGTTCATGAGCAGCCACTCCTTCCAGTTCCTGCTTATTTAATTTCTGTAAAATCCCCTTGGTAAAAGCTATAGCTGCATGTTTAGGATTCCTGCCTGTAGCAAAAGCATTAGTGGCGGTATCATCAATAATATATATTTTTGGCAGAGGCAATCCGGCTGCAATACACAGGTTTTCTACTATCCGGTAAATTTCCGGATTAGTCCTTCTATCAACCGGCTTGGCTCCGGATATGCTCAAAACAATCTTATCTGACCAGAAATATGAGACAAAATTCATGATCCCGGCTATAATCAAAGCCATGCCGGTTAAACCTAAGCCGCCCACCTCTCCATAGCCGAATCCCTGGGCAATCACATAAATTACCCCGACTGTAAAAATAGAAAAGAAGAACATGATCAGCCAGGTCTTAAAGATATTTCCTGAAACATGATCCCAAGCGGTATTTATCGTTGCCATATCAAGCTAATTTTAACATTTTTGGCTTAGGTTTGCGAGGAAATTAGAATTTACTTTTTAGATAGTTACTACACGCATAGCGTGGAACTATCGCAAAAGTGGAATTTTAAAATTCCACTTTTATATCAGCCTTTTCTTCCTCAGTAGCCTTGAAGAATTCTTCCTTTTTAAAATTAAACAGCTGGCCTACCCAGGCTGAAGGAATAGTTTCCAAATTATTATTTAAATCCAAAACATTAGTATTATAAAACTGTCTGGAGGCTGCTACTTTTGTTTCAGTATCAGACAGCTCATCTTGAAGCTGCTTGAAGTTTTCGGAAGCCTTAAGCTGTGGATAATTCTCAGCTACGGCAAACAGGGATTTTAAGGCATCAGTCAGCATATTATTGGCTGCAGCTGCCTGGTGCGGGTCCTTAGCCCCCATTAAGGCAGTCCTGGCTTTAGTGACCTCAGTTAATACGCCTTTTTCATGCTTGACATAACCCTTTACAGCTTCAACCAGGTTGGGAATTAATGAAGACCTTCTTTTAAGTTGAACGTCAATTTGAGACCAGGCTTCACGGACACGATTTCTGAGGGTTACTAAAGAGTTATAAGTAGCCAAAAGCCACAAAACTATTAAAACTACTATTCCAAATACGATGTATGTAATCATTTTTTTCCTTTGTCATTCCGGCCTTTGAGCCGGAATCCATACCAATAATATTTATGGATCCCAAATCGAGTTTGGGATGACAGCTATACTGTCAGTTTAAACCATTTTGCAAAGTCTGTCCAGTCCCAGGCATTAACAATGTCTTTTTTGGTAGCCCAGCCTCTCCGGGCAACTGCCACCCCAAACCTCATATTCTCCATCTGGGAAACTTCATGGGCATCAGTATCTATAATGAATTTAACCCCATACCTTAGAGCTAATCTCACCAGATCATCTCTTAAATCCAACCTGTTGGGATAACCATTAATTTCCAGGATCTTATCATTTTTGGCAGCTACCTTAAAAACTGTTTCCCAATCAGCCTCAGAAGATTCCCGCTCATTGAGCAACCTGTTTGTAGGATGGGAAATTATGTTAATATGCGGACTTTCTAATGCTTTCACTAACCTGCTGGTAATTTCTGCCTCAGACCCGCGGTGCCCTGAATGAATCCCGGCAATGCAATAATCAAGAGTAATCAGGGCTTCATCCGGGACTGACAATGAACCGTCACCTAAAATATCAACTTCGAGGCCATTCAAGATCTGAATACTATTTGTCCTCGAATTTAATTTGTGTATAAAATTTGTTCTCTTTTCTACCCATTTAGTTATTTCTGACGTACTAACCATACTAAAGCCGGGCGGATGGTCAGCTACCCCAATAAATTTATAGCCTAAAGCTATGGCCTTCTTAACAATTTCTTCTATCGAATTTGCGCCTGGGCCGTGGGACGGATGCGCAATAGGAAAATTTGAATGGGTATGCAAATCGCCTTTGATATCCTCAAATTCCACCAGTTCCGGGAGTCCATGTTTTAAGGCTGCTTCAATTTCTCCGGTATCTTCCCTGATCTCCGGCGGCGGAGGCTGCATCCCTAAAAGCCCATACAATTCCTCTTCCTTCTCTGTTTTTATTAATTCTTCATTTGACTCTAGACTCTTGACTCTAGTCACTTTCTTTACTCCGTATTCGGATAGAGACAGATCCTTTTTCTGAGCCAACGTTCTAAGCTTGATATTATGCGCCTTAGAGCCTGTGAAATGCTGCAGCAGCGCCCCGTAACTCTCAGGCATACCAACTAACAGATCCGCTTGGAAACCGCCTCTTAGAACCACTGTAGCTTTATATTCTCCCTGGTCCACTATTCTGGTAACCCCCGGCATTTTTGTAAAATACTCCACAACCTGCTTAGGCTCGTTACTGCTGACTGAAAAATCCAAATCCCCTACTGTAGCTACCATGCGCCGTAAAGAGCCCAGCGGATGAGCCTGTAATACATCGGGGCTTTTTTTTAAGTATTCTAAAATCCTGTCTGCCTGCGCAGCAGCATATGGCAACAGCATCCTGCCCTGCCTGCTGGAAAGTTCCAAAACTCCGTCCATAATCCTTCTGGCCAGCTTAGCTGAAAAACCCTTCTCCACCAGGGAACCTGATTTAATCCCACGCTTTAGGTCCTCTAAATCTTTAACACCCAATTTTGCCAGTTTCATGGCGGTCTGGGGACCCACTCCCGGGATATCTAAAAGCTCAAATACCACTGGAGGGATACCTTTTTTTACCTCTTCAAAATGCTTCACTTTACCAATAGAAAATAGTTCATCTAAATAGGCCTGAATTTTTTCTCCTAAATTAGGCACCTCAGCTAAATTGTCTTCCTGCCAGAGATCAAAAACTTCGGCATTAGATTGTTCTATGGCATCAGCAGCATTCTCATAGGCACGGATCTGGAAGATATTACCGATATTTTTAAGAGTATAAGCTGCAGCTACACTGCGTAAAATTTTAGCGAGCTGTTGATTGGAAATCTCCATTAAAGCTAATATAGCACTTTTACAAAAGCTGTGCTTCTGTTACAATTTAACCGAATGATACCCAAAACTTCAAAGCGCTGGCCAAAGCGTTATATAGAAACTTTTTTTAATATATGGAGCCCGGAAATGGCTTATATTCTCGGATATTTCGCAGCTGACGGTTGCATGTACAAAAATCCCAGAGGCAGTTATTACATATCCTTTACCTCTTGCGATTTAGAATTAATCCAGAAAGTAAAGAAAATTCTAAAAGCTTCTAATCGTATTGAAACTTATCAATCTAAGCAGTTGAGATGGAAACTCCGTTATACCTTACAAATAGGAAGTAAGGTCGTTTTTAACAAGTTTTGTGAATTAGGATTTTCCCCTGCCAAAAGTTTAAAGCTAGTTTTCCCGGCAATACCTGACAACCTTATCAATCATTTTATAAGGGGATATTTTGATGGAGACGGCAGTGTATATTTACGTTATCGTAGACGTGCTGACAGAAAAAATAAAATCTATAAAATACTAAATCTAAGACTAATTTCAGGTAGCAAAAGTTTTCTTGAATCTCTTCATAAGAAATTAATTAAAGTAGGCAAAATTCAAGGCGGAGCAATCTGTCCTCATAGTGGAGCTTATGCGCTTTCATATAGCTACAATGATGTGGTAAAATTATACAGTTTCATGTTCCCAGAATCGGGATTACCCTGTCTTGAAAGAAAACGGGTTATTCTCGAAAAAGGTATTATAAGCTGGGATCGTAGCTCAGTTGGTTAGAGCGCGTCCCTGTCACGGACGAGGTCGCGGGTTCGAGTCCCGTCGGTCCCGCATAGGCACGAAATATTCATAATTCCTCAGAAACTTCTAATTTTTGAGGCTAAAAGTGTTCGAGTGTTATCAGACCTAAGTAAGCCCATAGTTGCATTTGAGAGATAAAACTGGTAGAATACTGTCCTATGGAAAGAAAAGAATATCCTACCATTTCAGAAACAGTCGCAATCTTAAGTACCGACAGAGACGTTATAGTTGGCTTTGGGAAGCCTGATTTTTCTGTGCCTAGAGATATGTTTATGTTAGCTCTTGGAGTCTTAAGAACTACCTTACCAGAAACTTATGGAACAGCTATTGCTCTAGAAATAAGTAATTCACTTGACTACGAGACAGGTGTTTTAGATGCAGATAAATTATCTCCTGAATTGGCAACTCTTACGATTTCATTTTCAGAATATGCCCGATTACTAGGAGACCAACAGCTTCAAGCAAACAGTTCCAGTAGTCAAAGAATGGCAGGTTTAACTTCAGAAGATATTACAAGAGGTCAAAGCCAGATTGTATCCCAAGGAATAGAAGAAAAAGATTTGATCGGTCTAGGGGCTATGTTAAGAGAAAAAAGGAAAGAAATTGGAATTCCGCAAGCTACTCTAGCAAGAAGAACTCAAATTGGTCGTAATACACTTTATGTATATGAAAAAGGTAGCAATCCAAAAACAGGTAAACCTAGCCGTCCCAGCCTAGATAAATTGTCAAGGTTAACAACTCAACTGGGTATGTCTGATCCTGAAAGGGAAAGAGCAATGAGATTGGCTGGTTACAATAAACCATAATTCTCGATAAATTTAATTAAACAATTAATTTCTAATTGCTGCAAAGTTCTGTACTGGTAAATTAGGCTTCTGTATAGGTGTTCAAGATTTTCATCTTTAAGCCCGCAAATATCTTATAGTTTGACATTGACCATTCTTCATGCTAAACTTCCAGTTTACACTACCTCTTCCTGTAGTCGGCAGGTGCTCTTTTTGCATATGAAATATCAAGAATCCAAGAAGTTCAGCCTTGAATCTTCGAATAGACCTCATATAAAATAAAGCATATGT
>CAZKCV010000011.1:0-33486 GCA_964551605.1 uncultured Gammaproteobacteria bacterium | reverse complement strand
GATGAGGAAACCGCTCAGGTACTGGCAAAGAATATCGCTATTACAAAAGATGTCGGGGAGGCACATAAAGTGTTGGCCGCCCAGGCAGATTTGGCAAGGTTTAAGAATATCGGGCTGGCGGAAGCAGGGCAGGCAGTACAGCTGGCAATGCTGGGTAATAAAAGGATACTCAAGCAGCTGGGTATAGAGATAGACGACAATGCTACTAAGACTGATATTCTGGCTGCTATACAAGCTAAGACAGCAGGGCAAGCGGAGGCTTTTGCTAAAACTTACCAGGGTGCTATGGCCAGGATGTCCGTATCTACAGAGAATTTAAGGGAAGCACTGGGTGAAAAACTACTTCCTATATTTACAAGGATAATAGATAGAGTTGTAGCTTTTGTAAACCAGATTCATGATCTGAACCCTGCCATCCTGCCTACCATCGGAATAATTGTTGCAGTAGGATCTGCGTTTGCACTGGTTATTGGACCTCTACTTTTATTATTAGGATTTTTGCCCGCTATTGCTGCCGGGTTCGGGATTATATCTGGGGTTGCTCTTCCTGTTGTTGGGATATTGGCTGCTGTGGCCGCTGCAGGGGCTTTAATATTCCTTAACTGGAACACAATATCTGGTGTATTCCAAGATGTAGCAAGTACAATCTCTGGATTTATGGCTATAGCCAAACCATTTGTTGATGAGTTTTTAAAAATTGCTACCCAATGGATCATGGAGATGGCAAAAGCTATTGGGGAACAGCTCAACACGGCTTTTGTTGCATTACAAACTGCCTTGCTTCCTATTATGCCTACTCTTCAATTTTTGGGTGAGATGATCGCGGTTGTGGCCGGTGTGTTGATTATGGCTTTAGGCGGTGCGATCCTTCTTCTTATCCCGATACTGGGTAGCTTCCTGGAGGGGGCAATTATAGTTTTTACCTCTGTTGTTCAGACAATTGCCGGAGCAGTACAGATTATCCAGGGAATATTTGGCATATTCGGTGGCTTACTTTTTGGCTTTATAACAGGTGACTTTACCATGTTTAAAAAGGGCATCAATGATGTATGGGAAGGTATTAAGGCAATTTTTAATGCAGCCACTACTTTCTTAACCGGCATGATGACGCTGTGGTTTGGCGGCTTACAGACTTTGTTTAACAAGGTTATGAAAGAAACAATCCTTGGACAGATAGTCACGGGCTTTTGGGCTGACATGAATAAAATGTTTACAGAAGGTACAGCCTCAGTTTTCAATTTATTAAAATCCGGACTCGATAGGCTGACTCAGCTCTTTGAATCCTTTAAGCAGGGAGTTGTAGATATATTAAGGCAGATTAAATTTCCAAGGATTTCTGTTGGGGAAGGAGTAGCCAAGGTTGCAGGAAGAGAAATAAGATACCCGACTATCAATATTGATGCTGTTTCCTACTTCCAGAAAGGTGGATTTGTAGGATCAACCGGACTGGCGATGCTTCATGCAGGGGAATTTGTTTTATCAAAAGATATGTTAAAAGGTAGACAAGATATACCTTCGCAGGTTCAGAATACCTTCAATCAGCCTATCAATATAGAAGCAACTTTAACTTCGGAAATGGACTTTGACTTATTAGGTTACAAACTAGCCTGGGAGCTTAGAAACGCAAGATGATAGACGCTGTATTTTTAGACAATATACAACTGGATACTAATAAAAGGTTTGTTACTGGGATTAGAAACCCTACCTTCCCAAATATCTCCTATACTTCTGCAAAGAAAGGGGGATTTGTGGGACAGAATGTATCCCCAGGTCAATTTAGTTCTTATCAGATTGTCATGGAGTGGCAAATAATAGGGTCCTCCAGTTCAGACCTTGCAACCGAGAGAGATGATTTTGCAAGATTATTAGGTGAGATTATAAGAACTGGCACCAAAGTTTTAAGGATAGACAGGTCAAATGGTGTGGATCTGCAGATTGAAGTAACTGCAGTAAAAATAACCGGTGATGTACAGGCAGAGGATACGACTTCCTCTAAAATGTTGGTTGAGTTTGCTACAGAATATCCGTTTCTCCAATCCTCTGTTGAAAAAACATCAGATGTAAATATATTTACTGGTGGTGGAATGTCTATCCCGATGCCTATTCCAATGGATATGAGCGTGGGTGGCTCAAATGATGTGCTCATTAATAATGAGGGAACTTATTCTGCCTTCCCGGAGATTACATTTTATGGACCCCTTCAGAATCCCTCACTTGCGAATATTACTACCGGTGAGACTTTAAATTTAAACTTAATTTTAAGCACCTCCTCGGATTTTGTGACTATAAAGACATTTTTAAGAACGGCAATTTTGTCTCCTGGAATGTCCAATGCCAGACAGTTTGTTACAGGTGAATTTTTTACATTAGATCCGGGAAATAATCTTTTGCATTTGGGGGCAGGAGCGTTTAATACCCAGGGCAAAGCCAGGGTGGTATTCAGGGATCATTTCCTGGGAATTTAACAAAAATATGCAAAGGCAGCCGTATCAAGTTTTTATAAAAAATATAGATAATAATGACATTTTTGAACTTCCTTTTATCTCACTGGGTTTTACCGAGGAGTTAAATAAAGGACGCGATGCGCGTGTGTCAATGGATTTTAAAGCAGCCAAAGCAATCGCTGATGCTTACAATACCGACGTTTTATTCCTATTTACTTCCGGACTCAGGGAGCTTTGGATACAAAAAAATAACATTAAAGTTTACATCGGTGTTATATCCGACTTTTCCATCGTCAAAGACGATAAAGGTTTTTTAAGGGTTGATATTGCATCTGTTGGCTATTTAACTTTACTCTCGAAGAGAAGAACTATTGCCAAAAGAGTCTTTACTGCCACAGATGCAGGTATTATTGCCCAGACTTTGATAGATGAAACACAGCTTTCAGATCCGCCTTATTCGGATTTAGGTATTACATTTGGTTTGATAACTCCTTCTGTTGATCGGGATAGGACTTATCGGTTTGATAATATCAGAGATTCCGTAATCAAATTATCAAATGAAAATCTTAAAAATGGCTTTGATTTTGATATAAACAATGACAAAATTCTTAATGTCTACTACCCCACCAGGGGATCAATGAAGGTTGATTTGTTTTTTGATAAGGGAAACATTATCAATTACAGGTTTAGGAAGCCGCTTATATTATCTTTGACAAATCAGGTATACGTTATCGGCGAGGGTTTTAATGATGATGTTTTATATACTGTCAGGACTTCACCTCCTGAATTCAGAGATGTTTTTACCCTGCTTGAAGATGTACAGACGGAAAGAGATATAAAAGAGCTTGCTACATTAGAAGACAAAGGGGACAGATACCTTCTGGAAAACCAGTCTCCCCGTGTGGGATTTGAGATAAACCATGTTGATGATAATCCGGATCTAAACTCCTACGAGCTTGGTGATTCCTTCAGAGTAAACATTCCGGAGATAGCGATATTTAATGAGTACAAAAGAGTTTATAAGCGGGCTTTATCTATTGATACCAATTCTTTGGCAATAGTTACAATCACAGTAAGATAATGGATGAACTAGTTACACTATTTAAAGAATTAAGAGACAGGATTGAGCTTTTGGAAAGGCTTATTGCTCTTGAAAAGATTGTCATACCTCCAGAGGGTAAGCTGGTTGTAGATTTACAATCATCTGACCCCCCTGCTCAAAAGGGTCGGATATACTTCAATACTACGCTCAATAAATTTAGGGTTTCAGAAGATGGAGTTACCTGGAAAACAATAGACACAATTTAATTTTGTATAAGAATCCGCTCACCTCTGGTTAAAATTGGTTAGGATGTCAATTTTTACATTAAGAACAGGGGCTAATGCTCATCCGGAGGGATCTGTTTTACAAACAATCACAGACCAGATTGAAACATCTGGCGTATATTCGCTTGTCGGTAACGACTTCAAAGTCCAAGCTCAGGGGACCCCGGATCTGACAGTAAAAGTTTTACTTGGCAGAGCTTATATTGAGGCGATACTTGGTAATACATATCCCGTAAGATCTGATGTTGATACTAATGTTTCGGTCCCCGGAAACTCATCAGGAAACCCCAGGATTGATGCTCTCGTACTATATATAGATTTATCAGCTGCCCCCAATGCAGATGCCTCAAATGTTGCTACTCTAGCCATAGTTCAAGGAACACCTGCTCCCTCTCCTGTTGCTCCTACTGACGGAACAATCCAGACAAGCATAGGAGCCTCAAATCCATTTCTCAGACTGGCCAATATCTCGGTTATATCCGGAGCTACCTCAATAACTAACCCAGATATTACAGATACCAGAGTTGAGGTTGTCTGGGTCATTGGTGGGGTCAAGAATACAAAAGGATATTTTAATATCAAAGAACAATCTGCTTCTCCTGGAACTCCGCTAGCTGGTTCGATCGTAATTTATGGAAAGACTGACAATAAAGTTTATAAAAAAGATGATACTGGTGCAGAATCAGAAATAGGCTCCGGAGGCGGCGGAGCTACGGATATAATCACAGCAGAGGTTCCAGCAGGAGCAATTAATGGTGTTAATGATACTTTTACTACGGCTTCAAATTTTGCGACAGGTACATTGAGAGTCTATAAAAATGGCGTCAGAATGAAAGGGGGAGGAGTGGATTTTGCGGAAACTGGCTCTGGCAGCTTCCAGATGACCATTCCTCCGGCTTCAGGAACAATATTTATTGTTGATTACTTTAAGGTCGCAACTGTAGCTTCGCAAGGTTCAACTTCTTTTATTTACAATGAAACTCCATCAGGTGCTATCAATGGTTCAAATCTGAATTTTGCCACCATCTTTCCGTATATTGGTGGCACCTTGATGGTTTACAGGGATGGTCAGCTGATGGTTCCTGGTGTAGGCGGAGATTATCAAGAAACAGATCCAGCCACAGGACTTTTTGACTTCTTTATTGCACCAGCCACAGGGTCAGTATTGAGGGTTGCTTACCAAAAATCACTATCTGTAACAGGTAATGCAGATACTATTGATGGTTTCCATGCGAATTCAACACCTACTCCCAATCAATTATTACCGCTGGATGGTTCAGGATTATTCCCTAGCTCTGTAGTCCCTGGTTTGCCTTGGTCATTGATAGCAGGAACTCTTACTTATTTGAGTACAGATGACCCAACCTTTGTGGCTACCACCTCTGTTGATTTAACAGGGACAATTAGTCTTGGGATGAGACTTAGGCTTGTGCAGACTACTACTAAATACTTTATTGTAACCGCAATAACAGCTACTACCATTACTCTTTATGGTGGGACAGATTATGACTTAACTACTGCGAGTATTACAGATATTTATTACTCCTCTGCTAAAGCCCCTTATGGTTTTCCTTTAGACCCAGCAAAATGGACAGTTAAAGTAGTTCATACTGGTGATTTAAGCCAATCAAGTCCTGTACAAAATACTTGGTATAACTTAGGGTCAATCTCTATAGTTATTCCAATAGGAGTTTGGGAAGTTTCTTTCCAGGTATCAGGATATTATACCAGGTTAACTGGTGGGGCTGTTTCAGAATGGTTTGCACTTTCTGAATCAATTGGTTCTCCATCTGATCCACAGATGGTTTGCTTATGGGGGATAGGAGTAGGGGGAGCAACTAATTTGAGTCAATTATTCCGCGATAATCAACATAGACAGCTTAACAAAACTGTAGCTACTACTTATTTTTTAATTGAGAGGACTTCAGATGCAGGATTAGCAACTATTGAAATTACAGGGTCAACTTATGGGAATACAATTATAGAAGCGATTTGTGATTATTTATAAATATGATTAAAGTACATACATTTATATCAGATTTGGGAAACAGGATATTTTATGTCTGTGATTTTTGTGGTGAGGGTGTTGGCGAATTAAGCAATCAAGAAGATATTGATATTTTTGTGACCGACCATACTACCTGTGACAACTTAGAGAATACTAATCTTACATTGTTAGATGCAGATTTGGAGTACATACCATGAGTGCAACACAACTAAAAACACAAGCTCTAGCAGATAGTGCTGTTACCACTCCGAAAATTGGTGATGCCCAAGTTACCCAGCAGAAACTTGCTCCTGGAGTAGGTGGTAATACTGACCATTCTTTTAGGTTAACTACTGCAACTAACACAAATACAACTTCGACCGTTGAGAGTGATATATTTTATGATGGGCCAGAACAATTTGATACCGATAATCTACATTCAACTACTTCCAACCCCAACAATGTAACAATAACTGCTCCGACTGCAGGTAAATGGTTGATTATTGCTAATGCACATTTTGCTGGGAACTCAAATGGACAAAGAATTATTAGGATTCGAAAAAATGGTGGACAAATAGCCTCTAATGTATACCAACCTCCTGGAGCTAACAACCTCGGAATGACTATATCTACAATTATAGATTTGGCTGCTGGAGACATTGTTAATGTTGTAGTTTACCAAGATTCTGGTGGCAGTCTAAGTGCTGGTAATTCAACACAAGGAGGTGCCCACTTAGATGGGATAAGGATAGCAACATGATAATTACACCAACCACAACATCGGAACAAGATATAACTTTGGCAAATAACAATGTCATAGTGGATGAGTTAATGAAAACTCTTATTGAATATAAGCTAAATTGGATGAAAGACAGATCAGGAGCTTATGAATTTAATAATTGCTCATTGACTGTTAATCCAGCTGATGGATCAATTACTTTAACAACCGGTCAAGTAAATTTCCTTAAACTTGATTTTGGTTCAGATGATCCACCCAATAATGATCCAATCGCGAATATAGCAACATGGATACAAAATTATATTGACGAGACAACTAGACATCTGGATGCTGGGGAGGGGTTAATAATCTAATGGGAACACAAGTATCAGTAAACGAAATAAAACAAGACTGGAAGGATTTAGTTGATGGTGCAACCATTACGCTTGATCAAGCCGAGCCTTACAATAAATTCAGAGTAACTCTTGGTGGAAATAGAATACTTGCTATAGTCAATGAAACAAGCGGTGATGAATTTCTGCTGCAGTTGGGTCAGGATGCTACAGGCGGCAGGACAGTAACCTGGTTTAGCAAAAATTCTACATTTGCTACCACTGATCTCAATACTACCAATGATCAAATTGCTGTAGGTAGGAATATCCCAACCACAACTCCTTTGAAGTTTAGCTCCACTGGAACGCTACCTTCAGGATTGGTAGCCGGAACAAAATACCATGCCATAAATGTAAATCCAACGACTATAAAAGTTGCAACTTCAATAGCCAATGCTCAGACAGGCACAGCTATCGATTTTACTGACCAGGGTTCGGGTACTCATACTATCCAAACCCACATCAACTGGCCGAATGATGTCGAGCCAACATTATCCGCTGGAAAATTTGCCAAGGATAATTTCAGGTTAGTCATTGAAGATGGGGAAAATGGAATATACAGAGGATTCCCTGCTGCATCTTCCGGGGGTGGAGGTGCTTATGAGGATTTTGTTGATCAGGGCAGTGATCCTCCTGTACCAGTATCAGGGCAAACAAGAGTTTATACCAAAGCAGGAGTTTTAAATTTAAGACGAAATACTCCCGGGGATGTGGGGATGGCTACTCCTGATGCCGGGCATTTTGTCATCACTCCTGGGACTGGCAAATTAGTAAAGGTTGCTCTATTAAGACAAAACCAAGCCAGTAGTGGCACTCAAGGTGTGGAGGGAGCTATTAGCAATACTTTCCACAATAATGCCGTAATTTTAACCGGCTGGGGATATGCGACAAGTAATGCAATTTCTGGTACTTTTGCATTCTCCAGATCAATAACTTTTGGTCTTACATTTTCAACTGCGCCTGTGATTGTAACCAATGCATTAGGATGGACAAATTCTGGTGTTAGTGGTGGGGATAATGGTTTAGGAAGTTTTGGTAATGGACTTGATACAGACAAATCCTTTTTTACTAATGCTGTTTCCTGCAGTGCAACAGGTTTTATATTGACTGCAGTTAAACATAATACAACCACATTTTTGGGTGGCAACTCATGGTGGGGTTTTTCTTGGATTGCAATAGGACAACTTTAATATGAGCAAAATTAAACTAGGCATAATTGAGGATGGAGGATTAAAAGGCAAAAAGATAATCCTTGAGCCTCGCAAAGGATTAAGGCGGAATGAATACTTAGTCGAGCAGGGAGTATTTTTTAATGGTGCATCTATGTTTGCTTTATATTGCTTGATGTGTGAGGCACCAATTCCGAGTAATGGCTGTATGGTTTGCAACAAGGAGGTTTACCAAAATGCCTTATAAAAATATTGTATCTACAGAAATAGTTACAGAGGGATTACTTGTAACCTTTGACTTCCGCAGGGAAAGTGGCGACCATGTTGAGTTTAATGAAACTACCGAGGAGATGGAAACCATACCATCTGAAGTTAGGGATGAGACTACAACTTTCCTTTTTACCACAGAACAGGTTGAATCTTTAAGAGTTGCTGATGATGAATCTGAAAGGACTGATGAGGAGATAGTGGGGATACTCACAGATAGGTGTTTGGAAAACCTTAAGGCTGTTTAAGATTCACCGTTTTTGTATAAGAAATTGTGCCAACATAAGTAAAATTCAAGTATGGGTGTAGAAACGCTAGTACAAGGTGGTGCTGTAGGAATTGCAATATCACTGGTTATCTTAATCGGCAAGATATGGTCAGACAGCACAAAGCATGCCATTAAAATGACTGACGTGGTTGAAAAAAATGCTTCAGCCATGACTTTCCTTTCTGGCGCCATTAAAGAAAACACGGCTATAACAAAGGAAACTAAAGATCTTATGGTGAAAATAAATAATGGAAAGGAAATCAAATAATGCCAGTTAATTTAACTATTCCAGAGTTAGGAGATAAATTTCGGGATTATAGAGATCCTATTCCAGGGGATTCATATAACTGGGGTCCTGTGATTACTCCTGCCAATATAAAATACTTTGCTATTCATCATTCTGTTACCTCACAGACTGCTAAAAATGATGGGAACTGGAAAGCTGAATGTGACAAGGTGGCTAACTTGCACCTTAATAGAGGTTGGAGCGGTGTAGGTTATAGATTCATTATCTGTTCAGATGGGACAGTAGCTTATGTCGGAGATTTATCTCACGGAGGATCAGCTGTTGGAGGAAACAATCATATTATTTTCTCGGCCTGTTTAATAGGAGATTTTACTAAAGAGCTTCCAACTGCTGCGCAGGTACATTCTGCCCATGTACTTGCCAAGTTTTTCCTTACTCAAATGCCCCAATATCCTAATTTAAATAACTGGAATCAGGTTATTGGTCATCAGGATGCTGCTAATTTGTTAAAACTTCCAGGAGCAGAACCAACAGCCTGTCCAGGATCTAATTGGAGAACTCCAGGAGATAATTTAAGAGATAGGGTAATTAACGATAGGTGGCAAGGCTATCCTGATCCTCAGCCAAGCGGGATACAAACTCCACCCCAACCTACCCCACAACCCTCTGATTGTGAGCAAAAACTGGCTAAGGTTAAAGAAATCACCTGGAGCAGGAGAAGAACAGCTTTAAGAGAACTAAGAACATTACTCCCACAGTAGTGGGGATCATGGACGAAGACAAATATAAAGTATTGCTTGAACGAGTGGGCAAAATCCAGGTGGTGGTAGATAAAATTGAGGCCGACATAGACAAAATCTATAAAGACAATCAGGAACTTTCAATAAGGGTAGGCGGAGCAGAAAACCAGCTAAAAGAGCTAAGAGAATCTGTTCAGCATCTGCCTCAGGATACTAAGGATAAGGTTACTGCAGCTGTAAAACCGGTTATTAGTGAAACTAAGGAGCTTAAAGAAACAATACAGAAGAAAAAAGTTTTAGTTATAAAGGAACAATCAGTCAATTTTTTTAAGAAAGTTTGGAGGTGGTTTAGAAATGTCGGATAGATTGAAAAGCAGAAAATTATGGCTGTCAGTTATTTCAGCCTTGCTTGTTATCTTAAATAAGAAACTCAACCTGGGGTTATCTGATTCAGATATTACTTTAATGGTGGCTTCTTTAATATCTTTTGTAGTTGTTGAGGGCGGAGCAGATATTATGGAGAGGCGAAATTCAGATTGAATAAGAGATAGATGATAAAAGAGATAACAATAATTATAACTACTCCCATAATCCAGACAGCATAATTGGGTCCGGATTTACGTTCAACTATAGCTGGATAGTTAAACGGCTTCTTTTCTTCCTTCTTAAAAAACCTTGCCATTATTAAGCATTTTCTATGATATTGTCATTTCTTGCAAGTTGAAGCTCAAAAGCGATGTACGCTTGTCCCTCCTTTACGTCATTGTTAAATGGCTTATTCCGTTGTACAATTATGCACAATAGGAATTTGTAGTACTTATGGCAATTTTTACGATTAAAAGCAAAAGCCTTATCGAGTTAAAATCTAGAACATTTGCAACCGAACGAGAGTTGCAGGAATTGGTAGATGAAAACCTATATCAGATTTTTGGTTTAGAATTTATAAGGCGAGAATTTGGTGGGCAGGGTTTATCAATAGATACTATTGCGTATGATCCAGAAATTAAGTCCCCGGTTCTTATCGAATACAAGAAAGATACCTACCAAAGTGTGATTGATCAAGGTTTAGCATATCTACACTGGTTATTAACCCATAGGGGTGACTATCTCGTTGCTCTTGAAAGTAAATTAGGAAAAAGAGATGTTGATTGGTCACAACCTCGGGTAATTTTTATCGCCAAGCGTTTCAATACTCACCAAATCTACGCTTCGGGATTTAGAAATGCTCCATTTGAGCTTTACCGTTATGATCTCGGGGACAATGTGTTTGTTATTGAACCAGTTGAAACACCAAAGTCAGATGTTTCTATTACTTCTGTTTTGAGAATTAAAGAAGCGGAAGAAGTAAGTAAGACTGTTACAACCTATACACTTCAAGATCATCTTAATAAAGCAAACGATCAAATAAAATTACTATTTGAAAAGCTCCAAAAATTAGTTTTTGCTCTTGATGAGAAGATTCAAGAAAAACCAGTATCATGGTATGTCGGCTACAAAATCAGATACTTCAATTTTTGCGCTGTTATCTTCCGGAAGGAAAAATTAATAGTTCATGTTCGAAAACAAACGATAGATGATCCGAAGAAACTATTTAGCAAAGTGCCGGCAAAGTGGGCGTGGGGTAAGACTACTATCTGGCGTACAGATGTAGGTTCTGATAAAGAATTAGAGTATGTTCTGGGCATTATAAAACAGGGTTATCAAAGCGCGCCGGATTTATAGGATTATAAAAATGACAGAAGATAAGATAAAACTACCAGGGCTTTTAACCATTGCGCAGGTTGCAAAGATACTTAATGTTCATCCGACTACGCTTAGGCGTTGGGATAAGAGAGGAAAATTAAAGGCAATACGGGTTGGCACAAGACGTGGTGTTGGTGAAAGACGCTATCATCGAAAGGACATTACTGAATTGATAAAGAGGAGATTCTAATCTGCCTATGCTTAAAGATATTAGTCTGAAGAAAACTTATAGCTCTGCAAATGATAATCTTCTTTTAGATTTCTATATTCCTGTATTGAAACAGTCGACAATTTATAAAAGAATTACTGGTTTTTTTTCCTCTACATCTCTACTGTTAGCTGCTCAAGGTATTGCACATTTTTTTGCTAATGGTGGTTACTACCAACTTATTTCAGGAGTAATTGTAGAAAATAAGGATTATGAAGCTATAGTCAAAGGTTTAAAAACCGCTGAAGAAGTAATTATGGGTAGAATTACATTCAATCTAGATCAGTTAGAAGACGAACTAGAGAAAGATCATTTAAAAATATTATCCTGGTTGATAAGTACTAATCGCTTAAAAATTAAAATTGCCGTATTACCAGAGAATGCTACCGGTTTATTTCATGAAAAAATTGGTATATTTGAGGATAAAAATGGAAATAAAATTTCGTTTAGTGGTTCAATTAATGAAAGCGCTGCTGGATGGTCAGGAAATATTGAAGAATTTAAGGTTTTCCGAGGTTGGATAGATGAGGAGGAAGCATATTTAAAAAGAGACATAATTAAATTTTCAGACTATTGGAATAATTGTATAAATTCCTTTTCTGTAATTGATCTTCCTGAGGCACTGGAGAAGGAACTACTTAAAATCAGGCCTGAAAATGAAATAGATTTAAAAGCAATTATTAAGAAAATTAAAGATGATAAACCAGAAAAAAGAGAACTCCATGATTTTCAAAAGAATGCAATATCAAAATGGAAAGATAATAATTTTAGAGGGATTTTAGAAATGGCTACTGGAACCGGAAAAACATTTACATCACTCGGAGCTGTAAAATCTGTTTATTCTGATAAAAAAGAATATTGCGCAATTATTGTTGTTCCTTATAAGCATTTGGTGACACAATGGCTCAAGGACATAAAGCAAGAATTAGTAGACTCCGTAATTATTGAAGTTCATGGAGATGCTCGTGGTTGGAAAGAAAAATTACCAAAATTTTTACAAGATTATAGCGACGGTTTTATAGATAAATTAGTAATAATTGCAGTATATGATAGTTTATCGTCTGAAGAATTTATTAAGAAACTAAAACACAATTTTAATAATAAAAAAACCTACATTATCATTGCTGATGAGGTTCATAATTTTGGCGCTCCTGAGTATAGTAATGGAATGGTAGATAATCTCAAAATGCGACTAGGTTTAAGTGCTACTCCTACGAGATGGTTTGATGAAGAAGGAACTCAAAAACTTATTGATTATTTTGAAAAAACAGTTTTTGAGTATGATTTAAAAATGGCAATTGCGAATCATTATCTAACACCTTATGAATATTACCCTATTACCGTACAAATGGATTTGGATGAATTTGAAGAATATTCCGATCTCACTAAGAAGATTATAAGAAAAATGAGTTATACAAAAAACCGAGCTGAAGAAGATATTTATTTGAAATTATTAACTATACAAAGAAGTAAAATTCTCAGAAATAATAAAACCAAAATAACTGCATTTAAACATTTAATATCAGATTTAAAAATTCAGGGGAAAATTGATCATCTTCTTGTCTATTGTGATTCCGAAGACCAAATGCTAGAAGCACAGAAAATTATAAATGGTTTTGGAATAATCAGCCATAGATTTACAGAACGGGAATCAATGGACGAGCGTGAACAAATCCTTGGATCATTTGATAATGGTTTATATGAGTGTCTAGTTGCTATGAAATGTCTTGATGAGGGAGTTAATGTTCCATCTATAAAAACAGCTATAATTTTAGCTAGTTCTACAAACCCGCGTGAATATGTGCAAAGAAGAGGAAGGGTCTTACGTAAATTTCCCGGAAAAGATAAAGCTGTTATTTATGATTTTATAGTAATACCTCCGGAAAAAGTTGAAGATGATTTCTTTTTTAGCATAGAACAGAAAATTTTGAAGAAAGAATTAAATCGTGTGCAGGAATTTTTGGATACGGCATCCAATAAAACCTTCATTTTAAAAAACCTGAGTGATACAATGTTGAAATATAATGTATATTTAGATTAACAGAAGGAAAAGATGGCACAAATTAACACAATGATCACTAGTGAAATAGATGTACTTAACAACACTTCTAAAGAAATGAAGAATTTCTTGAGGTGGGTATTAGAATTTGAAAGAGAGAATATCGATAAGGAGATGTACCCTTATAGGGAGAATATAGAAAAAAAATTAATTGAATTACTCGGTTCTGAAAATGAAGAGAAATCACTGGAGGAAGAAAATGTTGTTCATTAATAGAATCAACATTACAAATTTTAGACAGTATAAAAATGTTAGCTTAACTTTTGACACTTCTAAAGGAATTTTTTTATTTATTGGTAAAAATGGTATGGGTAAGTCTAATTTTCTTAATGCGATTTGTTGGTGTCTTTATGGGACACAACCTTTTAAATTTCATGATAAAGAGAAAAAGCTTCTCAATGAGGAGGCGGCTAGGGAAAAGACTCAATACGAAGAGGTTAAAGTTTCAATTGAAGTGAATATAGACACCAATTTATACTTATTCCAAAGAACTCAAAGAGAGACGCAAATGTCAAAATTTATAGTTATGAGAAAGCAAGGAGAAGATTGGGTTGAATTCCCTAACCCAACAGTTATTGTAAATAACTTCTTACCTGAATCAGTTAGTCAGTTCTTTTTATTTGACGGAGAAGCTGTACAGAATCTTTACAAAGGCTCATATTCTGAGAATTTGAGAGATGGAGTTTGGAAAGTTTCGGATGTTACATTATTAGATCGTGCCTCCAAGGATCTTTCAGGAACAAGAGATCAACTCCGAAAATTCGTGAGTAAAGATGAACCCGATACTGAACTTTTAGATACTGAATTAAGCGAGTTTGAAAAAAATAAAGAAGAAAAAACAAAATTATTGGTAACACTACAAAAAGAAATTGGAGAATCAAAGGAAAAAAGAGAAAAATTTAATGAAGAATTAAAAAGATTTTCGGCTTTTAAAAACCTACAGGAGCAAAGGGATTTACTTAAACGTGAACTTGAAGATGCCAATACCAGATCAGAAACATATCAAAGGCAAATTAATGACAAGTTAATAAATATAGGTCCCTTTTGGTATATAAAAGATAATCTAGTTCAATTGGCACAAAAATTGAATGAGGTGAGTAGAAGTGGTCAGTTACCCCCAAAAATTAAAAGTACATTCGTTCAAGAAATTATTGATGGTAAAAAATGTATATGCGGTACAACCATATTAGATGGAAGTAAAGAATCGGAATGTCTTCACAAACTTTTGGCTGATGTTGAACCTCTTGATAATAGAAGTTATCTAATCGAAGATAAGATTGAAGTAAATTCGATCATTAAAGACTTACAAATTGGTTTTCAAACTGAATTTAAAGAGATTAGAGAAAGGCTTGCTAAAGAACGTAAGAGGATTGGAGAAATACAGATTCAATTGAATGAAATAAGTGAAAAATTAGTGAAGGTTCCCGGTCATGTTGGAGATATAGAATCAACGATTCGTAGGTTAGATGATCAAATTGAATTAAGCACTCAAGAAATTGGGGCAACTAATAGTCTAATAAAACAATTAGATGAAAAAATAATCGAATATAAAAATAAATTAGAGAAATTAAATAAGGAAAGTGGTAAGAGAAAAACTGAGCTGAAATATCTGGAGTTTTTGGAAGAAGCTAAAGATAAGGTTGATTACATAAGAGAAAAATTAATTGTTCAAGTAGGGAAAAGTGTCTCGAGTTATACGAACGAATATTTTAAAGAGCTTATTTGGAAAAAAGATGAATTTCAAAGAGTTAGTTTTACAGAAGATTTTAAAGTTGAGATTTTTAAAAAAGGTGAAGATTTAAATAGTTTAGAAATTCTCTCTACTGGTGAAATGAAAGTTTTAAGCTTCGCTACCATTAAAGCATTAGCCAAGTTAAGTGGATTTAATAATGTTCCAGTATTTATAGATGGACCACTTGAAAACCTTGATAAAGAAGTGAGAACTAATTTTTTGGAGAAGTTGCCTGATTTTATTGAAGATAAACAAGTTTTTGTCTTTTCTCTAGACTCTGATTTAATTGAAGATTTTGGGAAAAAACACGCTCAGGATGGAAATTTTTACCGATTAACAAGAAAAGGAGAATCATTATCTACTACAATAGTACCGTATGAATAAACTATGAAAAGCATTGACGATAAGTACCCACAATTTATTAGTATGGATGAGGAAAAGAAGAAAAAATATCTAGAACCTCTTACTACTTTACCTGGTTCTCTTTTTTATAACAGGGAATATGGAGAAGTTTATATGACGGCGGCTGCACTAGGTTTAAAAAACAATCTAAAAGAACCTTCTAAAAAAACTAAAGAGGTAAGAACGTATCATTTACTAAAGGATGAATATAAATTACTGCTTAGAATTATTGTATTAATAGGTTCTGAATATGATTATGATCTCCTACAAGATGGCACTAAAACTCTTAAAATGGTCGAGGAATACGCTAACGGTGGAATAGTATTACTTCATGATAAGATAATGAAGAACGGACTTGATTTTTCTATTGAAGATGAAATCTGGGATCAAATAAAAACACTTTCTAAATAGTCCTAAACTTTTGGTGTACATATAAGTAAATACTCATGGATGTCTCTGCTTCCTTTGCCATTTGATGTAAATTTTGATCCTTGCGCGGAATGATTATGTCCATTTTTCTTATCTATAATCTTATAATATTCTTTAGCAATCTCTATTAATTTATCAACAGGTTTAAGCAGACTATTATCTGAATAGCTAACTGCTAATTTGGCGGGAGTTCTGCCAGATATTATATTGAACATTTCACGAAAGGCTTTCTCAACCTCTCCTTTCTGACTAAACTTGGATTGATGACGATCATTTCTGTATCTTCCTTTAACGGGTAAAGTTTTTGTGTAAGTGAGAGTTAATGATGGATAGTCATACTTAACTAATGTCTCGGGTATATGATAAAACCTGCTATATTGAGCTTCTGTATAAGGGGGATCTATGTATATTAAATTTACTGTATCTAATTTTTGGCTTTTATATAATCTTTCAATTAAAACCTTATAATCGCAATTATAAATCTCGTTTTTCCAGTTTTCTTGTACATAGAGTTTTGCAAATTCAGCCAATTTGAAGAGAAAATGGTCTAATACAGATACCCTCCGTTGTTTAAATATTAGCTTAGATGACTGCTCTGAATGATGATTGAGATACTCAGCAAAATGACCACTACTATTAACAGCTTTACTCATCGCATACATGAGACAACTTAAATAAACTGCCCTTTTTTGTTTATTATTAATTTTGTCTATTGCATACCTTATACTATCTATATCCAGACATTGTTTAAGACCAAAAAAGGTATTTGGGAAGTAGACTGAAAAAAGTATATATGGAAATTTTGTTTTCTCAATTCTTCTATTTTGTATAAAGGCTTCGTTTGAATAGCGATTTAATTTAAACCTATCATTTAATACTAACTCTCCATATCTTGGTATGTTTGCAGAAAAGTTCTGATAATCTCTTATCTTTTCAGTAGTTATCAACTTTTCCTCGGCTTGTATTGCCTCCCCAAAAATGTCAATTAATCTTAGAAGATTTTCTCTGTAGGATTTGGCTAGATCTTTATCAAAATCAGTTTCATCTATTTTGTCATTAAAATCTAATAGTGACATAGAAATAATGGCTGAATATTCTTGTATATCATTTGCTATTATTTTTACCTTGGACTTCAAAGCATATCCAACAGAGGATGTACCCGCAAAAAGATCTAGGAAAGTATCACCATACTCTAACTGTTCATCAAGTTTAGGTAAAAGCCAATCAAGAAGACCTCTTTTGTTCCCCATATATTTAAGGATTTGCATCTGAGGAGATGTGGTTTTGGGTACCAGCATATCTGTTTTTGTATTCTCTCCTAATAAATGTGTGAGAGAAGGAATAAGTTGCGGCATCTATTCAATGATAGCACAGTAAAAGATCCCTTGGTCAAGGAGAAATAATCTGGATAAAATCGAAGGAATTTTTAATATGGAAGAAATTGCAGTTGTAGAGAATATCTATAAAGTTTTTTAATTTCTCCTCCGCTATCTTATAAGTTGGGTTTCTGCTAGAATTGAGACCAGAATCTACACTCCTTACCCTTCCGGAAGGTTATTATTATAATAATTTGATTGTTTAAAAAGTAAGAAAATGAAAAACATGTGACCGGTGAAAAAATTAGGAGAAATAGTTGAAAATGAAACATTTTGATTTGTCGCCATCTATACTGGGGTTATTAAAAACTGTTTAAATTATCATTAACATCATTTCTCATGAGTTTTTAACCCCAAGTAGCAACCTGACCTATAAAGGCGTAGTCAACATTATCTAGTTCTCGTAAAATAAGATACGGATACTTAACTGAGGATATTTCTATGAAACTTTCAATTAAGAACATCTCATCATTATCTAACCTTCTAATTAATCTTGACCACTTATCCTGCCTATATCTTACAAGGTTGCTTAGAATATACATCAAAATAAAATGTACATCTATATCAGATATACTAAAACCACTTAATCTCTTTAATGCGAAAGATTCTAAAGTCATGAGCTGGCTAACATAAATATAATCATCGATACTTATTGCATTATTATTGAGTCTAAAATGATCATCTGAATTTGGTTCGCTTGTATAAAGTGTATTAAGTTCAGGGAAATTTCTTAAAATACAATTTGGATATCTTTCCCTTCTATTGATTCGCTGAGTATGGTAGTACCAATCTTCGAATACAATCAATTGAATTGTATCGTTAATATTATTTACCCCAAAATGAGCATTAACACCCCAGCTACTTGGTTTTCTTTTAAAGTATGCATTATACTCTTTATAAAGCTCCGGGATTAGGGATAGTAAATCTTGTACTAAAAATCTCGTATTATTTGGAATCAGTGTGTTTGAATAACATTGTCTTAGTAAATTATACAGTCCTACCACATTTGTAGATGTTGCAACATAGCAAAATTCATTAGAGATTCTTTTGCCATCTCTTATTGTTATATCATTTTGATCACGAGTGCCAAATTTCAAACCATGTGTAGAATGGTCTCGATTATCGGGAGCTAAAGCAGATAAAGTATATGGATTGTCACCAGACAATATTAGGCATTTTGATAAACCGACCATTCCGTAGTAAAGAATCAGTGGTTTAATTTCCAAAGGAGCATTTCTCGCTGATTCATAATACTTCTCACTCTGAACCATCAATGAAGCAATCTGCATAGATTTTAGATTTAGCGCATTTCTATTTCTGGTTATTTCTCCTTTAAGTTTCCTTTTAACAAATTGACTACTTTGGTATCTTTTTAAGTATTCCCATATTTTTTGATTCGGGTCATGTGCTCTAATCTTATCTAGTCCAGACATTAGAGGATTCTTATTTGGTTTAAAATTGCGAATCATATCCGTTAGCGAGTATAGCAAACTAATAGCAGTAAAACTAGTTAATTTGGTACAATCAAAATTAGAATTCAAAAAAGTAAATCAGTTAGTTTATGGACTCTACGGCCTAACGCTGGAAGAAATTGAAATTGTGGAATAACAGTTTATAATCTCATCAACGTCATATGTCAGTTGTAGTAGGTTTTAGTTTTCCAGAGGAAGCAATAATCATTTCAGACAGTCGTATCTCATTTGTTAGGGGCGAGGTTGTTGTTGGTTCTAAGGATAATATGAGAAAAATATTTGCTTTAACACCACAGTTAGCTATTGGTTTCACTAGTAATAATGTTGAATTAACTCACAAAATAATATCAAAGTTGGAGGAATATATAGCAACTCAAGCAAAAGTTAATGTTGTTTATCATCTTCTTCAAAAACTTCCCAAAGTGGCAGAACATGAATATAAAAAACTGACTAAAAGCATGCTTCGATTGCCCCATATGGAGTTTATTTATGCTGGTATATTATCTGATAGACCACTTCATGTTCCAGAACGAATAATAATGGATATAATGACTAAAGGCGGTGGAGGTGCAGTGCCTGAGCCTATTGGCAGAGCTCTTATGACGATGAGAAATGGCATTATGACTATGGATCCGCCAACCCCAGTTATTATGAAGCAGCATCTTCCATCGGGAGAGATTTCTGATTTTGGTATATACACGGTTGGTGGTATAGGAAGTGGGGCTTTTATGCAAAAACTATTTGGAGATGAATACTCTCGTCTTTTAACCTGTGATCCGGCGCCAATCGGAACTTTTAGGAGTAATTTTATCCGCATTATGTGCGATGATTTCATAAAAGAATCTGGTATCCCAACGGTGGGTGGTGCTGTTCAAGTCCTTAGAATAAATGCAAAAGGAGTAATCGGTGTCGAGTCTTCGTTTAAAAGAATTTTTTCAGACAGTAGTGTTCAGGACATTAGTTCTATGAAGTTTGATGGAGAAAATTGGATATCAACGAATCATGAGACTGGTAAAGTTGATGTCATTAAATCGTTTCTTCCTCCAAGGTTAGAACGTTAACCACTTCCGATGTGGATTAGGTTTGCACTTTTCAGAGGCTGGCAGGCATTGGGATTTTGGGAAAAATGCAAAAAAGATGAGGAGTCAGTTATAATTATCCGGAAATGAACACCAAAATGCATATTTCAGCAAAGGTAAAACCATTACTAAAGGAAGCAGAAAGATATCTTGGGAAAAAAGTCGAATTCAAGGATAGAAGTCTAGATCCTCAAGCGGATTACCGTGCGAACGATTTCTCTGATCCGGAGAGTGGAATTATATATTATGATTCTAGTACTGATTATCATTCAAGTGATGGACAGAGAAAAATTGCGCACGAGCTAATTCATATAATCTACTTTCATAAAGAGCAGGTATTCCATCCAATACCCTGGGAGGGCTTAGATGTAGAAAGTAAATTTCTTGCAGAACGAATGGCAGAATTTGTTGAGGATCTTTTTGTTTGGCATGATTTAAAAGGTCTAGGCTTTGGGAAAGATGGGCGGTATCAAGAAAGAATAGAGAAAATAGCGAAGTATATAGCCAAGGGGTATTCGCCTACCTCATTAAAATTTCCTAAAGCACCAGATAGTCAACAGGAGTTGATGACTAAACAGTTTGCAGTCATTTGCCTTATGGATAAGGAACTAATGACAGAAGAAAATTTTTTAACACTAAAGTTGGTTACTGAAGCTAAATTTGGTTCAAATTCAATAAAGATATATCAAAATATAGCCGTGGGTTTAACTGACATACTGAATCAGAATAATAGCTTAAAAGATAGAATTCAGAAAGCTCATAAATTTGCATTTACAAAATTTGGAATAAGAAGACTTGTAAGATTTTCATGAAAAAAACTTGTAAGCCACATCCGATTGTAGATTAAATGACTAAACCGGCTTGGTCATTTAATGAGACAACCGGCTGTCCCATTTTAAAATAGTTTGTAATATAATTCCATATAAATTATGGATTTACAAAAAATACTAAATAAAGCTCGGGAGCTAAAAAAGAAGGGTGAAAAAGTTGAGGCTCTGAAACTCTATAGCCAAGCTTTTGATATTTTGAGTAAAGAAGCTCAGGAGTATGCTCATAATTCAAAAGAAAGTTACGAAGATATAGAAGAGAACGGAGAGAGTATCCGAAGAATCCTTCCTGAATGGTTTGATAAAGCAAAAGAATATTTAAAGCGTGATAAGACGGCTGCGGTAATCTCAAATAATATGGCAACAATTCTTGGAGAATTAGGTGATTATGAAGGAGCAAGAAAAATGTTTGAGCAGGCAGTTGAATTAACACCGGATGGAGAGAATTATCCGAACCCAAGGCTTGGGTTAGAGGAACTTAAAAAATAATTGTGTTTTATAAAACATTTGATTTAGATAATTTACCACTTTTAGAAAGTTTTAAGGGTTTAAAGTATGATGATATTGTTTATTCCCAAAAATACGGATTAGGATTTGTGTATTCGTTCTATAATGACGAGGTTATCATTTGGTTTTCCGGATTTAAAAAAAGATTTTCTGTAGAGGATAAAGAAATTAGCAAAATTCCTGATAGTTATTTAATGGGAGGAGGTAAAAAGATAAAAATAGTTTACGAAGGACATGATATGAGTTATGCACAGTTTAGAAAGAAAGCCGGTCTTACCAGAAAAGGAAAAAAGGAAGAAAAACTAAAACATATTACACTTAAAGAGGCAGCAGAGATTTTAGGTGTAAGCAAAGCGGTATTGTTTAAAGCAATAGCGATGAATAATATAAAAACAAAAACTTTTAGCAGGAGTGTTATGATTCATAGAGAGGATTTCCTTAAGCTGTATAAAAAATTTAGTCGGAATAAAAAGAGTTAAGCATGGTAAAGGAATTTTGGAAAGCATTAATTATTTTTTATACTTTTTTGGGTTATTATAATTATATTGGTTCAGCTAAAAGTACTCTAAGAGACTTTATTAAACTACTGGACAAAAGGATTAGATTTAAGCTAGATTAAAGTAACCTACCTCTTTATATGTCCAAGTTTTACAACCCTAACAGGAAGAGAAATTTATATGATAAAAACTCAAAAGAGTTATTTAGATTAAGCCGTGGCAGGATTGACGATTTTATTAATTGTCCAAGGTGTTTTTATCTTGATAGGAAACTTGGAGTTGCTCAACCGCCTGGATTTCCCTTTTCTCTTAATACTGCCGTAGATAAACTTCTTAAGAAAGAATTTGATATTCACAGGAAGAGCAAAACAACCCATCCTCTAATGAAGCATTATGGTATTGATGCAATCCCTATGGCGCATGAAAAACTGGATGAATGGCGGGATTCTTTGAGGGGAGGTATTACCTTTCAAATAGACCACACCAACATTATTATCACCGGGGGAGTTGATGATCTATGGATAAATCCGGAAAAAGAGCTGATTATTGTTGATTATAAAGCAACTTCAAAAGAGGAGGAAGTAACGTTAGATGCAGATTGGCAAATCGGTTACAAAAGACAGATGGAGATATATCAGTGGCTGTTCAGAAAAAATAATTTTAAAGTTTCAGATACAGGGTATTTTGTCTATTGCAACGGCAATACGGATAAAGAAGCCTTTGATGCAAAACTAGAGTTTGATATTAAACTTCTGCCTTATGAAGGTGATGACGCTTGGGTTGAGGGAGTAATTTTTGATGCAATTGAGTGTCTAAAGTCTGAGAAACTTCCGTCATCCGGCGCCGATTGTGATTTCTGCAAATACAGAAAAGCTGTCCGTGAATATGAGAAATAATATACCGGGGGTTGATATTTTTGACGAGTTGTCAGGCAAAATCAGATTCCGCATAAAAGATTCTCTGAAACGCTTAAGGGCATATTTCAAGCGCCTATTTTTCCCTGTTTATTTTTTCCCTCTTAAACTTATAACCTACAGTGCATATTATCTGGTTAAGTTTTTAATAAGGCTTATCTTTGCCTTAATTAGCCTTTTTATTGGAATGATAATTTATCCTTTCAAAGGACTTAAGAACTTTTTAAAATCAATTTTCTTTTTTGCAATATTCATGTATCTTTTGGCCTCGCTTTTTGTGATTGCCGACTATCTGCGGACGCAATACGGCTGGTATGGTAAGTTTTTATGCTCATTCGGGGTCAGAGAAAGACTGCAGGATTCGGTTGTCCGTATTGTGGGTGGGTACTCGGAAGGCACAGGCTTTTTTATAGAAGATAACCAGGTTTTAACCAACTTCCATGTTATTGCGGATGAGCCAAGCCCGAAGATTATTTTCTCAAACGGGGATTTTATTACTCCTGTTAAAATTCTGGGGGATAGGGATTCGGATTTAGCCCTGCTTTTTACCGACAAAAATTATCCTGACAAAGTCCTTACCCTACCCGACAGGGTTAAGCTGCTGCCTGACGAGCCCCTGATTTCAACAGGCTTTCCTTTGGGCACGGCATTATCCGGCAGGGCCACAACAATCAGGGGAAACCTTGTAGATTTCAGGAAATCCAGTAAAAGTCCTGTTTATTATCTTCAGACCAATATCAGTTTAGTTCAGGGTATGAGCGGGGGTCCTTTATCCGACCAGTGCGGCAGTGTGGTGGGAATAAATACCATCAGTCTGGCCGGGCTGTCGCTTTTCATCGGCGCAGACCAGGTCAAGCACAATACCCAATACTTTTCAGACGCAGAGATTAAAAAGATTGAAGTTGATCCCTCTATATCTCCGGAGGAGGCAGTCAGGGCTTACTACACCTATCTTAAAGCAAGAAGGATGGAGGAAGGATTTAATCTGTTAAGCAGGGGTTATAAGCAAAAATCAACTCTTGAGGAATGGACCAACAGGTTTAAGGATATTCTGGATGTTGATGTGATAAAAACAGAGCTTGAGGAGGATAACACCGATACGGTTATGGTTAAATTCAGCACCAAAAACTGGGTAGACGGAGAGGCAATTTTACATTACTATGAAGGAACCTGGAAAATGGTCAAGGAAGACGGCGTTTATAAGATTCTTTCAGGCAGAATCAATGAGGTAGAAAATCCTGACTGGAACTGGTTTTATGAATAAAGCATGAGTATTTGGAAAACGTAAGTAAATAAACAGAATGAATAATAGAGAAGTATTAAAAGATTTAGCTTTTGATGTTAACGATCTCCTTTCATTGTACATAATTATTCATGATAAAAGACTTAAAAAAGCCGGTACTCTGAAAAGTTTTTTAAATAACCTACTCTTTAATAAAAAAGTAGGTTTCAAAGAAATTCTCAAGGAAACAGAGGAAATTCTAGAAAAGTTTGATCAAAAAAGAAATAAATTTAAACTTGTTAAGAACACATTATACAAAGGGTTTAATGATCAGGAGAAAGCTTTCTTTGATTGTCTGGCAGAATACTTCGAGGCATTGTTTAATACATGTGTAGCATTGAATAAACTGGCTGAATATCAATATTCAATCAGTCTAAGTGCCAAAAATGCCTCCTGGTCTAAAAACCAAGAACTTGAAAATAACTACAAATCAGCAATTGAGACGTACTATTCATTAGGAGAAAAACTGAATACTCTGTATCAAAACATGAGTAAACCATGAATATTCAAATTGCCACAGGAGATATAACTGAATTTACTGGTGACATAATTATAGTTCCCTGTGATTCTGAACTGACTTATACTAAATCAGTTTCTCCCAACCCCAACTATCCTTTATTTAAGCATGAATCCAAAAAAAGTTTAATTAAAAAAATAATTGATAAGGCAGGCAAGGAATTAATACGGGAACTTACTGCTGTTGGTTACTGTGAAATGGGCTTTGCAACGATAGTCCAGGGGTATGACCTGAAAGCTAAGCATATTATATTCATGCCTGTAGCCGATCATAATAACGAAGAAGCCAGGATAAATTATGTAGGACTTCACCAATCTTTGCGGACTGCTTTTGAGCTTGTTAGTTTATACAAAGCAAAGTCTGTGGCAATAGCTGGAATCCATATCCCAATCAAAAGAAAAAACTTCTTTATGTCCTTGTGGGATAAGTTATTAAACGGCGGAAGTGAGTTTAAACCGTTAGGAGATGATGAGATAGAAGATATTGTGATCTCTACTTCCAAAAACCTTGAGAATAGTTCGATTAAGGAAATCTCACTCTATAAATATTCAAGATGATATGCCTAAGTTAACAAGGGATGAAAAGTGGAGAAGGTTTAATGAAAAGCTTCAAGAGCTAATGAAGTCTAATGATTTTTATGGTTTAGGCGTTGTATATCAAGAAATGGCAAACTTCTTAGATGAGGAGGGAAAGGATTCAACCGGCATGCGTAACAAAGCTTATGAGATGAAGCTTATACACCACCAGGAATATATAAAAAACCTGCAAAATAATTCCTCAGTATGTTCAAGCGTAGAGGTAAGTTGCACGGAAGATAGTTGTAAGAGCTGCAAAGACCAGAATGGTAAAGTATTCGATTTTAAAACAGTTTTGGAAAAACGGCCACTTCCAGTAAGAGAATGTCAGAATATCTACGGTTGTAGATGTACATACCTTCCAGTGACAGACTAACGATAGCCACCAATAGCCACTACTGGTATAGATTCTCCATTCTAGTCACCTATGAGTGAAGAGAAAAATGCAGCCAGTTTGTCTTTTGTAAATTCTTTTATCGGCCATCTGGCTATAACTCCGAATTTTGCTTCTTCCTTAAGAGGGTTACTCTCAATTTTTAAAGTTTTTCGGGTTGCCAGAAGCACTTTTTTCTCAATACTTTTATCATATAGCCAGAAGTCAAATGCTTGAATTGGTGCTTCCTTGTTATATCCGATACTGATAACCAGAGACATCTTTGTTGCGCCGGATGTCCTACAGAAAAAGTTAATATTCTTAGGTGTTCTGTCTGCATGCCATCCCTCAAATTTTAATTCACCGCTTTGCATGGATTTTTGAATATTGAGTACTTCCTGCAATTTTTTATCAAGGCCAATGGTTTTATAGAGCGAGATAAATTCCTCGTCGGAAATAAAAGTTGCATTTTTTTTGCCCGGTACATCTTTTTTAACCTCCGCTCCGAAGAGTTTGGGTATTATAATTTCAAACTCACCATGCTTGTAGTATTCAAGCTCTACACCGTAAATATCAAATTTGCTGTTTTGGTTCATATATAAGATAAGGTCTTTAAGCTGGTTGTGGATCGTGTCCATCAGTACCACAAATTTGAAGTTTCCACCACTGAGGTTATCCCTCATATTGGTAATAACAGTTTCAACTTGGGATTCATCAAGGGAGAAAAAAGATTGTATTCTTTCCCTGACAGTTTGGTTAAAAGTCTGCTGAACGGAGGTATTTAACCTAAGCAGAAATGAGTCAAAATCAGGGTGGGATTTCCAAAGAGAGGCACCATAGTCTAAGACCTGGGCAATAACAGTTCTTTTGTCGGGATTTTTATATAGCTTTGTTTCAATAAGATATATCTCTCCATCCCGGTCAACCCCGATTGCATCAATTGGTCCGCTTAAAGTATTAAATTCGCGTGCAAGAATAAGAAGCTGTACGTCTTCCTTAATGTCATAAAGGGGAATACTTTCCGGATTGTTATGAATATATTGCTGTAGATTGTCTTCCAATTTAAAACTGGTACGATCCAGTCTTACGGCATTTCTCAGGTTTTTTGAGACGATAATGGACATATTGGACTCAATTTTAACGTAAATGGATATAAATTACTATTGCTTTTATCTGAGTATAAAACAGATTAAAGTTCTACCTCTTTACCATCAGGATCAGTATAAGTCATCTTCATTGCAGGTTTTTTGGGATGCTTTTCGAAGAATTCTTTATTTTCCTCTACTAAATAAACAGTGCAGTATGTAGTTCCGTCTTCTCTTTTTAAATGTCTGCCGCGTAAGATTCCCTCTCGTTCAAGTTTTTTTCTGGTCCCCGGATGGATACTATAATCAGATTTTATTTCCCAATCCTTTATCCATACTTCATTATCATGATCCCATGTAAGCGGAGGTATGACGCTTTCTTTTATGTTTCTCCAACAGTCGGCGCATCTTAAACCATCTAGATTCCACCAGATCTTATTGCCAGGAGTTGTTTCCTGGCAGATCCCACAGGTGTATGGACCCTCGCTTGCTTCAAGAAAAAATCCCTCCGGCTCATTCTTTAATCTCCTTTTGCGCACATTTTCAATGCCTATGTGTTTACCACTGAGTCTTGCCAGCTGAATAATAGGATCCCATTCATATTTTGATCTGCTTTCATAATCATCCCTCACTGATTTTTGCTGCTCTTTTTTCATGCCAGCAAGTTCTAAGATATCTTCTTCCCGGTCATGACCTTTTAATCTGCCAGAAAGATATCCTAAGCGGTAATGTACCCCTTCACTCATCAACCGCCAGTTTGTACCCTCTAGAGCATCTTTTATAAGTTTTTGTAAGGTACTGGTGCTTATGTTTTCCTTGCGTAAGGAATCAGCATCCTGGACATTAAACGGGATAATAAAATACTCTCCGATTTCAGGTTTATCAAATGAGAGTTTAACGTATTTTTCTTTTTCCAGGGGGTCAGCCAGTATTTTTTCCAAATCAAGAGTATTAACCTTTTTTAATTTTAGAGAGTTGGGATAGTAGGAATTATCATATTTTTTTATTTCTTCTTCTTTGATTACCTCAGCATATTTTAGTTTTTCTATAAGTTCTATATATTCTTTACCTTTTTCATCAGTTAAGCAAAACTCTTCACGGTGTTTTTCTAACAACTCTTTTTCTTCCTGTTCTCTTTGCTTACGTTCAGCTGCTTTTTTATCAAAATCATCTATATCAGTTTTTGTAAAACCACAGGATAAACAGGTAGTTATCCAGGTAATAATATTACCTTTCCTGGTATGCTTCGACTCTACTTCTTTATTGCACTTCAGACATAGTTCCGGTTTATATATAGCTTCCTCGCCATTTTCATAAATATTTTTTCTTTTTTTACAGTTTGAGCATTCGAAAAAAAATAGTACCCTGAGCGGTTCATTCATGTAGTTTTCCAGATGTTTGTAAGTACTGTGCATTAAACCTTTACATCCAGAACAGCGAATACCTTCAGGTGTAGAGGTATTGTCATATTTGCTTTGCTCTGCTGAGTCGCTATTAATCCATTTCCGGATTGTTTCTTCTTTTATCCGGTATCTTTCACCGGTTTTAACAAATAACTCTTGTCCTAAAAGCCGGTTGAAGTCTCTTTCCCTTTTATCTTCAGGAATATGCTTAATTTCCTCGGCATTAAAACTTTCTTTATATATCTCCCGCCAAAGATCAATCTCTTTAAGACACATTTTTATAGTGTAGAGATCGTAAAGGTCAATATAATGCTGTTTGTCCTTAAGGTAATCGGCCATTTTCTGAACAAGGCAGGATTTCGGCAGAGCTAAAGAGGAGCAGAATTATTTATGGGCAAATCTTGTCAAATTATATCATCTATGAAAACACTTTCTTATTGACAAATAAAAAATAGAGGGTTAGTCTATAAATAGCGTTAAGATTTGAATTTTATCTAGAGTGCGGTGAGAGTTCTGGCTCTTTGATCCGCCAGCAACCCTTTAAGGAGTCTTAAAGAAGGTGCTAATTCCAGCCTTTAAGGAAAGATAAATGAATAAAAATTGCGGAATCATAAATCATTCAACACCTTTCGCTTTTATCCCTTGCAGATTAGATATTCCTGAACATCCAGAATTATCAAATTTTCCTTATAACGTTCTATTTTCCAGTTTTAAAACAGAAGACGAAAAACTTATTTCAGGAAATGCCATATATATCCCAGTATTTGATTCTTTCGAGGAAGATGAAGAAGCACAAAAGATGACGTACCGTAACAGTTATGGAGGTGCTAGTTGGTTGGTAATTATATATAGAAAAGATAAGGAATCATACAGTGGTGAAAAGTATATTAACGGCAAGTTGATTGGGGTAGCAGACGGAAATGAATGGAAGTGGTTCTTCGTTCATTTTACAGCACTTGGTTTATCAAGTGGTGAAGTCTGCCAGTTCAATAAGGATCCTCCATAATCAGAATCCCCTCTGGGTTAGAATCGATTAAGAAATGCTCCGAATATTTCCTTTCCGAAAAAAATAAAAATAACTAGTAAAATACCGATAACAAAAAGAGACCTTTTGTATTTAGATATTTGTATACTTTGCCCTTCCTTTAATAATTTGGTCCAAACTGCTAAATGATAATAAATAGCTGACTGAAGTAGGAACCCAAAAAGAGAAATAAAAATAACCCTTACGGAATTAACATTTGGTGAGCTAATCGTGAATAGAAATAGCGCGATGGGAGATAAAATAGACACCATTTGTAGTACTCTAGTTATTGCCAGAAGTCTCAAATTTACTCTTTTGGACCTCCATAGAATAAAGACTATTATCCAAAATAGAAGTAAATTAATTCCTCCTGAATTTATAATGGGAGAGCCTACTAATATTAATACCCCTATGATGAGTGCTGCTAATAATAAATCCTTTTTTAGATACAAGGTTCCCTGACTGAGAATATTACCCATATCTTGAATATAGCATATTGTCTATATAGGTTAAAGCGATTAAAAGCACTCCTACTTGACAAATATTTTAACTTGAAGTAAATTAAAAATAGCTCTATGGCGCAAGCTGTAGGGTTAGAGGAATTCTAGCAATAGAATCTCTTGGGATTAGACCTCAGCAATGGGGTCTTTTCTTTAATCAAAGAAAATAGTGGCTAGTCCCTATTTTTTAGGCGATAAGTCGCATAGATTAAGTTTCCAAGAAGCAGTGTTACAAGTGCTGTAACATGGGAGTAGAAACCAAAAAGAAGGAGAGGTAAAACGGAAAGAATTGCAACACTGACTGCGAATATAATCTGCTCTTTTTTTACCCAAGGGGAAGTCTTGGGCTCTGAAACTATAATGAATGCAAAATAATAGGGCAGGACTTCAAGGAATTTGAATATACCTTGGGTGTTCAATGGAGTTAGATTGGCAAGTCCTGTGAAGTAGAAGAGCAATGCTGATGCGATCAGAAATGGTATTGAAACCCACAGTTTTCTTGCTTTCCAGTTAGCAAATAGTAAAAGCGGCACTAACCACATACTTACAGCAAGACCACCGGGCCCAAAGCCCTCCATTATCTGTGACGAGCCATGGACGGCGGCACCATGAGCAGCAGGATTTAAAACCTGCACAGTAACCACACCGAACACAGCCGGATTGAAGATATGCGAACCTTTCCACCTAATGATAAACTTAGAAAGTATTGCAAGAACAGTTGCAATAAAAGTACCCAGAACGGGTGCATTCACCGACACTGTGCCGACTATCAAGCCAGTAATGATTGCTGATAAGGGTATCGCAGGTGCACTTTTTAGCCATAATCGTTTTATTGCAACATCAAGAACAGATGCCGTAAGAACTGCAACAACCACATTCACAGGAAATCCTCGGCCGATACTTTCAACAACTGCCACAACAGTCAGAACAGATATGGCCACGTAATACATAGAATGAAAATATTTCGTAATGTACTTGCTAAGAGTATTCATTTTAACCACATATCGTTTTGTTGAGCTATAATTCCTTGTGTAAAGATTTTGATAGAACTTTCTTGTGTAATCTCACGAATTCCTCAAGTTCTTTATCGGTTAATGCATCAAACATCTCTGCCATTTCATTTATACGGCCTTCCTTTGTAGCAGCAATATGTTTATTACCTTTTGGTGAAATTTCCAATTGTACCAGGCGGCGATCTTCTGGGTCTTCCTGGCGTGTTACTAAGTCTGCTTGCACAAGGGGATCTACCAGCTGGGTTGCAGCACTTGATGACATATCCATAGCTTCCGCTATATCTTTAATACTTCTTTTTTTAAAGTGTTCAATCATTGTCAAAACAAACCACTGGGAGTGGGTAATGTGATTTTGATGACCTAAACTAGCAGCTTTAGCCTTGGTTATATTTCGAATAGCGTGGAAGCTGTGCAGAATTTCTTCAATGAGTTGATTTCTAGTTGACATATAGATTTAAGTTAGGTACTTAATATATAAGTACCTTAACAAATATAATTTATTATGTCAAATCCAGCTTTTTAATACACATTCCAATATTTATAATAGTTCATTTTTAATGATATACTCAATTCGTCATGCAGACTAAGTCTAAAGAGCAGTTAGAGAAAGAGGCTAGGTTACTTTTTGAGATGCTTACAAAAAAAGGGTTTTCAAAGGAATATGTTCTGAAGGAAGTTTATATACAAACCGGGATAAAACTGAAGATATAACTCTTATTTACTCTTAGTTCTGGATTTAATCAGGCTTTTTGCTTTTCTTTTAATCTTTTTGATATCCTTCTCTTTTAGGATAGTCTCTATAAATTCCCAAAGTTCATGATTTTCATCTGCCCATTCCTCATTTAGTTCATCTAAATCCCTTAGGTAGTTACTAAACTTATCCTCCATCTTTTTGAATCTGCGTGTCGTATAAAGATGGTACAGATATAAGACAATAAGACCAGCAATTATGTATCCCATATTTCTTAGCAAAAGCCATTCCCCCCTGGAGAGTCCTAAAAATTGGTCGTGATTATCCGGGCCAACTATAGGAATTTTATACATATAAATGATAGAAGCTGTGCAGATGGCTGCTATCACGGCAGCAAGTAGGGCAAGCAGGGTCAGTAATTTATTCTTGAAGCAGTTGAACACGTTGATAGACTACTCTCCTTTTATTCAACGTGTCAATCCGAGCATTTTAATATTTTTTTAATTTCTGAATCAAGAGGTAAATTGTGCGCCTTTGATTTTCCTCCTTCCTTATAACTTTAAATCCTAACTTATGTGTTTATAGAAAACAAGATTATTTGAACTTAATCATAAACACATAGGTTAGTAAACTCTGACAGTATAAATTGGTAGCCTTAGCAGTATGTCTAAGGTTAAAAAGATAACCGAGCAGGATTACCGGCTTGGTAGGAAAATCCAAAAGATTAGAAGGGAGAAGGGATTAACACAAGAGCAATTAGCTGAGAAGGTTAAAGTTTCTACGACCTTTATCGGGTATGTTGAAACCGGTTACAGAAGACCCAATTTAAAGATGGTTTATAAAATAGCCAGAGCCTTGAATGCTAAAGTTAAGGATATTTTCCCTTTCTAAACTGCCTCTTTTATATGAACCTCAAATCGAACTGAGTTTTCGTTTTCTTCTATTTTATAGTTAAAGCGGATATCCTCTTCAATCTTGAAAGACTTGATGAGTTCTATTATGGCCTGTAGGATCAGTTTTGGGTGGGTACCGCGCCTTACAAGGGGTAATTTCTGGACTGCGTCTATTAAATCTTTAGTAGTTAGATGTTCATAGACCAGAGTACTTCTTAAATCATTATGACGGAGTAACTTTTTGACATGAAATAAGCTTACATTAGATTCCAGCAGTCTGGTGGCGTACGAATGACGGAAGCTGTAAGCAGTTAGGTTAGTTCTTTTGATTGCCAGTATCCTTAGTCTTTTATGAAAATGGTCATGCCAGGCATTACTGTTTAAGATTGACTCGCCGCCATCCATACCTTTACCTTTCCATGCCTTCCCTCCTTCAAATGAAGGGAAGAGATGTTCACCTTCCAAGCCTTCGAGGTGCTTTTTAATAAGATCGATAATATTTGGAGCTATGGGGGCAACTCCGGGAGTATTAGTTTTTGAGTCTCTGATGACAAATACTTGTCTTCCGAAATCAATATCACCCACCCGCAGTGCAGCAACTTCCCCGGGACGCATACCTGCAAAGGCCATAATTGAGAAAAATACGTTCCAAACCCTCCACCTTTTATACAAAGCTGGTTCAACATATTTATTTACCCTATGGTCATAATATTGCTTAGTAGACCCAGGAAATTCTAAGTTAAGAAAAGCCTCAATCTCATCATCAGATAAAGTTGCTTTTTGGAATATCTCTCTTTTTCTGTACTTAATAGTGAGCAGTTCTTCGGTTCCTTTGAAGTGGGCATACATTCTGGCTGTATGCAGCATGGAATTTAGATAGGTGTTTTTGCAACCTTGTTCGCGGAGTTTAGTAAAATAGGCTTCTACTTCATCCTTTGTCAGATTCGGACAATAAGCCTGAATCCTTTCGAGATTCTTAAGATGCCTATAAACTGTTCTGATTTTCCTATCATTTCGGAGCAGGAAAACCTTAAAATCTTCCACTTGCCTAGATCGTTTCCTTTCCGGGCAGTCCAGACTTGAAAGATCTTTAGAAGGGTTTCCGTCTCTAACCCTTGTTTTCACCTCACCAGATTACTCCAAAAACCGGTCATTTGACAACCGTTTTAAACAATGGTAACCTGTTAATGTACCTTGCTAAAGATATTGGATTTTTTGTAAGGTGATGAACTTCTGGAGTTGTTTTTAGGGTATTATTGAAATCTTCTAATTACCCCGACGCATTTTCCTTGAATCTTAACATCTGTAGCATATATGGGACTCATGG
>CAZKCV010000010.1:0-38133 GCA_964551605.1 uncultured Gammaproteobacteria bacterium | reverse complement strand
GCGGAGGCACCGGGATTGGTTCATATACTATCGGAGACCTGTTGTATGCTTCCGGTACCACCACCTTAACCAGTCTGGGGATTGGTACTTCCGGCCAGGTGCTGGCCACCACTGCCGGACTGCCGGTCTGGGCCAATATCTCCGGCTCCTCCTGTGTTAACTGCCTAACCAACAATCCCACCTCCACCCAAAACCTCTCCCCCACAGGCCAGGCCACCACCGGATTATCCATCAGGCAAACCTCTACTGCTGACCCTTCCCAGGATATCTTTAATGTCACCTCATCTGACGGAGCTACCAAGTATTTTTATGTGGACAAGGATGGCAATGTCTCAAGCGGCTCTGTCTCCTCCACTACCATTACCTTAACTCCCGGCTCTGATACTACTGCTTTAACTTTAGTAGGCACTAATGTCACCACCCAATCTTTGGCTTACTTTAATTCTAAAAATGCCCAAGGCACTATCTTTAATATTGCCTATGGCAGCAATCAAACTTTAACCGGAGCCCTTACGGGCCAGGCCATTAACTTCACCAACTTAGGGATTGGTGCCAGTAACCAGAATGTCACGGGTGAAGCTATTACCATGCCCGGAGTCACCAATGCCAATACTGAGGGCACTAAAACATATACCGGAGTCAATATCACCACCTCTTCCGGCTTAAACCAAACCGGGGCCGGATCAACCATCTCAAACGGCATCTCAGTCACCATCCCGGCCTTAACCCAGACTACCGGCAGCTTAACCGGCAACGGCTTGCTGGTCACCACCCCCAGCTCCATCACTACCGGAGGCACTGCCAACGGCTTAAATGTTTCAGCCACCGGGGTGGGAGCCGGCACATTATATGGAGTAAACATAGGAGGCATTTCCGCAGGGGCGGGCTCTGAAACAGCTTTAATCCTGGGTTCCGGCTGGGATACCTTAATCTCCAATGCCAACTTCACTGTCCAGGGCAATGGCAATGTGGGGATAGGCACTTCCAGCCCTTCCTACCAGCTGCAGACTACCGGCAATGTGGGCCTGGGGGCCTCAGTTTCTGTTACTTCCAACCTGGATGCCGGCTCCATTGCTGCCACCACCCTGTCTGTCTCCGGAAACTCCACCATGTCCACTTTAACCACCTCAGGCAATGTCGGAATAGGTCAAACCCTGTCAGTTACCGGGTTAACTTATGCCCTGGGAGGATTAAGGGTTAATGGATTCTCTGACCTAACCGGTAATGTCGGTATCGGAGGCACTGCTAACTTTAATTCTTTGGTATATTCAACAGGATCATTCCTGTCTGCTAATGGTTCTGCCACAGCCCCGGCATATTCTTTCACCTCTTCCACCAATACCGGATTATGGTCCCCATCAGCCAATGCCCTCTCACTCACCACCAATGGATCCGGCACTTCCGGGATAACTATTACTGCCGGAGGGAATATAGGGATTGGGGTAACCAATCCTGTTGGGGCATTGCAGATAAATGGGGCAGGAGCTTTTGGTTATGGCTCCATTCCCACCTCTGCCCTTCCTGCTAGTGGCCTGGCTGTTTCAGGAAATATAGGAATAGGAACAACTACTGCAAACTCTAACCTTTCTGTATCAGGCAATGCTCATATCGGAAGTTTATACCAGGGCACAGTAGCCCCAACCAATGGATTGTTTGTTGATGGAAATGTTGGCATTGGGGCTACCACCTCTTCCAATAAACTGGATGTCTGGGGAAATGCCAGGATAGCAGGAACCACCATCATTGATTCCACCCTGACTGCCCTAAATGGTTTAATCGGCTATTCCGGTGTGACAGCACCTACCAGTGGCCTGGCTGTCTCAGGCAATGTCGGGGTTGGCACTACTTCTCCCCTGGCCAACCTGCATGTAATTGGACAGTGTGTGACAGGGGACACCAGGCTTAAAAGAAGAAAGAGAAGAAAAGATGGCACCTGGTCAGATGAATATGAGGATGTAGACATTAAAGATATTAAAGAAGGTGATGAGATACTAACTTTGGATGAAAAGACTGGAGATTTTATAACCAGTAAGGTTAGAGCCTTAAAAGAAATGGGAATAAAAACCACTTTTAAGGTAACTACAGAAAATGGTAAGACTATCCGCACCACATCTGAACATCCATATCTGACCAAATTATCTCCTGTAAATGATGGCCTTGATTTTGCCTTTGTTGATGAAGTAGGTGTTTCCTATAGCCCTGACCAGCCTCTTTTTGGTGTCGGCGCTTTGATCATAAACGACACACTTGCTATTAATAAAGAGCTGCATGATATTCTCACAGGCGCCTTGTCTTATTACAAGAAAAGCTCAAAACGGCCCGGCAGGTTTGAATTTAAATTTAATCTTATCAAAAAGAGGAATGTCCGTTTCTTTAGAAAAATACTTGATGTTTTAAACAGGTATGACTGGAACTTCTGGTATATCCTGGAAGATAAACCATTTATACATGAAGATCTGCCTGCTAATTATATCTGGGAAAGATATAATGCTCACCTTAAAAGGATTGCTGCTAATTTCAAAAAACCCACGGTCATTGCTGCTGACTACTTTGATGAGCCAAACAGCGCTAAAGCAAATTTGACCGATATATTGCAAATTGCCAATGTCCAAAATATCATGCAGTCAGAAAGCCATGGCAGCCTGCTTTTACAGGTAGTAGATATCCTGGTGGGCGCTATAAACTTCAATGCCAAATTCGAACTTTCACCGGATTTACCAAGGCACAAAGAAAAGAAAGAAATCTCGGATCTAGTAATAAAGATGCTTGAGGACAAAAAAATGAGAGGTTACAAACTGAGTTCGTGCCTCTCAAGAATGAATATTATCACAGGTGATGGTCCTTGTCAAGAAGAAAGCAATTTAATAACTCAAACTAAGACAAAATGGATCAAAATTAAAAAACTCAAAATTGGTATGGAAATAGCCACTTTAGGGCCTGATGATCAAATTGAGTGGCAAAAAATCAAAACAATTGAAAAAGTAGGGAGAGAACAGGTCTTTGATATAGAGGTAGAAGGCACACATAACTTTGTGGGCAATGACATTGTGGCCCACAATACCATTATCTCCGGTAATGTGGGTATTGGCTCCAGCGGGACTGTAGGCTATGGTTTGGATGTCTGGGGTACAGGCAGGATAACAGGAGCCTTGACTGTGGGAGGAAATATCGGGGTAGGAGCATCAGTCAATGTTTCATCTGCCGGCATCTTTGGCTCTTTGGGGACATCAACATTAAGCGTCTCAGGTAACTCTACCTTAAGTACCTTAACTGTCTCCGGTAATGTCGGACTGGGGGCATCTGTCTCAGTCACTTCCAACTTAGATGCCGGGTCAATCTCCACTTCCACCCTGTCTGTCTCCGGCAATACTACCATGTCCACTTTAACCACCTCAGGCAATGTCGGAATAGGTCAAACCCTGTCAGTTACCGGGTTAACTTATGCCCTGGGAGGCCTTAGGGTCAACGGCTACTCTGATCTTACCGGTAATATTGGGATTGGCGGTACTGCCAGCTTTAATTCTCTGGTCTACTCCACCGGATCATTTCTCTCCGCCAATGGTTCAGCCACTGCCCCAAGTTATTCATTCACTGGTTCCACTTCCACCGGCCTCTGGTCTCCTTCTGCCAATGCCCTCTCCTTAACTACCAATGGCTCAGGCACTTCCGGAATTACAGTTACTGCCAATGGTAATGTTGGTATTGGGGTAACTGCCCCCGGCAGGCTCTTCCAGGTAGGGACTACCTTAGGGGTGGATAATGCTAATACCAGGGTGGGGATTGGTACTACCAGTCCATTATCTACCCTCCAGGTAATAGGTGGAGGAGTATTCGGGACTGATTACGGGCAGTATTCTGCTCCTGCTGATGGACTGCTGGTCCAGGGCAATGTTGGATTGGGTTCAACAGGAGCTGTAGGATATGGTTTGGATGTCTGGGGAACAGGCAGGATTTCTTCTGCCTTAACTGTGGGAGGAAACATTGGAGTGGGAGCCTCTGTTAATGTGAGTTCAGCCGGCATCTTTGGCTCCATTGGGACCAGCACATTGTCAGTATCCGGTGCCTCTACTCTTTCCACTTTAACTGTCTCAGGTAATGCCGGGATTGGCGGATCCTTGACTACCACAGGTTTGGATTATGCTACCGGGGGTTTGAGAGTAAATGGCTTCTCAGACCTGACCGGCAATGTTGGTATCGGCCTTTCCTTAAATGTCTCCTCTGCTGCCCTGCTGGATTCACTCTCAGTGACCAAGAGTATCTCTGCTGCCACCATCGGCACCAGCGGCAATGTGGGGATCGGCAGCTCTCTTAATGTAGTCTCTGCCGGAATCTTTGGGTCTTTGGGCACCAGCACATTGTCAGTTTCCGGAAACACCACATTATCTACCCTGACTACCAGCGGTAATGTCGGCCTGGGTGCTACTGCCTCAGTTACTTCCCTGCTCTCAGCCGGATCCCTGTCTTCTTCCGGGCCACTGGTAGTATCCGGCACTTCTTTTCTCCAGGGAATTTATGGCTCCACTTTAACTGCTACCGGCAACATTACCACAGAAGGAAACCTGGGCATAGGTACCTCTGTCCCGGCTGCCAGGCTGTCCATCCAGGGTAATGTCGGTATTGGTTATACCGGAATAACCCAGGCTATCCCTTCTAATGGTTTGGCTGTCTCAGGGAATGTGGGGATAGGCACCACTACAGCAAACTCTAACCTTTCTGTATCAGGCAATGCCCATATAGGATCACTCTACCAGGGAACTGTGGCTCCCACCAATGGACTTTTTGTAGATGGGAATGTAGGAATAGGAGCTACTACCAGCTCCAATAAACTGGATGTCTGGGGGAATGCCAGGATAGCCGGGACATTAACTGTTGATTCTACTATTACTCCTACAGGACAATTTTTGGCTATAGATGGTTCTAAGTCTACCCCTTCCTACTCCTTTGCCTCCTCAGGCAACGGAGACAATGGCATGTATCTGCCTTCTATCAATGCCCTGTCCTTTGCTACAGCCGGCAATGATGTCTTAACCCTAACTGCCGGAGGCAATGTTGGTATTGGAATTACCAGCCCGGCATCACTGTTTGAGTTATATAAGGCAACTTCCAGCTGGCTGGCCCAATTTACAGCCGGATCCAACAGCGGACATCTCGGGGTAGACACTGATGAATTTGTCATTGCGGTGGATAATGCCAATAGTGTAGATAGTAGTGCATTGCGGTTTGATGTAGACGGCTCTGTTAAGATGAGGATCATTTCAGATGGCAATATCGGGATAGGCACCACCAGCCCATTGAGGAAATTACATATAGTAGATGCTGATGGAGCCGGTATTGAACTTCAAAAGAGTACCAGCGCAGGAAATGCCTTTGTCCGTTTTGACGGACCAACAACCTCTGCCACCACCCCAACCTTCCAATGGGACAACTCTCAAAACACTTACTTCCGCCTGGCCACTTATGATGGCTCTACCTGGAGTACTAAATTAGTGGTAGATAGTAGCGGCAATCTAGGTATTGGCTTTACTTCCCCTGCTGCCGCATTAGATGTCATCGGGACTTCAATGCTCCGGGGCACTGCCGGAGTGCTGGGCTTAACAGTCGGCTCCAACGGCAATGTCGGGGTGGGCACTACTTCCCCCCTGGCCAACCTGCATGTGGTGGGCCAGTGTGTCACAGGAGATACCCGGCTTAAAAGAAGACGCAGAAAAAAGAAAAAAGCGAGTCCCTCCTCCGACGGTGACCCAAAGGGGCTCCTCGGACGGTGGGACGAGCAGGACTGGGAAGAGGTAGAAATTAAGGATATCCAGCCAGGGGATCAAATCCTCTCCTTAAATGAAAAAACCGGAGAATTTGAACCTCACACTGTTCGCGCCCTAAAAGCCATGGGCAAGCAGGAAGTGTTTATGTTAATTACCCAATCCGGAAAAAGGATTGAAACTACAAATGAACATCCATATCTCACTATTGAAAAAAATATCAAACAACAACAAAGATTTGATAAAAGTAATATTTTTGAAGTTGACCTGTCCCCACGGTTTGAAGAAATGGGCAAAGATACCATCGTAGCAATAGCCAACCAAAAACAACAGGCTGCCATCCGGATTACACGGGAACAAAAAACAACTTTCAAAAAGTTGTGCCGAAGGGAACCGGGATCCTTTGGCCCTGTCCTTTATGCCTTAAGCATTGTTGAACTGATTAAGGCTGGTAAACTTCACCCTACTCAACTGCAAATTGATCTTGACTACACCAGTCATGAAAGACGGATTGCCAAAATAATCCATCACTTCTATCCGGAAATAATTATTGTCTTTGTAGGTGTGGGACACAGAAGTCTGGCAGACAGACTGGCTTATGCTATCGCTCAAAAGAAAGAGCAAAAGAAAAAGACCGGGGTCGGCTCGAATCTCAAAGGATTCCCGACTGCAGAGCAGCTACACGATGACTGGTTACACCGATCCACTACCCACACGGTCTTAACAAATAAAGATTACCATAAATTGACTGATTTGTCAATGGAAAGCGCTGCCTGGAAAAAGGTTAAATACTTAAAACCGGGAGATACTATTGCAACCTCCACAGGTTGGGAAAAAATCCAAAACAAATACTCTACAGGCCGCAAACTTACCTTTGACATAGAAGTGGAAGGCACCCATAATTTTGTGGGGAATGACATTGTAGCCCACAATACTATAATAATGAATGGCAATTTAGGCATTGGCACCACCTCTCCCACCCAGGCTTTGGAATTGGCAGGGACCATGTTATTTAGGCCCACTGCAGCTTCCGGACAAAAAGGCTGTCTCCGCTTTGATGCTACCAATCAGGACCTGGAATATTCCAATGACTGTACCACCTTCCAATCCCTGGGGGCCACTGCCGGCGGCTGGTCTGACCAGGGCACCTATACCAGGTTAACCACAACTGCTGCCAATGTGGGGATTGGGGTCACTTATCCCCCCATTGCTAAACTGCAGCTTTCAGGTAATGGAGCCTCAACCGGCCTGGCCTTCCTGACTCAAAATTCTACCCAATCTAATGTTGGTTTAGCAGTTTTAGACAATGGCAATGTAGGTATAGGCACTACTACTCCTAATTCCTTACTGTCAGTCATAGGCGGAGGCATCTTCTCTCAAACCTGGGCCGGGGCCACAGCTCCAACTTCCGGATTAATAATAGAAGGCAGTGTCGGAATCGGTTACTCTGCCTTGGCCGGATCAAAACTGGCTATCTCCGGCAATTTAGGCATCGGGGTAACTACGGCTAATTCCAGCCTGGCAGTGGCCGGTAATGCTGTTTTTGGCAGCGGCTATGCCGGGATGCTGGCCCCGGCCAATGGCATGCTAATCCAGGGGAATCTGGGGATAGGCACCACGGCCCCGACAGCCGCTTTCCAGGTTAATCCTTCCGGCACCAGTGCCTTTGTAGTCCAATCAGGCGGCAACGTCGGCATCGGGACGACGAGTCCGAGTGGCTTACTCCACATTTACAGTACTGCTAACGCTAAACAAATAATTGAAGGCACGGGGCCGAGGCTTGACTTCAAGGAAACTGACGGGGCGGCTGATAATCAAAAATGGATATTTGAACCAACAGCTGAACAATTTAGGGGACGTATATTTAATGATGCTGAAAGCGCAGCGAGCGATTGGCTAAATGTTGATAGAACCGGGACAACGGTGGATTATGTGTCGTTTCCAAACGGCAACGTCGGCATTGGGACAGCCACTCCCGGATATAAACTGGAGGTTAATGGCTCCTTTAATGCCACTTCTGTTTATTCCAACGGCACACTGCTTTCCCCCGGCACTGGTTCTAATTGGAGTACTGGCAGTGGAAATGTATGGCGTGACTCCGGCAATGTTGGTATTGGGACTGATGCTACCAGTCCCACCCAGCTTTTGCAGGTAGGCAAAAACCAAAATGCCAGTACCATTATTACTGCCACTAATACCACGAGTGGCACATCAGCAGCTGCAGCCGTATCTGCCAGCAACGGATCAAAAGGTATCAGTTTATCTTACCGTTCAGCCGCATACACAGACGATACCACCATGCAGGATGCCGGAGTAGTTAGGACAGATTCTTCTGTAAGCGGCGGCTTAATACTGGCAGCAGGAGGAGGTTCGCTCCGAATGATGACCGGCAGTTCAGTGGAACGGATGACAATTGATTCAGCCGGGAATGTTGGTATTGGCTTTACTACTCCTAATGTAGGTGGATTTGGCAGCGGCATGGCTGTGACTTTGCAAAATAGTGTTAAAAGTGTATTAGAACTTTCCTCATCTGCAGATGATGCAGAAGGTACCGCAGTAGGTTTGCTTGAGTTTGACGCCACGGCTAATAGCGGCGGAAAAAGACTTATTTCATTTGAAGGTGATACTGAAGGCACCACAGCTACCAATAGAGGTGGTGTATTAAGAATCTTTACCAAGGCCGATGCCGGCTCCTTGACAGAAAGAATGAGGATAAACCAGGCCGGCAATGTGGGCATTGGCATCTCTGCTCCAGACAGATTATTACATATTGCTTCTACCATTAATATTAATCCCTCTATAGCTTCCCTATTAGGAACAGGCGGGACACAGTTTGATATATCCGGAGCTACTACCAATGCAGCTAAAAAGTTAGTCTTAGGGATAGATACCACTGATAATTTTGGAGTAATTCAGGCCGGAAATACAGACGGCACAGCTTACAGCTTAAGTCTTCAACCGGGCGGAGGTAATGTAGGTATTGGCTTTACCAGCCCGATTGCCCCTCTGGATGTCAAAGGCACTGTCGGATTCATGCTTTCCTCATCCGCTTATGCAGAGAGGTGGAATTTGGATGTCTCCAATGACACCGACCATGATTTATATATCAAAGCACCTCTTACTACCTCAGATTTAAGGTTAAATTATGGCGGGGCAAGCACCTACTTTTATGACAATACTTCAGTCGTTATGACAGTCCTCGATGGTGGCAACGTCGGTATTGGCACAGCCAGCCCATCCACTGCCCTTCATGTGGTGGGAGGAATCAGGGTCTCTGGTTTAGCCACCTGTAATACCATAGATACTGATGCCAATGGGGTCTTCTCCTGTGGTACGGATGAAGGAGCAGCCGGTTCAGCCGGGGGTTGGACAGATGACGGCACAGTAGTCAGGCTTACTGCTGCTTCTGATAATGTTGGCATCGGCACCGCCAGCCCAGGGAGCGCCAAGGTTGGTATCAGCCAAACTATAGCCAGTCAATATGGAATTAATATTACCGGTTCTTCAACTACAACCACCTTTGGAAACGACTATGCCAATATTTTCCTGCAAAACACCGATACCACTAACAATAATTACACCTCCATTTTCTTCGGCTCAAAGGATTCGGGAGATAATACTATGTCAACCGCAGCCATTGGATCTTTTGCTACCAATCATGCAGATGGCAGTGAAACCGGGGACTTGGCTTTTTACACTGTGTTAAACGGTACCATGTCTGAACAGTTACGTATCTCCTCCTCCGGCAATGTGGGTATTGGCACAGCCAGCCCAAACCAACAACTGGAGGTTAAAGATATCCTGGCTGTGGGGGATACTACCGACGGAGTCTTTATCCAAAGGAGCGGCACCATTGGATTGATCATGGGACTTAGTACTAATGCCGGTAGCTACAATGATTTATCAATTAGGGCTGCCTCCTCAGGTAACAACCAGCTATATTTGTCTACCGGAGGCAATGTGTTGATAAACCAAACCGCCGGCAATGTGGGTATTGGCACCTCGCAACCTCAAACAAAACTTTCCATCCAGGGCAATGTCGGAATTGGCTATACCGGAGTAACCCAGGCTATTCCGGTTAATGGTTTGGCTGTTTTTGGCAATGTGGGGATTGGTATTACTACTGCTAATTCTACCTTGTCTATAGCAGGCAATGCCCATATCGGCAGTATCTGGCAGGGAGCAGCCGCGCCTGCTAACGGGCTGCTGGTTGACGGTAATGTTGGCATTGGTTTTACCTCCCCTGCCCATGCATTGGATATTAACGGCAATCTGGGACTTTTCAGCGGAAAGTATATTAACTTTGGCCCCGCCGACGGCACTTCCGGATATGGATTTTATGATAATAGCGGCACTTTGCAATATAAAAACTCAGGCGGCTCCTGGGCTGACTTTAGCGGTTCCCAATGGCTGACCTCCGGTTCCAATATCGGCTACCTGACCGGCAATGTGGGAATAGGAACCACTGCCCCGGCCCAGGCTTTGCAGGTAGTTGGTACCATGCAGATGACCCAATCAGGCTCCTCAGGATGTTTAAGGTATAACTCTGCTACCACCCAACTGCAGTGGTCAAATGACTGTCTGGCCTACCAGGCCTTCTCCGCCCCGGCAGCCGGCGGCTGGACTTATGACTCCATTAATAATGTAGCAAGGTTAACTACTAACTCTACTAATGTGGGTATTGGCTTTACCTCCCCTGACCGAAAACTGCAACTGGGGAGTGATATAGATATCACCGGTTCGATAGCATCCCTTTTGGGAACTAATGGAGCCCAGTTTAGTATCACCGGCTCCACTGCTGCCAATCTACAAAAGAAGTTAACCTTAGGCTTGGACACCACAGATAATTATGGAGTCATCCAGGCAGGAAATACTGATGGAACTACCTATAATTTAAGTTTACAGCCAGGTGGCGGCAATGTGGGAATCGGAGTAACCTCCCCTCTTTCTCCTTTCCATATTTGGGGCAACGGCACGAATGCAGCTTTATTCCTCAATGGTAATGTAGGAATAGGTTCTTCTGTTTCCCCCACCGGATTATTCCAGGTCGGCAATTCCGGAACCCCGCCGCTGTTTGTAAACAATGCCGCCGGCAATGTCGGCATTGGAACAACAGGGCCAAGTGGACTTTTCCATGTAAAAACAACACCTCCCACAATAACTGCCGCGACTACTGTTGGAACTTGCGCCGCTGGCACTGGCTATTCTGCGGGTTATACTGTCTGTACTTTTAATGCAGACGGAACTTTCACACCAAGTGGTTCTGGCAGCGTTGAATACCTGGTGGTCGGTGGAGGCGGTGGAGGTGGAGGAAGCGGTAATGGCCAAGGTGGAGGTGGCGGTGCGGGTGGAGGATTTGTAACTGGTAGTATTGCCGTTACTGCGCAGAGTTATACCGTAACGGTTGGTGGCGGCGGTACTGCCGGTACTGGCGCCGACGGTGGTGGTGAAAATGGCACACAAGGTTCCAGCTCTGTATTTGGCCCTATTACTGCTGCCGGCGGTGGATATGGCGCAAGTACCGCCAATGGTAGTGGTGGAAGCGGTGGTTCAGGCGGAGGCGCCAGAGGTTCTGGATCAGCGGGTTCCGGAACGGCAGGGCAAGGAAATACCGGTGGTACCGGCAGTAATGACGGCTCGGGTGGCGGTGGCGGTGCAGGTGCAGTAGGAGCTAACGGTGTTGATCCAAGTGGTGGTAATGGTGGTAGCGGACTTGCAAGTTCAATATCAGGGTCTTCAGCAACTTACGCTGGAGGTGGGGGTGGCGGTGGAAGACCGTCTTCGGGTGGAAGTTGTGGAAGTGGTGGATCCGGCGGAGGAGGAACTGCAGGTGGTGCTAGTGGTGCGGGTAGCGCAGGAACTGCCAACACCGGCGGCGGAGGTGGTGGAGCTTGTAATGCATCTAACACAACAACCGAGGTTAAAAACGGCGGCACAGGCGGTTCCGGTGTCGTCATTATCCGCTATCGCACTGATCCAATTGACAGTCTTATTGTAAATTCACTTGGCAATGTCGGCATTGGCTTTACTTCCCCTGACAGGATGACCCAGCTAGCTTCTGATATAGATATCATCTCTTCCCTCACTGCCGTACTGGGAGCGAATGGCACCCAGTTTGCCATTACCGGTTCCACTGCTGCCAATTTACAAAAGAAGTTAACCTTAGGCTTGGACACCACAGATAATTATGGAGTCATCCAGGCAGGAAATAGCTCAGGGGGAGGGACTGCCTATAATTTACTACTCCAGCCATGGGGCGGCAATGTGGGGATTGGCACCTCGTCACCAACAGCTGCTTTCCAGGTAAATCCTTCCGGCACCAGTGCTTTTGTAGTCCAATCAGGGGGCAATGTCGGCATCGGGACAACGAGCCCCGGCAACCACCTGACTATATACGAAAGCAGTGCCAATACTACCCCCTTTGCTATCAAATACCTTACGAACGACCCATATTTTAAGATTACCGGCGGCGATTGGTCTGAACTGCTTTTAACCCGGCAGGGGGTGCCGGATAGAGGACTAAAAATCAGTGCCGGGTCGGGAGGTGCAATCTATGATGCAGTTGGCACCAACAGCCAGTTTCATTATTGGAAGCTCGCAGGGGTTGAGAAGATGAGAATGGATAGTAATGGCAACGTCGGGATTGGAACAGATACCCCAGGTGTAGCCTTACAGGTTAATGGCGGTTTCTCACTTGCCACACTGGGGGGAAGCGGCAGCACCAGCCACTATCTTTGTGTCCAACAAAACTCTCCCGCCGCAGGGTACAACTATGTATCAGACTGTGGTTCATCTCTGCGTGATCTCAAAACTAACATAGAGCCAATCTCCGAAGGACTCTCTACAGTGATGCAGCTAAATCCGGTCCAATACAACTGGAAATCAACTGGTGAACCGGACCTTGGATTTATTGCCGAAGAGGTCCAACAAATATCCCCAACATATCTGGCAGCATATAACGCGGATGGATCACTATATGGTGTGAATTACATTCACTTTTCTGCAGTTTTAACCAAAGCCATCCAGGAGCAGCAGGGGGAAATAAACAGTCTTCAGACTAATCAAGCCACCACTTCAGCTGCTCTGGCTCCTCTGCAGGCTAAACTGGCCGATATAACCATTACCCCTGAAGGCAGAATCTCCTCGGGGGTGGGCCTTGACTCCCCCGAGGTGAGCACCGGGCAACTGCTGGTTTCCGGTAATATTGGTATAGGCACTACTGCACCTTTGGCCAGGTTACAGGTTACAGGTGACAGTGGACAGTTGTTTAATATTTCTACTACAACCTCTTCTTTGTTTAATGTTTCCTCTACTGGCAACGTTCAGATGCAGGGAGCATTGAATGTAGCAGGTAATGTCGGTATTGGCACCAGCAGTCCAGGCAACAGGCTACAGGTGACAGGCGACAGTGGCAATACTGTTTTGGCTGTAACAGCTACCGGCAATGTTGGTATTGGCACTTCTAATCCCCAATATACCTTAGAGGTTAATGGTACCGGCAAGTTAAATGATGCCGGCTGGACCTATGCTTCTGACTTGAGGCTTAAAGAAAACATTAATGAGATTACTTCTGCTTTGGATATTATAGAAAACCTTAATCCAGTAACCTTTGATTATATTGATGGAGGTAAGAACAGGTCAGGGTTCATTGCCCAGGAAGTTGCTACTGTCCTGCCAAACTTAGTCACTACCGGCTCAGACGGCATGCTGGGTATCAGGTTGGAGGAACTCATCCCCTACACAGTGAAAGCCATCCAGGAACTGGATAAAAAGGTTGGTGGATTAGCGGATCAGCAGATTAGTGAATTTGACCTGCTAAAGGCTCAAGTGGCAGCTTTGCAAAACAGCATTAAGCTGGATGCAGAGGGAACCCTGATTGTCCCCAAGCTCAAAGCCGGCAGTATTACCCTGGATCCTTCCCTGGCCTCTAACCTTCACCTCCCAACTACTAACACACCGGGGGTGGGCTTGGACTCCCCCGGTGTGAGTGCAAGTATAGACTTAAGTGCCAAGATTGCCTCTTTGGAAGAAAGACTGGCCTCCCTTGAATCCGTCATTGCGATCCGGCAGTTGCCGGAGAAGCAATCCAGTCCGGAAACAGAGATTGCCGCGTCGGTCGAAGACTCCCTCCTCGCAATGACGCAGGAGGTGACCGGTGAATCCACAGCCTCAGCCACACTCCACCTTCCAGGTGAAGAACAAGATGCAACGGCCAGCGCCCACCTGGAAGGTGTGGCCTTGGAATCTACTTCTTCCGCCACTCCTTCAGCAAGTACACAGGTGACAGTGGACAGTGGACAGCAAGAATCAACTCCTTCTGCGACTGTTTCTACCTGTACCCTGCACCCTGAAACCTGTAACCTCAATCTCACCCCTCCTGATGTGTTATTGGCCACAGATTCCGCACACCTGGAAGGTGAAATCTTCAAACACCTTCCAGGTGGAGTGGTGAGTGATGCCACTGTCTCCGGTCAACTGACAGCTTATAACTTAGATGTCCAGAATGGCTTAAGGAGTTTGGGAAAAGCTACCTTAGGAGATACCTTAGTAGCCGGGCAGCTCTCTATTGACGGCACCATGTATATTTCCGGCACTGCCTTAAATACCTTAGGCACTATGTATATTCAAAACAGTCCCCTGGCTGAAACAGTTAATATCTTTAATGGCTTGGTAATTATTGATAAAACCGGCAAAGTAATAGCCCAGGAAATTGTGGCCAAGAACATTACTACAGATAAACTAACCATTGCTGCCCCAACAGCCCAGGGAGCCTCCATCGGCACTGCCATTATCCCGGCCGGCTCCATTGATATGCCTATTAATACTACTGCCATTAAGACAGGCTCCAAGGTCTTCTTAACGGCTACTACCCCAACAGGCAATCAAGTGCCCTTTGTCTCCTACCAGGAAGAGAATATCGGCTTCATAGTGGCCCTAGAGAGGATATATTCTGAAGATATTAAAGTTAATTGGTGGATAGTTGATACTAATTAATGAACAACCGCCATTCAATCAGATTAAAAAATTATGATTATTCTTCCAATGGGGCATATTTTGTAACCATTTGTACCCATGACAGGGAATATTTATTTGGGGATATTGTAAATGGAAAAATGGTTTTAAATAAAATGGGAAAAATCGTGGAATCTGTTTGGTTATCATTACCCCAACATCATTCAATCCAATTGGATATCTATCAAATAATGCCCAACCATGTGCATGGAATCATGGTGATCTGTAGGGGTTTTGCGCGCAAAACCCCTACCCATGGGGTATTCGGCCATGTTGAATCCGGATCATTACCATGCGTTATCCGTTCATTCAAATCCGAAATCACCAAACAAATCCGAATTATGATAAATGATCATGAATTTCCGGTTTGGCAACGGAATTTTTATGAACATATTATTAGAAACGATATTGAATTATCAAAAATCAGAGAATATATTGTATTGAATCCAAAGATGTGGGAGAGGGATAGAAATAACCGGGAGTATCTCCCTACCTCTTACTGACGCTTCGTTTGTATAAATCCAGGTTTTCCAGGGCCAATCCTGTCCCTAATGCCACACAAAGCAATGGATTTTCTGCCAAAGCTGCCGGAACTCCCAGGGATTCTGTTAAGGACTTATCTAAATTCCGCAGCAAAGATGTGCCCCCGGACATAACGATTCCTTTATCAATAATGTCTGAGGCCAACTCCGGCGGCACCTGCTCCAATACTCCTTTGGCAGCAGCAATAATCTTCCTGACTATATCAGAAATTGCCTCTGTCACCTCTTCCGAGGTAATTTCCACTGTCCTGGGCAGCCCGGAAAAAGCATCCCGGCCCCGCACTTCCATCTTCTCTTCTTCCACACCCCCGGGGTGGGCTGTGGCCGACCCAATCTTAATTTTAACTTCCTCCGCCATCCTTTCCCCGATAATCAAGTTATGCTTTTTACGGACATAATTTTGGATGGCCTCATCAATTTTATTGCCTCCCACCCGGACTGATGAGTGCACCACCACCCCGCCCAGACAAACCACCGCCGCCTCAGTGGTGCCGCCGCCGATATCCACAATCATATTACCGGAAGGGTTGGCAATCGGGATTTTAGCGCCAATCGCAGCAGCCAAAGGTTCATCAATTAAAAAAGCGGTCCTCGCCCCGGCAGATAAAGTGGCATCCAGGATAGCCCGCTTTTCCACCGACGTCACTCCGGCCGGAGCACAGACCATCACTTCCGGCTTAAAAAGCCGGCTCCCGCCGCAAACTTTATCCAGAAAATAGCGGATCATGGCCTCAGTGATGACATAATCGGCTATCACCCCGTCTTTCATCGGCCGGGAGGCCACAATGTTGCCGGGGGTACGGCCCAGCATTTCCTTGGCCTCATTACCCACAGCCAGCACCCGGTGGTCATCAGTGGTGACAGCCACCACAGTCGGCTCATTTAAAACTATACCAGAACCGGCCAGATAAACTAAAGAATTTGCAGTCCCCAGGTCTATACCGACTCTTTTGGAAAAATTAAACATGGATTGGTTGTGATTTTAACAGACAAGTTAACCATGTCACAAGATATACTAAATGGATCAAAAAGCGTCAAGCGTTAAGGGGAAAGGGTAAAGAAATGTTATGTTTCACCCTTGACGCTTCCCCCTTTACCCTTACTTGAGGTTTATTCCGTACAAGTTCGGCTCTGAAGCTGTCGGGGTCGGGAAAGAACTGATAATCACCAGCCGGGATGAATCCAGCCAGGGGAAAACAAAGCCGTCCTGGAACTCCCCGGCATAAATAATGGCCTTATTAGTGCCGTCAAAATCCACTACTGAAATGGTTTTTTCCTCCACCAAAATAATATGCGTGGAATTGGGCAGCCAGGTATGCACTCGGGCTGAGGGCAGAGAATACTCTTTCTTCTCTTCTAAATCATAGAGCTTAGCAGTTTCAATCGAATCACCTTTCCCCTTTGCGCTTCCCCCTTCACCCTTTGACTCTATCACCATAAACTTGGTCTCATCAGGCGACCAGCGGATATCGGCAGAACCGGAAGCAATTTGGCGAAGCTTATTATCCTGGATGGTCAGCACCCTCGAAGCCTCCCTGGCTTCCCAGTCTTCTTCCCAACCGGCTAAAGTAGCCTCTAAAACCGGGGTAATGTCCCGGGGATCGGTATTTAACCTGTCCGCCTCCAGCAGGTAATTATTATTTCCCACCGTTGCGATGACCTGTTTGGAATCAGCTGACCAACTAAGAGTAGCTTCGGAAAAATCAGCAATGGCGCTGCCGGCAATCTGGTGCGGCTCGGCTGAACGGGCAAAAGCAATCGGCTGGTTTTTAACCTGGGTCCAAACCCAGACCCCGGCTTTTTTACCGGCTGAAGCAGGCACTACAAAGGCCAGCTTAGCCCCGTCCGAACTTAAAGTGGGATTTTTGACACCGTTAAAACTTAACGGATAAATAGTCGGGATAGCCGGGAAAAGAGTCACCTTAAGCCCGGTGACCAGGCCTTCCTTAACATTGACTTGTTTTTCCCAGGGAATAAACCCTTCCTTAACCACCTTGATTGAATAAGCTTTAGGAGACAATGAAGAAATGGTCGCATTAGTGGCAGTAGTTAAATGCCCGTCTATAAAAACAGAGGCAGAATCAGGCTCCGAAGTAATGGAAATAATGCCGGTGCCGACAATTCTTTTTTCAGTGGGAGAAAAAGTATAACCCTTGGCCAAAAAAATAGCCACAGCTCCGATGGCAACCACAGCTACTAAAGTGATAAGGGTGATAATAAAACGCCTGGACATTGCTTTATTCTAACACCTTAATCCTCCTAAGTCACTTAGGTGACTTAAGTTACTTAAGTAACTTAACTGCCAGCCAGCTTCGCCCTCACCACCAGCCTGTTCAAAAGCGTCCCCGGCGGGTCACAGGTTTGTAAAGTTAAAACCGGAGCATCATATTTATTGGTTAGATATGACACATCTGCCGGATTCGCAATGGCTTTATCATAAACTATATAGTCATACCGTCTGTTTTTATAGAAAATAATCACCCGGTCTCCGGGCTCCAGCTCCCTTAACAGATAAAAAACTGCATTAAAGCGGACTATATTCCAGGGGGCATCGGTAGAATGGGAAAACAGGTATAAATTGCCTGGTTGGCCCGGAGGTGTGGACCCTAAAGCCTCAGCCACCCCTTGTTGCAGGGCAGCCAGGTATTCCCGTTCACTGGCCGGATTAATCCCCGGCACCACCCGGGCATTGGCATTGATTTTTTCTATCACAATGCCGTACTGCGTGGAAACCGGGATGATGGAATTTTGCGAGTTGCTGATATCCCCGAAATTAACGGGCTGACCTTCTTCCGGAGCAGGAGCCTGGGCACCGGCTTCTCCGGAAGTAATCACCCTGGGTACTATCCTTTTGACCCCCAACAGCTGGTCCAGCCGGTAGTTAAATTCTGTCTGGAACAGCGGGCCCAGCATCAAGACAAAACCGACCAGGCCGGCAAAAAAAACCAGATAACCGGTAAACCTAATGGCAAATATGAATTTAAATCTTTTAGACATTGGCTCAGCGGCCCTGGAGGGAATCGAACCCCCTGCATCAGACTTAGGACGTCCGCGTTCTATCCGGTGAACTACAGGGCCTCATGAATCTATCTAATTCTATAGATCTGCAAACCTATTTGCAATTACTTGGTTCAAACCCATTATTTTCTTCAGCAAATCACCACCCTTACTCACTCTAACTCTGCACATTCCATATTGTAATTTGCCTTTCTTTCTTCCCGGTATAATATTTGTAGAAAGGAATTTACTCTTGGGGATACCTACAACCTGTGACCAAAAATCCAAGCTTTTTTCTTGATCCAAATCCTCATATAGTCTAATACTAACTTTTAATTGATTGTTTGTAACTTTTAACACCTGCCTAAGTATGTTGACAAAAACTCTAATTAAATCTGAATCTGTATTAGTTAAAATAAAGTCTTTTTTATTGCCCTCTGCCCAATATAAACTGGACAAAATTAATAGTTTCTCCTTCTCTGTAAGTTCATTCACTAATTGCTCACCTTCTTCTAGAGCCCTTTGATGCTTTAGTAATTTTCTCTTACGACTACCACCCCTTTTCCCAGCCCACTCAGAAAGATATTCAGGTAATATCTGCACATCTTTTATATATCTTAAAGCACTGGTCCTTGAAACACTTACTTGATTACTAATTTCAGGTAAACTGTATCCTCTGCTCCTTAACTGTCTAATCTCTGCTATCTTCTCAAATGATATTCTCCCATTATTAGCCATATGCTAATATTAAAGAAAAATGCGTTACAAAACAAGAGCAGAAATGCTTTATCTTTTTATCTAGAAGAAAAATTTAAAACTTTAGCGTATAATGTTAACCGACGGGGATTGGCGCAGTGGTAGCGCGCACGGTTCGGGACCGTGAGGCCAGCAGTTCGAGCCTGCTATCCCCGACTAAACCATAGCTCGATTTCTTTTGCTGCTTCTTCAGGACTACCTGAGGCATGAATTAAATTCCAAACAGGCCTTTCCTCACGGTTAGCATCCAGAATATTATCTGTCCCTAAATCTCCCCTGATAGTGCCTTTTTCAGCAGTTGCAGGGTCTGTAAAACCGGTGGTTTTTCTGGCCAGGGCCACTGCATCTTCCCCTTCCAAAACCATAACTACAATTGGGCCGGAAGTAATAAATTTTCTGAGCCAGGTCACTACTTTCCTGCCCTGGTCTTCTGCAGAAGCCACCTGCTGGCCGGCGGCAATGGTTTTTTCTCCAATAGAGCGAAGGTAAACAGGCTCCATCGGATAATGTTTCTCCACTATATCCACAGGAGCCATCATATCTTTTCTTTTAACCACTTTAAGGCCGGCAGCTTCATAGCGTCGGATGATTTCATCTGTAAAGCCGCCTTTGACCCCGTCCGGCTTTATAATAATTAATGTCCTCTGAGTTTGCTGAATCATGTTCAAAATATTATATCCTAACTATACACTGTACGCTATACCCTATACCCTATACCCTATACCCTATACCCTATTTTATCTCCACATCCTCTACTTCTGTGCTGCCATCCTCAAACACCGACACTACCCCATACCTGGGAGACTGGGGATTCCTTTCCCTGGTGACTGCACCAATGGTGAACATAGAAAGACCTGTCTTTGGCTCATCATATTCGGAAAAATAATGGATATCCCCCGCAAAGATTTTTTTCACTTCCGCATCCTTTAATTGAAATATTAACCCTCCGGCCTGGGTTTTTAAGCTTTTTTCCACCCAGCCCATGGTATGGGTAGATGAAGGATGAAACAGCGGCTCATGCAGAAAAACAAATACTCCCCTGATGTTTGCCTCTTTTTCCAACTCCCCGGCCATCCATCTCTGCTGGTCATCATCAAACCCCAGGTAATTATCACTGTTATTTAACAGGATAAACTTAAAGTTTTCAAAAACAAAAGATTGGTAAGTCGGCCCGAATACCTCCCGGAAACAATCTATGGCCGGCAGGGAGCGGTTTCGGCAATCCCAAAGGTCATGGTCACCCGGGATCAGGAAATAACGGAGGCCGGAAGTGTCCAGCTCTTTTTTGGCACCCTTCAGCTCATCAACGGTGCCTACCTCCGTATAATCCCCCAGGCCAATGATAAATTTCAAATCTGAGTAGCCGGCTTTGGCTTGTTCCAGAGCCTTGGCCAAATTAGCATTATCATTATGGGTATCAGCCAGCAGCAGGAAACGAAAGGCTAGATCTGCAGCCGGCATTTCTGTCTTTTCTTCTTTAGAAACAGGGATAATATTCTGCTGACCTATCTGGATTGGCTTACCCAGCAGATCAGATAATTCCTTGGTAGCCACTAAGGCCAGGACATTGTTGAAAACAGACTGGGGATCAAGCTTTAGAGGATCCATGCCGGAAAAGTTTTTATAGGCGGCATAAGTTCCGGCCAACAAAACCACTAACATAGTAAGACTTAAAACCAGTCTAAACATAACAAACACTATATTAGTAGATCGTCTTTTTAACTGATGTTTTCTAAACATAATGGCAGTTACATTTTTTCCGGAGCTTCAATCCCCAAAAGGTCTAAACCCTTTTTGAGTACTTTACCCACTTCTTCTGACAGCTTTAACCTAAAAGCTTCCTTTTCCGAGCCAATAATCCGGCTTTTTTGGTAAAACAGGTTAAATAGCCGGGATAAATCCACCAAATATGAAGCTAAAACATTAGGATGCAAAGTTAAGGCTGCCTGTTCCACTATTTCCTGAAAATACATCAAAGACCTTAAAAGCAGCCTTTCCTCAATATCCGGTTTGATCTCTTCAAACTCAATTCTTCCTTCTGTCTTGGCCTTTTTAAGCACGGATTGAATCCTGGCAAAGGTATATTGGATATACGGCCCGCTGTCTCCGTCCAGGGAAACCGACTCCTCCAGGTCAAAAACCATATTAGGCCGGGGGGAAAACTTTAGATAGGAAAACTTAATTGCTCCCAAAGCTACTTTGCGGACTATTTCCTGGTCTATCTTGAGCTTGCTTTGCTTTATCAGCTCGCGGACTTTTTCTGAAACCACATGGTACAAATCATCTACTGTTACCACATTGCCGGTCCGGGAAGACATTTTGCCTTCTTTTAAGTCAACGATGCCGTAGGAAAGATGGTATTTTTTACCCTGCAAATAAGGAAAAACAGCTTCCATAGCCTTAAAAACCACCTGAAAATAGCCCTCCTGCTCGGAAGCTACTACATGAATGGCTTTTTCATAATTAAAACTGTCATATTCCAACTCTGCCAACCCGATTTCCTTACCCTCATAGGTGGGGTTGCCGGCCTTAGTAATAAATACCCGGGTATGCAGGCCGTGTTTTTCTCCCGGAAAGATAACTGCCCCGTCATTTTTTTCAAATACTTTGCCGATATTTTCCAAAACCAGCTCTCTTCCCCTTTCAAAAACCTCACTTTCAAAAAAACACTGATCATATTTAGTGCCTAACAGCTGGTAAATAGGTTCAAAGTATTCCAGGCTCCAGGACCGGGTCAGCTGGTAAATTTCCTGTAAATTTTGATCCTTTTTGTATAGGTTTGAATTAATTTGATCGATTTCTTTTTTGACCTCCGGGTCTTCCTCATAAGTTTTATTACCTTCTGCATAAGCCTGGCCTAAAAATTTGGCTTTTTCTTCCAAATTAAGCTCTTTGGAAGGTAACCCCAACTTTTGTATACCCCAGATGGCCTTGGCAATATGCAGGCCAATATCCCCCTGGTAATTAGCCCGGAAAACCTGATGGCCTAAGCTTTCTAAAATCCGGGAGATGCTTTCTCCTAAAATAAAAGTTCGAAGATGTCCGATATGGATTTCTTTTAAGGGGTTAACATGGCCGTATTCCACCATTACCTTTTGGGTGCTGTCCACCTCTTGCAGCAGATCCAAATCATTGGCATTTCTCAAAAGTTCTTTATCACTTAGAAAAAAATTGATAAATCCTCCTCCGGCCACTTCGGTTTTACTTAAGTAACTAACACGCCCAATCCCGGTAGACCGGGATTGCAAGTCACCTAAGTTACTTAAGATAGCGTTAGCAATCTCTAGCGGTGACTGCTTACCTTTGGACCCTTCCAGTTTAGCAAGCTGTAAAGCCAAATTCGTACTGTAATCTCCGAAGGCGGAGTTTTGGGGAATAGATATTACTATATCAGTAGCGGGGAACCCTAATTCTTTAACTGTTCTTTGAAGGTCTTTCAAAATCTGTTGCTTTAGCATTAGTTAATAATAGCATAAATTCTCTCCGTCATTGCGAGCGACCCGGCTCTTGCCGGGGAGCGTGGCAATCTTGTTAATGTTTAATCCCGACCTGGATTGCTTCGTCACTCACTTCGTTCATTCCTCGCAATGACGTATTAATAAAAATCAACCCCCCTCCCACCACCAAATAATACCCCACCCAAACCACTATCCATTGTTCCCCCACATATTCCCAGGCAAAAGGCAGGGAAGCAAAAAATTTAACTATATAGATAAAGTAGGTTAATAAACTTGAGGCTGCCAGGCCAAGAATCCAGGCTAACCCGCCCCAGATAAAGCTTGCAGCCAGGGTCAGGCTGCCCAGAATCATAGCAAAAGGTATAGTCCACAAAATCAAAGCATTGGTTGCTAAGGAAACTAAGGAAATTTGGTGGAAACTGATTGCAATCACCGGGATAACCATCAATTGCGCTCCCAAAGTCACTGCCAGGTCCTGACCCAATAATGGAACTTTATGCGAAAACTTAAGCAGAATTGGGGCCACCACCACTACCCCGAAAGTAGCCAGGAAGGAAAGCTGAAAAGACAGGTCTAAAATCCATGCCGGATTAATTAACAGCATTAGGGCAGCTACCACCACTAATATCCACCAACCCTCTTTTTGCCGTCCAAAGGCAGTAGCCAAACCAGCCAGGCCAAACATGATGGCTGCCCGCAAGATAGGCACCTGGGCCCCGGTTAGCAAAGTGTAGGAGACCACTGCTAAGAGGCTTAAAATGATCGCCTGCTTTCTTTTAATCAGTCCGGCCAGGCTCAGGAAAAATCCGGCCACCATGCTTAAGTTCTGGCCGGAGGCCACCACAATATGCAGGGTGGAAGTATCCCGCAAAGCCAGCTTGAATTGGCCGGGCAGGCTTTTATTCTGCCCCAGCAGGATACCGGATAGAAGTTCTGCCTGCGGGGAAGGCAACAACTCACTGATCCTATTACTTAAAAGTGTTCGCTGGTCCTGAAAAAAATCTGCCTCCAAATCCCAACCTCCCTGCTGGTATCTGAGTAAATATATCAAAAGGTATAGAACAATAGCCAGAACAGTCGGCAACTTTATCATAACCCTACATTACGTTCCACGATCGTTGAATATTATGTAGTCTAAGGACTTATCGCCTGATTCCACCACTGCCACCCATTGCTCTATTCCCAAATCCTTAATTAACTTCCGTAGTTTTTCGGTAATATTTTTCTTACTTACCCAAACGCTCCTTTGCCAATTATTGAACTCCCAATCCTTTAATCTCCTTCTAAAAAGGTCTCTTATTACTCTTTTATTCTCCGGAATATCAAAAATCACTATTCTATATAACCCATCCCATTCCTGATCATCTATCCCTAAAGAATCTTTACCAAGTTGCGTCAGCTTAAAAATAACCTGCCCTTCTTTAACATCCCTTTCAATATACCCATCCAACCTCAGTCTTCTCAAAGCTTGAGATAAGGAGGCTTTCTTGAGTTCAGGAATACCGTATCGATACCGATAATGGTGATAGGCAAAATCCTCCACCCTGCAGTAACCATCAATGGCCTTCTCAAGCGTAAATAAAACCACACTACTCAGACTCTTTTTTCTCAAACTCTGTTTCCTAACACCCATACTTCCACCCTACATTATTTGTAACGATCGTGTCAATAACTGTAGGGGAATAGGATTTAATACACAACCAACTGATCCTTAATTTTTTCAAAAGTGGATTTATTGACTACTTTTTTATTTAATAATTCCCCTACTTCTCTATACGGCCGGTCAGAGATAATTTTTGAAGCGGTCACCGGACCGATCCCGGGTAAGGCTTCCAATTCAGTCTGGTTAGCAGTGTTAATGTTAACTTTGGCAGCAGTAGCGGCTCCGGCCACTGTTGCGCCGCTAATTGGTCTTGTTGCTTCCTCCCCGGCTAACGGCACATAAACCTTACTGCCATCTGATAATTTTTGAGCCATATTGAGATACTTTGAAATATATTCCTGGTTGGCTTCCCCAGAAAAACCGGCGGCTGCAGTGATGGCATCCTCTATCCGGGAACCATTCTTTAGCTGATAAACTCCCGGTGTCTTGACTGCACCGGAAACATCAACGGAGATTAACTTTTGGCTGTCTATTAAACTTTCTTTAGGAAATTGCTCAGGACTGGTTTTTTGTAAACCTGAAGCAAAGATACCGCCGACAATTAAAACCAAGCCCACTACAGCCAATCCGATGGGCAGCTTAAACTTGTCCAGCTTATCTCTCCAGCCTTGGTTGTCCATGCAGTATTATCTTTCTGCCATAAGTTTCTTCCGGTATTCTTTCACCCATTCCTGATATGCCTTATGCAGATGGCCCATGCCCCGCTCAGCCATTTCCCTTTTGACCACCCCGCCGGCATGGGGATATTTATGCAGCCTGGGCTGGTTGGAAGAAAATCCGTGAGCGTAATGAGTCAGCTCATGACCGATGGTATGGTCTACCACCAAAGCCGGAATATCCGGATCCTTAAACATGGCCGTAATGGTAATTAAACTGGCTTTAGTTTTACGGTTTAGGCGGATTGAGCCCAGCCGGTATTTGGCAAAGCGGCCAAACTTAATGAAAACCTTATTGGTTTGAGGCACATCAGTAAAGTGTTTATTCCAAATATGATCTAATCTTGATAAGAGCCAAGTGTTGTCGCGGGTGATGAGCATTTTGGGCATATTTAGTTTTTCCTGTTCTGACAATCTAAACCAGGTACATACCTATGTTAGCAAATCAAAATCATCTCTGCTAACTTTAGTCCGTTACCAAGCTGATTATCTTCCCGGGTATATACACGACTTTTTTCACGGATTTTCCGGCCAAAAATTTCTGGACCTTTTGGCTCTCCAGAGCCATTTTTTCCACTACTTCTTTATCACTTATTATATCCTTTTGTGTCAAGAGCACATCTCTAACCTTTCCGTTAATCTGCACTGCTATTGAAAACTCTTCTTCTTCCAGGAAATTTTTATCACTCTCGGGCCAAGATTGCTGATGAATAGACCAATTTCTGTCTTCCGTCTTCAGTCTTCCGTCTTCTGCGGTAGTCGGTTGACGGTAGTCGGTAGACTTTAATGTTTGATAAAGTTCTTCTGTAATATGAGGCGCAAACGGAGCCAGCGCAATTAAGAATTTCTTCTTTTGATCCAAACTCAAAGGCTGGTGGTAAACCAAGTTAATAAATTCCATCATAGAGGCTATCGGGGTATTGAATTTCATGCTTTCAATATCACTGCCAATTTTAATAATTAACTTATTCAAAGCTATTTCCGCCTTTTTATGAGTATCCTGCGCATTTTCCTTTTGCATCACTTCCCAAACCCGGGTCAAGAACTTATAAACACCACTTATGCTGGCCGGATCCCAGGAGATTGTATTCTCGAATGGCCCCATAAATCCTTCATATAGGCGCAGCGCATCGGCTCCATATTCATCCACTATCTCATTCGGAGTTACCACATTGCCTAAGGATTTGCTCATCTTACGGCCGTCAGCAGCTAGAACTAAACCAACACCGGAAAGCTTTTGAAAAGGCTCAGGAGTTGAAACTAACCCTAAATCAAACAAAACTTTATGCCAAAAACGTGAGTAAAGAAGATGAAGTACTGCATGCTCTGCTCCGCCAATATACCAATCCACGCTCATCCAATATTTTTCTTTATCAGGATCAATCATTTGTTGATCATTTTTGGGATCAATAAAACGAAGGTAATACCAACAAGAGCCAGCCCACTGAGGCATAGTATTAGTTTCTCTTTTAGCCGGGCCCTCACATTTAGGACAAGTCGTATTTACCCAATCCGCTACCTCTGCTAACGGAGATTCACCTGTACCTGTTGGTTGATACTTTTCCACTTCAGGCAAAGTTAACGGAAGCTCAGTTTCCGGGATTGGCACAATTCCGCATTTTGGACAATGAACCAAAGGAATAGGTTCTCCCCAATATCTCTGCCGGGAGAATAGCCAGTCCCTTAGATGATAATTAACTACCCTCTTTCCCCATCCTTTCTGCTCCAAATGATCCATAACAACCCTGGTGGCCTCATGGATATCCAATCTATCCAGGAAACCCGAGTTGATCATTGTTCCTTCATCCTCTTGCACCTGACCCTCCTCAGTGATCGCAGATGTATCCCCATCCTTGCCAACCACTACCCTGATCACAGGTAAATCAAATTCCCTGGCAAACTGGAAATCACGCAGATCGTGCCCGGGCACACCCACCACAGCTCCGGTTCCAACGTTTCCTAAGACAAAATCGCTGACCCAAATTGGCAAACTTTTACCATTTAATTTGTTTACAGCGTAACTGCCAGTAAACACACCTGTTTTTGCCCTTCCTTGAGCAATCCTTTCTTCCTCCGAGCGGTTAATTGTTTGTGAAATATATTTGTTAACAACCTCCTGGTGTTCTTTTTTGGTGATTTTCTGGATCAACGGATGCTCGGGACCAATTACAATAAAAGTGGCGCCAAAATTAGTATCCGGCCTGGTAGTGAAACAGACCACTTCCTCGCTGGTGCCCTCAATTTTATAGTGGATATTAATTCCCTCTTTCCTGCCTATCCAGTTAATCTGCATATCCTTAATTGATCTGGGCCAATCTAGGTTTTGAACTCCTTCCAATAACTTGTCCGCGTACTCGGTAATTTTCAAAATCCACTGCCTTACCAGCTTTTTCTCTGTTTGAGTCCCGCAACGATCGCATTTACCATTAACAACTTCTTCATTAGCCAGGCCGGTTTTGTCTTTAGGACACCAATTTATAGGTGCTTCATCCTCGTAAGCCAGACCCTTTTCAAAAAGCTTTAAAAATATCCACTGGGTCCATTTATAGTAGCTTGGATCAGTTGTATTAATTTCCCGATCCCAATCATAGGAAAAACCTGTAATCTGCATCTGATTACGAATGGTATTAATGTTATTTGCGGTGGTAACAGCAGGGTGAATACCGGTTTTTATGGCATAGTTTTCAGCCGGCAGGCCAAAAGCATCCCAACCCATCGGGTGCAAAACATTAAACCCCTTCATCCGGAAGTAACGGGCTAAAATATCAGACGAGGTGTAGGTCTTAAAATGGCCTACATGGAGCCCATTTCCTGAAATATACGGAAACATGTCTAAGATATACTTTTTTGGCTTGGGAGAGCGGTCAGGAGTTTTATATATTCCCCCTTCTTCCCACTTCTCCTGCCATTTAGATTCAATCTGATTGGGTATGTATTTACGCATGTAAACTTGATTTTAACACCTGACAACTAAATTGTCATATATGGCCCCAGTCGTCATTGCGAGGACTCCGACATTGTGTCGGAGGACGAAGCAATCTAGATTGGATAATTTCCATACCAAGATTGCTTCTCCGGCAGAGCCGGATCGCAATGACGGAAATATCATGTTTTCACATTATATTTTCACAAGCTAAATCAATATTATCTCTGTTGTAAATGATACAGTTTATATATATTCTGATGCACTGTTACCTGTTACCTGTTGCCTGTTACCTTTCTTCTGTGGCTCTGCGGTAATTCTGTTGATACGTTTTGATGTATTGTGACTGATTGACAAAATAACTTGCTTAGTATATTCTGAAGTCCGCAGGAGAAGACAGAAAGACGGCTGTCTTTTTTTGCGCCTTTTTGACCTTTTCCCTATTGTGTTGTATGGTGTAATCATGCCCAGCTTTAATCTTGCCCGAACCATATCTATCCTGTTTGTTTTTTCCCTTTATACTTTATACTTTATACTTTATACTGCCCCTACCCATGCCCAAACTCCCGGCCAGGGCATTGAAGTCACTTCGGTTTATGAAGTGACTGACAAGGATGCAGTCTCAGGCGATATCCTGAAAGCTTCTGACAAAGGCATGGTCCGGACTGATATCGGCTTTGACAATCAAATTTTCGGTATTCTCCAGGATACCCCCCTTCTAGTCTACCGCACCAGTGCCGGAGGTAAACCAGTAGCCCGCTCCGGCATTGCCGAAGTCAATATCACTACCTTAAACGGCCCGATCAAATACGGTGACTATATCACCAGTTCCAGTGTCAAAGGCAAAGGGCAAAAAGCCAGTGAATCAGGCTATACTCTCGGTATAGCTTTGGCAAATTTTACCGGGGAAGGCGCCCAGCAAATAGACAGCCCCACCGGCAAGGTAGCTGCCGGTAAAATCCCGGTAGCCCTCAGGATTGAATACACGGAGCTAACCAACCCCCGGTTTGCCGGCCGGATTTTTGGCTTTTTAGGCACGGCATTACTGGAAAATGTCTCTGACCCCAAGCAAATAGGCATGATCATCCGCTACTTTGCTGCCGGCATGATTGTGCTGCTCAGTTTTACCTTTGGCTTTTTGACCTTTTCCCGCTCCATTGCCAAAAGCATTGAAGCCTTAGGCAGAAACCCCTTAGCCAAATCCACCATTCAACTTTCCATGATCATTAACATTGCCCTGCTGGTGGTCACCGGCATTGTCGGAATAGCAGCATCAATTCTCATTATTAAATTATAACGTAGAGTCTAGTCGCGAGACTCTTGACTCTAGACTCTTGACTCTAGACTCTTGACTCTTGTTATCGTATTATCAAATCATGCCCGCTCTGCCCATAGATTTTGCCAATGTTGTCCTGGCTTTAGTAGCCATTATCCTGCTGCTTTTATATCTCCATGAGCATAATACACGCAGGAAACTGGAATCAGAGACTGACCAATTTCTCCAGGAGCTGCATGAAAAAGGCTGGGAAACCCTGCATGAATCAATCCAAAAATCAGATGACATCCTGGCAGAAGCAGAACTGGAAGGAATTAAAGTCACTGCCCAAAGCCGGCTGGAATCAAAAAAGTTTGAAACTGAATATTCAAAGAACCTGGCAATAGCCTTAAATGCTTCCAAGCAGAACATCACCGCAGCCCAAGCAGAGCTGATCAAATTCATGCAGGATTTACAAAAGCGGAGTGCTGAATTTGAAGAGGCCCAAAAACTGTCCGGCCAGCAAAGGATTAACCAGCTGTTTGACCAGGTAGAAAACAAGTTGTCCGACTTTCTGATCCAAACAGCTGAAAAAACCACTTCTTCAATTGAACTGGAACTGAAAGCTTCCCGGCAGCTAATTGACACCTATAAAGCTGAACAGTTGAAGCTGATTGATGAAAACATTATTGCCATGATGGAACGGACCATGAGCATAGTCTTAGCTAAAAAGTTATCACTAAAAGAACATATGGACTTAATTTATGAAGCACTGGAAAAAGCCAAAGTGGAGAAATTTATTGTTTAAAGTTAAAACCGTCATTGCGAGGAACTTAGTGACGAAGCAATCTAGTTAATATTTTATCCGACCCAGATTGCTTCGCTTCGATCGCAATGACAATACAATTTTATGGACGAAATCTTGCATATCATCTTAAAAGACACCTATTCCTTAACCCAGTACAAACACCGGGTGATGGCCTTAAAAGCTTTTCTGGTACAAAGCTTTTTCGGAGGCGGACCTGCTCCGGATACAACCTGGTTAAAATCCCTGCCCAAAGCTTTATTCCAAGGCTTTACCAGGGACAATGTTTATGACACCATCTCCAGCCTGGAGAAAGCTGCCACCACCCTACCGGTTTTAACCCTTCATTTAGCATTTGATCCTGATGAAGCAACTGTAAGTCAACTGGGGGCAGAAGTGAGGGCCGGTTTTTCTTCCCCTACCATGCTTTTGGATATCAAATTGAATCCTAACTTAATTGCCGGAGCAGCCTTATCCTGGAAAGGCCGGCTAAGGGACTATTCCTTAAAAGCCCGCTTGGAGGAAAAAAGGCAGGAACTGTCTGAGGAATTTAGGAGATTCCTTAGATAGGGTAAAGGGGGAAGCGTAAAGGGTAAAGCAACTTCACCCTTCCCCCTTAACGCTTTACGCTTAAAACTATGAATCCAACACAAGCTAAAACCCAAACCACCGAGATCGGTTATGTGGTCTCTTCCCGGGATTTTTTAACCTATTTAGATGGTTTTCCCACCATCCAGGTTAATGACATGGTAGAATCTGATAACGGCATCCGGGGTTGGGTCAATGCTACCTTTGACAATAAAATTGAAATCCTGATGCTGGATGAAGGTATCATCAAACCCAAGCAGCAATTTAAGAAACTAACCTCCCGCTTAGGGGTGCCGGCCGGAGATTTTCTGCTGGGCCGGGCTGTCAATCCCTTAGGGGTGCCTATTGATGGGAAAGGCCTGCTTAGCCGCTCCAAAAAGCCGGAAATTTTAGAACTGGATCGGGAAGCCCCGGGTATTGAATCACGAGAATTCATCACCAAACAGTTCTTAACCGGCATTACCATCATTGACTCCTTAGTCCCCCTGGGCAAGGGCCAAAGGGAACTGATCTTAGGGGATGCCCACTCCGGCAAAACCGGCTTCTTAATGGATATCATCATTAACCAGAAAAATACCGGCGTTATCTGCATCTTAAGCTTAATCGGCAAACCGGCAGTCACAGTCAGGAATTTAATTGATACATTAAGGGCTAATAAAGCACTGGATTATACGGTGGTGATTGCCACCTCTTCTTCTGAACCGGCGCCTTTAATTTTCTTAACCCCTAAATCAGCCTTTACCATTGCCGAGTATTTCCAAAAAAAGGGCAAGGACGTCCTGCTAATTCTGGATGACCTGGGCTCCCATGCCAAAATCTACCGGGAAATTTCCCTGCTGGGTAACAAATCCCCCGGCCGGGAATCCTACCCGGGTGACATGTTTTACCAGCATGCCCATCTGTTGGAGCGGGCCGGTTGCTTCCTGCCGCAGTACGGCGGCGGCTCCATCACCGCCCTGCCGGTAATTGAGCTATCATTAAATGACTTTACTACCTTAATCCCCACCAACGTCATGTCCATGACAGACGGGCATCTGCTGTTTAAGGCCAACATGCGGGCCCAGGGCCAAATCCCGGCCATTGATTTATCCCTTTCTGTTTCCAGGGTGGGCCGGCAAACCCAGGATCAAGTCAGTAACCTGCTTTCCACCCGGGTCAGGCAAGTCATCTCGTCTGCAGCTGACCTGGAAACCATCTCCCGGTTCAGTTCAGAGCTGTCACCCGAAACACAACTGATTTTGAAGAGGAAAGATTTGATCCTGGAGATCTTAAAACAAGAAGCCCTGATGGCCGTTCCCAAGCCCATACAATCCATACTGCTGGCTTTACCCTTTACCAGCTTCCTAAAGGATAAAAACCGGCTCTTTATAGAACAATATAAGCAAACCATTATCGAGGCTTTCCTAAAAAATCCCCAGCTGGTACCGATTACCAAAGCCATTACCAAACTTAAAACAGATGAGGAACTGATTAAACTCCTGGAAGGAGCAGGAGGAGTTTTGGCAAAAATATGCCAATGACAAGGGTGAAGTGTTAAGGGGGAAGGGTGAAGTAATTATTTCTTTACCCTTTACGCTTTCCCCTTTACCCTTAACTAAAATGACTATCAAAGAACTGGATGCAGCTTTAGATGAAGGTGAATCATTAAAAGCCATTACCCAGGCCTATTCGGAAATTGCCAACTTAAAAATCAAAAAGATCAGAAGCGCAGTGGAGAGAAACCGGCTCTTTTTTGATGAAATTTCCAAAGTTTTCGGCTTTGTCCGGGCTTTAGCTTTGAAAAAAAAGATCGGTCTGGAAAAGCCTAAAAAAAGGCTCTGTATCCTCCAAACCTCCAACTACCGCTTCTACGGCAATATTAACACTGCCTTAACCAACTACTTTCTCGGCTCTACCCGGGAACTGGCAGATGTAGACAAGTTAATCTTAGGCAAAGCCGGACTGGATTTTTTTAAGGCCTCCAAGCTCCTGCCCACCTACCAACAGGTGATGTTAAAAACCGATGTGCCTTCCAGCCAGGAACTGTTGGATCTGGTAAAAATCTGTGCTGACTATAATCAAGTCCTGGTTTTCCACTCCAAGTTTAAAAGCCTGCTCACCCAACAGGCTACTTTTACTGATATCACCGCCACCTCTGTCTTTTTAATGGAAACAGTCCGGGAACAAGATCCTAAAAATGGAAATTACCTCCGCTTTATCTTTGAACCGGAACTGGCCAAAATCCTGCATTTTTTTGACAGCCAAATCTTAACCCTGCTTTTGGAAGGCACATTCCTGGAATCAGAACTGTCCCGGACTGCTTCCCGGTTTATCTCCATGGATAAAGCAGAAACAGAAGCCAATAAACTGATCAAACAATATCAAACCTTAAAAGCTTATGCTAAAAGAAGCCTGGATAATAATACAATTCTGGAGAATTTCGCCTCGATGGCAGCACTGAGAAAGGAGGTATAAACAGATTATGCCCAGCTCATCTACTCAACTAAATCAGAATACCCAAGTTAGGGGTGTAATTACCTCTATTAACGGCCAGATAGCCACCGTAGCCATCGAAGGCGAGGGCTTTCCGGAGTTGTTTGAGATTTTAGTTTGTCCCAGCCAACCCGGCGTGATGTTAGAGGTTTTTTCCCAATCCCGGACTGCCATTTTCACCGCCATTCTAAGCAGCCCGGATAAGCTCTTTAGAGGCATGGAGGTAGTCGGTACGGGTGCTGACTTAAAAGTACCGGTGGGAAAAGCAGTCCTAGGCCGGGTCATTGATCTTTTTGGTTCCCCCCGGGATCATGCCGGCGAGATCAAGGCCGACAAAAAAACTTCCATTTACTCCAAGGCGCCTTCCCTAAATATTGTCCAAAGCACCTACCAGATTTTAGAAACCGGCATTAAAGCCATTGATTTCCTGACTCCGATCCAGCGGGGCGGAAAAGTTGGCTTTATAGGCGGTGCCGGGGTGGGGAAAACGATTCTTTTGACCGAACTGATGCATAACATCACCGGAGCCGGCTCATCACGCGACAACACCTCCGATGGTGGGACGAAGTCACTCCTCGGAGGTGAACGTAAGGTATATTCTGTTTTTGCCGGGGTGGGTGAAAGGATCCGGGAAGGACAGGAATTGCACCAGCGCCTAAAAGAATCAGGAGTCCTACCAAATACCATCCTGGTTTTAGGCCAGATGAATGAAAATGCGGCAGTGAGGCTCCGGGTAGCCCTGGCAGCTGTGGCCCAGGCTGAATATTTCCGCGACCAGATGAAATCAGACGTGCTGTTTTTTATAGATAACATGTTTCGTTATGTCCAGGCCGGAGCGGAAATGGCTACCCTCTTGGGCACCATTCCTTCGGAACAGGCCTACCAGGCCACCATGCAAACGGAAATCTCCACTCTGGAAGACCGCTTAATTCCCACTGCCACCGGCTCGATTACTTCCTTTCAAAATGTTTATGTGCCGGCTGATGAAATCTCCGATGCCGGCGTGGTGGCAGTAATGTCGGTTTTAGATAATGCCATTGTGCTCTCACGTTCCGTAGCCCAAAAAGGCATTTATCCGCCGATTGACTTATTCCACTCTTCTTCCTCTACCCTAACCAAAGCCTTCTTAGGAGAAGCTCATTTTAAGGCTTTAACTCAGTTTCAAAAGCTCCTGGAAAACTATGACAAACTATCCCACATTGTAGCAATTGTGGGAGAGGAAGAGTTGTCCCCGGAAAACAGGATTTTATACAACCGGACGAAAAAAATTATAAATTATCTGACACAACCGTTTTTCATGACTGAAAAACAAACCGGCAAAAAGGGCGCTTTTGTTTCTCTTGAAACATCTGTAAAAGATATCGAGGTGATACTGTCCGGAAAATTAGATAACATTTCTAATGATAAATTTATGTATATTGGATCGTTAAAAGATGGAGGAATAATTAAGTGACTTAAGTTACTTAAGTCACTTAAGTTACTTATTGTGCCTAAACCTACCTTCCACCTCCGGATCATCTCTCCCCAACAGCTATTGTTGGATACCGAAGCAGAGTCCATCAGTTCCAAAAACCTGCAAGGCCCTTTTGATATCCTGCCCCAGCATGCCAATTTCATTACCCTGATAGAAAATACCCCCATTGTAGTCAGGGCAGCCGGACAAAAGCCACAGACTTTCAATTTCCCCCGGGCTATCATTATGGCTACGGAAAATAAGGTAAATATTTATACTTATATCCAACCGGAATTAGAAAAAAAGTAAATTTCAAGTTACTACCATTATATATAGTGACTTGCAAATCTTATGCAATACTGTATATTTAATATATCCTCAAACTTATGCAAAAGAAGGCTGAATTTTTAACCATTGCCCAGGCAGCACAGTTCCTGAAAATCTCCCCTGATACCTTAAGGAGGTGGGAAGACCGAGGCATAGTCACCCCTCACCGAACCAAAGGCGGCAGTAGAAGATATACCCTATTGGACTTAAAAATTGCCAAGCTCAATAAAAAAAAGACCCGCTTTTTCCAACTGTCTACCCTTTTAACAAAAAATTACATTAATTCCAAGCGGGACCTAAAAATTGCCCTGTTAACTTCTTTCCTCTGGATTTTTGGCCTGCTGCTTTATAACTTCCTGGCTCCTCTGTTTCTCCAACCCACCAACCCCCAGCAGCGGATTTTATCAGACCAGCTCAAAGAACAAACCGGCTTAAGGGTAGCTTCCGAAACTACCCCGGTTAAAGTAAGTAACGTTACAGTCTTAGTCATACCGGAGCAAAGCCAATTAATGGAAAAAATCATCCCCAAGGTAATTGGCCGGGGCGGGGATTTGCTGATCCGCCGGTCCGGCGACTTACCCGCCCTGAAATACACCGATACGCTGGACCAGTATTATTTCCTGGAACCCCTGCCTGAAAACCTAACTTCTTCCTTAATGAACAAGTTCTTATTGAAAAATTAATTCTTGATAGGGCTAACAGATATTTTTCAATAATAAAAAGAAACTGATTATTTAATATGCCTTTTGATACAGATGATCCTAGTTGTAATGCAAGTCAAAATACCTCTATTGTAGAAGGAGTAAGCTTTTATGGATGAAGTAAATACCAACTTAAAAGATTTCCTCCACACCTATTTAGGACTGATCTTTCGGGTGGGCCTGATTATAGTTATCCTGTCTACCCTGTTCCTATTTACCAACCTTACCACTGAAATGTATGATACAGCCAAGTTTACAGTCTTAATAACCTTTACCGGCGTATTGTTGGTCCTGTTAACTCTAAGGTTTACCTTAACCGGCAAGGTGGTTTTTAGCAGGACTCCCCTGGATCTGCCGCTTCTGCTTCTTCTGGCAGTGGCTATAGTATCTACCTTCTTATCCCAGTCCCCTTACGTAGCACTGTTGGGTGACCAGCTCCGGGTCCACGGCAGTTTAATCAGTATAGCAATATATATTTTGTTCTATTTTATATTAGTCAATTTCTTAAAAACCACCAAAGAAATCAAATGGATTCTAGGTATAACTATTCTTGCATCTCAAGTGCTGGCAGTTGTTTCCCTGTTAGCTTACGCCGGAATTAAAATCCTGCCTCCCCCCTGGGTCCATGGCTTAAACTTTACCCCGACCGGTTCCAGCTTTACCACTGCCGCCATTTTGACCCTGCTGTTTCCTTTTATATTAAGGCAGGTCCTAACCTCCACCAAACCTTTATTCTTAATTCTTAATTCCTTATTCTTATTAATCACCGGCTTAACTATTGCCTTAACCGGCAACCTAGCCACCTGGGTAGGAGCCTTAGTCGGATTAGGGCTAACTCTATATATAAGTAACTTAGGTAACTTAAGAAACTTAAGTAACTTAAGCCGGACTCAACCCCTGCGCTTAATCGGCTTGGCTTTGCCGGTTGCGGTAGTAGCCATAGCCGTAGCTTTATCCTTTATTCCGCCGGTAGGCGGAGCCAAAAACCCCCTGTATACCCAAGCCCAAAGCTTCCCCCGGGAAATCCAGTTAAGCTTCAGGGATTCCTGGAAAGTCTCCATTTCCGCCTTCAGGGATATACCTTTCTGGGGCACCGGGCCGTCCACCTATGCTTTCAATTTCACCAACTACAAACCAGTGGAATTTAATACCGGCAAATTCTGGAACCTAAGGTTTGATTCACCCTTCAACGAATACTTCCTGACCCTGGCTAACTTAGGCGGCATTGGCCTGGTAGCCCTGCTTTCTGTTACGGCTTTATTCATCTCAAATGCTTTTGCCATCATCCTGAGATCGCGTTTCCAAAACGAGCAACCAGCCAATGAGATAAAAACTCCTTTGGCTGTAGCCGGCTTAATCTTCTTTATCCTGCTGGCCCTGCATGTCGGCACTTTGGGTCTTTGGGTAGTGGGCATTCTCATCCTGGCTGCTTTCATGGTCACGCAAAATACCGGCGTTTTCTCAGAAGCAAATCGCTGGTCAAGCCGGGTGTTCAGGCTTTCCGGTGAAGAGACTATCAGGGTGGATGCCTTACCCGGTATATTATTGATCATGATGATTGCCTTGGTTCTAGGAGCCGGATTTTTTGGCGGCAAATTTGTCTTGGCTGACTACCATCACAGATTAGCCTTAAATGCCATTGCCCAAAACCAGGGCATTGTTGCCTACAATGAGCTGGTAGCTGCGGAAAAGCTCAATCCTTACAATGATGTATACCGGACTGATTTAGCCCAGACCAACTTTGCCTTGGCCAATGCCATAGCCGCTGCCAAAGGCCCGACTGAAGCCTCACCTGCCGGTTCCTTAACCGATACCGATAAACAAAATATCCAGGTTCTACTGCAACAATCCATTAATGAAGGCCGGGTGGCTACTACCTTAAGCCCACGCTCCAGCATTAACTGGGAAATATTAGGGCTGCTGTACAGGCAAATTGCCGGAGTGGCCCAGAATGCCTTGATTTTCTCTTTGGATTCCTATGGCCGGGCCATCTTCCAGGATCCTCTGAACCCAATACTGCGGGTAAATGTCGGCGGAGTTTACTATGCCATTCAAAGCTATGATATGGCTGTCAGGTTCTTCTCCGATGCCATTAACTTAAAGCCGGATTATGCCAATGCTTACTACAACTTATCAGTAGCCTTAAAAGACAAGGGTGACTTAGCCGGAGCCCAGGCCATAGCAGAGAAACTGTTAACCCTGCTTAATAAGGATTCACAGGATTATAAAGTGGCCAGTGACTACTTAAATGACCTAAAGAGCAAGTCGCAGTCAGGAGCCGAGCCACCGGCTGCTTCTGCCAGCGGATCCCTGCAGGAAGAAAATCTGCCCAAAGTCATAGACTTGCCAAAGCCGGAAAAAATAGCCACCCCGGAAGCAGTTGAGAAAAGAGAAGAAACCAGCCCCTCCCCCAGCCCCGCCGCTAATCCCTAAGGTGGACCTGCCGGGAATAAGTCTACTCGCCTTCGGCGAGATCTTGATCCCGTTAGTTCCCCCTCACTATGTTCGGTGGACCTGCCGGGAATTGAACCCGGATCCTAGCAATGCGAATGCCATGTTCTGCCGTTGAACCACAGGCCCTTTCGGTTTTCTGTTTTCAGATTCAAGTTTGCCAGTTTTCAGTTAACCGGTTAACATACAACCGGAAAACCAATTTCTGACAACCGACAACCGAGAACTGATAACTGATTTTTGTGGACCCTAGGGGAATTGAACCCCTTATCTTCTCCATGCCATGGAGACGTCGTACCGGTAGACCAAGGGCCCGGA
>CAZKCV010000009.1:0-46773 GCA_964551605.1 uncultured Gammaproteobacteria bacterium | reverse complement strand
ATATAGACTTTGCAGCTTATCCGGCTCTGACCAAATCCGGATATGTGGGAGTGAAGGTTTGGATAAATAAGGGAGAGGTAGAGATATGAGAATAAATTTTCAATTTTCAATTTTCAATTTTCAATTGGGGGTGCGCTACTAGTATGGCATTACTACAACCGAAAAGAATGAAACATAGGAAAACCTTTAAAGGTAAAAGAGGCGGTGTGGCTACCCGTGGCAATAGTCTGTCATTTGGCTCTTTTGGCTTAAAATCAATGGAAGCTGGCTTTATTAGCGCCCGACAAATTGAGGCAGCCAGACGGGCAATGGCTCATTTTACCAAAAGAGGCGGACGTATTTGGATCAGAATATTTCCTGATAAACCAATTACCAAACATCCGGCAGAGTCCAGAATGGGTTCAGGCAAAGGCGATGTCGAAGGATATGTAGCTGTGGTAAAACCCGGAAGTTTAATTTTTGAGATGGGGGCTGTGTCTAAGTTGATAGCAGAAGAAGCGCTTCGGTTAGCTGCACATAAGCTACCGCTTAGTACTAAGTTCGTGGAGAAATGATGAAAAAACAAGAATACATAAAAATTAAAGGATTAGACTTAAAAGAGCTTGAGAGTAAGTTGAAGGCTTTAAGAGAAGAGATTGCCAATTTAGTCATGGATAAAAATATGAAAAAACTAAAGGATTTAAAAATGGTTTTTAAGAAGAAAAAAGAACTGGCTCAAATTTTGACAGTGATTAAACAGAAAGAGTTATTGGCAGAATTAGAGACAAAGACTATGGAAACTAAAGAAAACAAAGGAGATAAACAGAAATGATAGGCAGAGTTGTTTCAACAAAAATGAAAAATACGGCGACAGTTTTAGTAGAAAGGGTGGCTAAGCACCCCTTGTACAAAAAGGCTTATGTTCAAACCAAAAGATATTTAGCAGAGGCCGGGGCGGAGATAAAAGACGGAGACTTGGTTGAGATGATAAAGGTTAGACCGATTTCTAAGAATAAACATTGGAAAGTTCTTAAGGTAGTAGGGAAGGATCTGGAAGCTATTACTGAGGAGAGGCTAAAGGAAGCAGCTGAGCAGGTAATTGCTGAGGTAATGCCGGAGGAAAAAGAAGGGGATAGGGTTGAGGGTATAGGGTCTAGTGAAGAAACAGTTGAAGAAAAAAAAGAGAAAAGAAAATCAAGAAAGGAGAAACTAGCCCCTAAACCCTAGTGGCTATACCCTAACTTTATGGTACAGCACAGATCCAGATTAACAGTGGCAGATAATAGCGGAGCCAAAGCAGTGCAGGTTTTGCAGCCTTTGGGCGGATCAGGCAAAAGAAAGGCAGGTTTAGGACAGTTAGTGGTGGCTGTAGTTAAAGGAGCTGATCCTAATGGGCAGGTCAAAAACCATGAAATAGTCAAGGTAGTGATAGTCAGGACTAAAAAAGAGGTTAGAAGAGATGATGGTTCATATATAAAGTTTGATGATAATGCCGGGGTGATAGTTGATAATGACGGCAATTTGCGGGCGACACGTATTTTCGGCCCGATTGCCAGGGAAGTTCGGGATGCCGGTTATACAAGGATTATCTCACTTGCCCAGGAGGTTTGGTAGTTCGACTACGCTCACTATGAAAATTAAAAAAGGCGATACAGTCAAAGTATTATTAGGTAAAGATTCCGGTAAGGAAGGCAAGGTAGCCTTTGTTTTAGGCAAGGAGAAAAAAGTCTTTGTTGAAGGAGCTAATCTTTACAAAAGGCATGTTAGAAAACAGGGACAAATCGAAGGAGGGATTATCGATATTCCGAAACCTTTTAATATATCTAACGTAGCCCTAATTTGCCCTAATTGTAAAAAGGCAACCCGGATAGGATATACGATGGCTGGAAGTGACAAAGTTAGAGTATGCAAAAAGTGCAAAAAGGAGATTAAAACTGATGCAAAGGCTTAGAGAAAAATATATAAAAGAAGTGCAAACAAAGCTACAGGAAGAACTGGGATTAAAAAATAAACAAGCTGTCCCGTCTTTGAAAAAAATTGTAATTAGTATTGGCTTGGGTGAAGCAAAGGATAATGCCGGTATTTTGGATAGGGTAAAAGTTTATTTTTCGCAATTAGGCGGGCAAAAGCCAGTTGTGACAAAGGCAAGAAAATCCATTGCATCTTTTAAAGTCAGCAAAGGTCAACCAATCGGGATGATGATGACTTTAAGGGGGACAAAAATGTATGCTTTCTTAGATAAGTTAGTAAATATTGTTTTACCTAAAGTAAGAGATTTTAGGGGGATATCAGGGGACTCTTTCGACAGCCAGGGTAATTTGAATATCGGCTTAAAGGAACAAACGATTTTCCCGGAAGTTGATTATAAGAGTGTAGATAAAACAAGAGGTTTGGCAATTACTATTACAACAACAGCTAAGGATAAGGAAGAAGGCAGAAAGCTGCTTGAGTATTTGGGTATGCCCTTTAAGAAATAACTATGGCTAAAGTAAGTAACATTGTTAAGCTTAAGTTTAAGTATAAGGTACAGGAGAAAAATCGCTGTATGCGATGCGGTAGGTCGCGGGCTTACTTGGGGAAATTCGGGCTTTGCAGACTTTGTTTCAGGGAATTAGCGCATCTGGGGTTGCTCCCGGGCGTGAAGAAAGCGAGTTGGTAGTCTATGGATACTGTTGGTGATGCTTTAATTAGAATAAAAAACGGTTATTCGGTTGGTAAGGTTTCGGTGGAGCTTAAATTCTCAAAATTGATTTGGCGGCTCATGAAATTACTTCAAGAAGAAGGTTACCTCTCGGATGTCAAACAAAAGGACCGGGAAATAACAGTAGTCCTTAAGTATGATGCCCGGGTGCCGGCCCTAACTGATATAAAAAGGGTTTCAAAGCCTTCACTTAGAGTTTATAAAGGTGTTAAAGAGTTGCCGGGTGTCTTAAACGGTTTAGGAATCGCGATTATTTCAACACCGAAGGGTTTGATGACTGATAAAGAAGCCCGTAAAAATAAAGTAGGAGGGGAGGTTTTAGCATTGGTTTGGTAAACCGATGAAACTTAAAATGAGCAGAATAGGAAATTCACCAATAAATATCCCGGCCGGAGTAACGGTAGAGAAATCCGGTAAAACCATTAATGTCAGTGGTCCCAAAGGATCACTGCAGATGGATGTGGATTCTTCAATTACTGTAGATATTGAGGGAAATGTAGTTTTGGTTAAAAGAAGAAAAGATGATAAGAGAATCAGGGCCATGCATGGTTTGGTGCGGAACTTAATCAATAATATGGTAACCGGGGTGACTGCAGGATGGAGTAAGAACTTAGAGCTGGTGGGGGTCGGTTTTCGGGCCCAAACAGGCGGAGAGAAATTAATCTTAAATGTCGGCTATTCTCATCCCGTGGAAGTGGTAGCCCCGGCTGGTATTAGTTTTGAAGTAGCTGATAATACTAAAATTAAAGTGTCCGGAATAGATAAGCAGCTGGTAGGTCAAATTGCCGCCAATATCAAAAAAGTAAGAGTACCTGATGTCTATAAGGGTAAGGGGGTTAGGTATGAAGGTGAATATATCAGGAAGAAAGTAGGTAAGAGTGCCAAAGTCGGAGCAGCCGGAGGAGCTAAATAAGTTACTATGTTAAAAAATTTAAGGATTAGAAAACATACAAAGATAAGAAAAAAGATAATGGGAACTGAAGATTGCCCTAGGTTGTCTGTGTTTAGGTCATCACAACATATATATGCTCAGATTATCGACGACAGTCAAAGCAAGACTTTAGTTTCAGTTTCGGACTTAAAAGAAACAGGTACAGGGGGCGCCTCCGGCACTAAAAAAGAAAAAGCTTTAAAAGTAGGCAAAAACTTGGCAGAGAAAGCATTAAAGCATAAAATTAAAAGAGTGGTTTTTGACAGAGGTGGATTTTTATATCAGGGCCGGGTGGCTGAACTGGCGAAAGGAGCCAGGGAAGGAGGACTTAATTTCTAATGAACCCCGAAGCAATACAAGAAGAATATTTTGAAAGAGTAGTACAGGTTAACAGGGTTTCAAAGAAAACAAAAGGCGGTGATAAAAGATCGTTATCGGTATTAGTGGTAGTGGGTGACAGGAAAGGACAGGTGGGAGTAGGTTTAGGTAAGGCAGCTGAGGTGCAGTCAGCAGTCAGAAAAGCTACCAGCTATGCCAAGAAGCACCTGATTTCCGTGCCGCTTAAAGGTAGGACTATCCCCCATCCGGTGTTATTAAAAAGCGGAGCGGCTAAAGTATTACTAAAACCAGCCCCGGTGGGTACCGGAGTGATTGCCGGTGGCGCAGTCAGGGTGGTGGTGGAAGCAGCCGGAATTCATGACATTGTGTCTAAGATATTAGGCACCAAAAACCAGGCTTCTAATGTTTATGCTACCTTAGAGGCCCTAGGTAAATTGAAAATGGTTAAAGCAAAACCTGCCAATAAAGGTAAAAATGAAGCTTAATCAATTGTTAAAAGTAAAAACTAGAGCTAAAAAAAGAATAGGCCGCGGTCTTGGTTCAGGCAAAGGTAAAACCGGCGGCCGGGGTACCAAAGGCCAGAAAGCCAGAGGGACAATCCCGGTTACTTTTACCGGCAACCTTTCCTTGTATAAGAAATTACCCTTAAGAAGAGGAAAAGGCAATAAGCAAGTTTCAGTTAAACCCAAGATAATTAGTTTAAGTAAATTGGATGTTTTTAAGGCGAAAGAAGTTGTGGATATTACTAAATTATTAGAAGCAAAAATTATTGCCGAAAAAGATATGAAAAAAGGAGTTAAAATTTTGGGAAACGGAGAAATCTCTCAGGTTTTAACTGTTAAACTTCCCGTGTCAGACTCTGCCCGTAAAAAAATAGAAAAACTGGGCGGGAAGATCGAGAATGTCTAATATATTGTCTCCGATTATCAATGCTTTTAAAATAGCCGAACTTCGTAGGAAAATTATTATTACCACAATCTTAGTTATCATTTTCCGGATTGCCGCCCATATTCCTGTTTCCGGGGTAGATTTGGCAGGACTCCAACAACTTTTTGCCTCCAACCAATTTTTAGGACTTTTGGATATTTTTTCCGGCGGGACGCTGGCTAACTTTTCTGTAATCTCCTTAGGACTTAATCCTTATATTAATGCTTCTATTATCTTTCAGCTTTTAACTATGATAAGTCCAAAGCTTGAGGCTTTATCTAAAGAAGGGGAATCAGGCAGGCAAATGATTAACCAATATACCAGGTATTTAACAGTGCCCTTGGCGTTGCTGCAGGCAATAGGCATGTTTGTATTACTGAGAAATCAAGGCATTATTACCCAAATTAGTCCTTTGCAGATTGCGGCAATTGTGGTCGGTATGACGGCCGGCACCATTTTTTTAATGTGGCTGGGTGAGTTGATTACCGAATACGGGATTGGTAACGGGATCTCGCTTTTAATTTTTGCCGGAATTGTTTCCCGGGTACCCCTTGTCTTAACGCAGACTGCTTCGGTAACAGATCAGAGCCAATTGATAAACATTTTGATATTCGGGATTTTGTCGATTGTGGTAGTGGCAGGTGTAGTTTTTATTAATGAAGGTAGAAGACAAATCACTGTTCAATATGCCAGAAGGTTTATCGGCGGCAAAGAAGGCGGCACCGGGGCCCAGACTTATTTACCTTTGAGGGTGAATCAGGCCGGAGTGATTCCGATTATTTTTGCTGTTTCTTTGGTTTTGGTGCCGTCTTTTGCCGGTTCGTATCTGTCCGGCCTGCCTCAACCGCAATTGGCTTCTATAGGCAGATTTTTAGCGGCAAATTTTAACCCCAGCAGCTTAATCTATAACCTGGTTTATTTCCTGCTGGTAGTAGGTTTTACATTTTTCTATACGGCTGTCATCTTTAATCCGACCAAAGTGGCTGATGAGATAAAAAAATACGGCGGGTTTATTCCCGGCATACGGCCGGGCACCCAAACAGCCTCTTTTTTAAACTTTATTATGGTCAGGATTACGCTGGTCGGAGCCATCTTCTTGGGTACGGTAGCTATCCTGCCGTCAATAGCCTCTCAGATGACGGGAATTGAAACTCTGGTGTTGGGGGGAACCGGCCTTCTAATCGTGGTATCGGTTATTCTAGATACAGCTAAACAATTCCAGAGTAAATTAATTGAGAGAAGTTATGAGGTATTTGCCAGAAGATGAAAATTTTGCTGATTGGTCCGCAAGGATCCGGAAAATCAACACAGGCAGATCTTTTGGCAGAGCATTTAAGCCTGCCAAAAATTACGGTAGGTGATCTTTTTCGTCAAATTGCGGCTTTGGATTCTGAGGAAGGAAAGAGGATCAAGCAGGTTTTGGATTCTGGTCAATTAGTGGATGATCAAACTACAGCGGAATTGGTCAAAAAAAGAGTTGGTGAAGAGGATGTTAAAAATGGCTTTATTTTGGACGGTTACCCTCGGACTATGGAACAGGTAAATATCTTTGAGCCGGATTTTGATAAGGTAATTTATCTAGATGTTCCGCGGGAGAAAGTGGCGCAAAGGCTTTTACAAAGAGGTAGAGCGGATGATGCGGTTGAACTTATCAATAAACGCCTGGATTTGTATTATGAGCAAACGCAGCCACTGATTGATCATTATAAGCAGCAAGGTATTTTGGTAGAAATTAATGGAGTAGGAGATATAGAAGAAATCCAGGATGAGATTAGAAAGCAAGTTTGAAAGATGAAAGCAAGGAACACCTATGAGCAGAGCTTAATGCGGAAATCAGGTGTAATTGCTGCGAAAGCCTTGGAGCGGGCGATAGAAACTATTAAGGTTGGTGTGATAGGGCTTGAAATTGATGAGGTGGTCAAAAGAGAAATCTTAAAACAAGGCGGGGATTTGTCTTATAAGACAGTGCCAGGATACAAGTATGCGACATGCATCACGGTAAACGAACAGGTGGTGCATGGGATACCGACAGCTAGAAAGTTTGAAATTGGGGATGTAGTAAGTGTGGATTTGGCAGTTATGTATAGGGGTTGGCATACTGATTGCGCTTGGAGTGTTTTAGTTAGGGAGAAGGGTGAAGGGGAAAGGGGAAAGGATTTTAAGGAAAAAGGGAAGTTCCTGAAAACAGGAGAAGCAGCACTTTTGGATGGGATAGCGCAGGCAGTTGATGGTAATACAGTAGGAGATATATCAGCGGCTATTCAGGCTAAAGTTGAGGGGGCAGGGTATTCGGTGGTCAGGAGTTTAGTAGGGCATGGAGTTGGCAAAAGCCTGCATGAAGATCCGGAAATACCGGGGTTTGGGCAAAAGGGAACCGGGCCAATTTTGAGAAGCGGCATGAGTTTAGCAATAGAAGTAATCTATACAGCAGGTGCGCCGGAGGTAGTATTGGATGAAGATGGTTGGACTTTTTCCTCTGCAGACAAGTCTTTGGGGGGGCTTTTTGAGATGACAGTAATTGTAGGTAAAAAGGAGGCTGAGGTATTAACTGATTGGCATAAGGTTTAACAACCCATAGGGTTGTCAGATGAAGCTAAATCTGGTAAAATACTTTAATCTAAATTTATGGTCAAAGATGTTATTGAAGTTGAGGGTAAAGTTAAGGAGGTTTTACCGAACACTTTGTTCAGGGTAGAGATTGACAGAAGTGTGGATCTGCCCGAACTTTTGGGACGAGTGATTTTATGCCATATCTCAGGTAAAATGAGAATGCACTATATCAGACTTTTGGAAGGTGATCGGGTGAAGATCGAAATGAGTCCGAAATATGACTTAGACAAAGGTAGGATTACGTTTAGGCTCAAATAATAATTATAACTATTATAATGATTATAGAAATTATACTATGAAAGTTCAGGCGTCAATTAAAGCTCGCTGTAAGTTTTGTAAAATCGTCAAGCGCGAGGGTATTTTGTATGTAATTTGCCCGCGTGACCCAAGACACAAACAGCGTCAGGGCTAAAAATTATGGCAAGAATCGCAGGAGTTGATTTACCGGAACAAAAAAGAGTTGACATTGGTTTAACCTATATTTTTGGTATAGGTCGGTCTAACGTGATTTCTGTTCTGAAAGATGCCGGAATAGACGGCACAAAAAGAGTTAAAGATTTGACTGAAGAAGAAATCAATAAACTACAAAAGAGCGTGGAGCAATTTAAGGTGGAAGGAGATCTAAGGCAGGAGATTGAACAAAACATAAAGAGGCTGGAAGAGATTGGCAGCTACAGAGGTATTCGGCACAGGAAAGGTTTGCCGGCCAGAGGTCAGCGAACCAGATCTAATGCCCGGACTAAACGAGGAAAGAGAAAAACCGTGGGGACTGTCAGGAAAGAAGTAGTTGCGAAAACCGGTGGGGAAACAGGGGGTAAAGAATAGTGGCAAAAAGACAGATTAAAACACGGGGAAATGCTGCTAAGACAGCCAGAAAAGTTGAAAAGAAATTCAGCAGCGGCAGGGTATATATTACTGCCACCTTTAATAATACTTTAGTTACCTTAACAGATGCTGTGGGAAATACCTTATCTTGGGCTACATCCGGTACGGCAGGCTTTAAAGGCGCCAGAAGGGCTACACCCTTTGCCGCAATTTCCGCTATGGAGAAATTAGCCCAAACTGCCAAGGGATTTGGCATGAGTGCAGTGGAGGTCTATATTAAGGGCCCGGGTTCAGGAAGAGATGCGACTATTAAGGCATTAAGAGGAGCAGGTATTAATATCACAATGATAGCTGATGTTACCCCAATTCCTCATAACGGCCCCAGACCCAAGAAGAGGAGAAGAGTATAATGGCTAGATACACAGGCCCGAAGCGTAGATTATCAAGAAGAGAAGGGTTGGCTTTGTTTGCCAAAGATGCTAAGTCTCTTGAGAAAAAAGGAGCAGTGCCACCTGGCCAGCATGGTTTGGGCAGAAGGCGAAGATTATCAGAATATGGTGTTCAGCTCAGGGAAAAACAGAAAGCGAAAAGAATCTTTGGATTATTGGAAAAGCAATTTAAAAGATATTTTGAAGAAGCCTCCAAGGTTAAGGGAGCGACAGGCCTTGCGTTACTTCAAACCTTAGAAACTAGGTTGGATAATGTAGTATACAGGCTGAATTTCGCAAAAAGCAGGGCCGGGGCCAGGCAATTGGTTAGTCATGGCCATGTAGCTGTAGACGGCAAAAAGGTGAATATCCCATCATTTCGGGTCAGAGCTAATCAGACTATTGAAATATCGCCGCAAATGAGAGATAATACACACGTTCAAAAGAGTTTAGAGGAAACTTTGACCTTGCCGGGATGGCTTGAAAGAAAAGCCACAGTAGGCAAGGTTTTAAGAATCCCTGAGCGCGAAGAGGTGGAACAATCAATTAATGAGCAATTAATTGTTGAGTTCTATTCAAGATAAGAAATTATGTTTAAGATTAAAACTGAAAAAGAATCAGAAAATTTCGCCAGTATTACCATCGAGCCGCTCGAGGCTGGTTTTGGCCATACTTTAGGAAACAGCATAAGGAGAGTTTTATTAACATCTTTACCCGGGGCTGCCGTGACCTCAATTAAGATTGATGGAGTTGCCCATAGATTTTCCACAATTGATGGGGTAATGGAAGATATAATTGAAATTATCCTAAACATCAAGAAAATTCGCTTAAGTGTCCATTCCGATAAACCAATAAAGTTAGTTCTTAAAGCTTCAGGAAAAGGTGTGGTTAAGGCTGCTGATTTGGTAATTGAAGGAGACGGTGAAATTGCTAACCCAGATCAGGAAATTGCCACCCTGACAGATGCTAAAGCAAAATTAAATATGGAGATGATTGCTGAACAGGGTAAAGGTTACTCAATTTCAGATGAAAGAAAATCGGAGGAAATTGGTGTGATTCCGGTTGATGCCCTTTTTAGTCCTGTTTCCTTAGTCAATTATAGTGTAGATCCCACCCGGGTAGGGCGAAGAACTGATTTTGATAAGCTGGTTTTGGATGTGACTACTGACGGTACCATTACTCCTCTTGAGGCCGTAAATGCTGCTGCACGGCTTTTATCTGAAACTTTCCGTAGAATATATGAGCCGGTAGTTGAGGAAATAGCAGAAGAATCAGGTCCGAAGATCTCAGAAGAAACCTTAAAGATGACTATTGAAGAACTTGATTTACCGGTCAGGATTACAAATGCCTTAAAAGCTGTTGAGATAAATATTATTGATGATTTAATTAATGTTCCAAGACAAAACCTTCTAAAAGCAAAAAATTTAGGTGCTAAATCAATACATCTGATATCGGACAAGTTAGCCGAGAGGGGGTTGGCTCTTCGTGAGGCATAGAATTTATGGTAAACACCTTGGCAGGAATAAGGATCAACGCAAAAACCTCTTCAAGGGGTTAATGTACGCACTTTTTTCCTACGGCACAATTCAAACTTCTGAAACTAAAGCAAAAGCTATTAAAGGTTTAGTTGATAAGGTAATCAATTTTGCAAAAGATAAAAATATCCATGATCTTCAATCCTACGTAAGTGATAAAGGCTTAAGGGAGAGGCTGGTAAAGGAGATTAGCCCAAAGGCAGGCAACCGAACCTCCGGTTATACCAGGTTAGTAAAACTTGGAGCCAGGATTGGGGATCAGGCTACCATGGTAAGGATGAGTTTAATTGGAGCTGAAGAGCTGAAGCCCCTGGAAAAGGTATCAGAAGTATCAGAGGTATCAAAGGCAAAATCAGTAACAGGTAAACAGATAACTGGAAAACCAAAATCTGAAAACAGAGAACCGAAAACTGGTAACAAGAAAAGTAAGAAAGTTAACCCTCAAAAAAGGAAATAGTATGTCAACTAATAGATTATCTGCTAAATCAATTCAAAGAGAAACCCATACCATTGATGCCAGTGGGAAAATCCTCGGCAGGTTGGCAACTGAGGTGACGGCTATTTTAATGGGTAAGAATAAGCCGCAATTTGTGCCGTATTTAGATACCGGAGATTTCGTGGTAGTGACAAATGCTAGCAAAGTTAAGGTAACAGGGAAGAAGATGAAGGACAAATTATATACTAGGCATTCAGGTTATCCGGGGGGATTAAAACAGGAAACTTTTGATAAAATGATAAATAAAAAACCGGAGTATATTATTGAACATGCGGTTAAAGGTATGCTGCCTCATAACAGGTTAGGCAGCCAAGTAATTAAGAAATTAAAAGTTTATCCGGGAGATGCAAAGTGATGGAAAATATTACAACCGTTGGCAGAAGAAAAGAAGCTGTAGCCCGGGTGCGGTTAAATACCGGCCAGGGACAGGTATTAGTTAACGGGAAACCCATTTCAGAATATTTTCCTGGTCCGGTGTTACAGAAAAGATATAACCGCCCTTTAGAAATTACCACTACCGCAGGGAAATATCTGGTTTCAGTAAAGGTTGAAGGCGGCGGTCAAGCTTCGCAACTTGATGCAGTGATTCATGGCATTGCCCGGGCCCTTGCTAAAACCAGTCCTGCCGCTAGGACTGCTCTAAAAAGAGAAGGTTTGTTAACCCGGGATGCCAGAGTCAAGGAACGGCGAAAATACGGTTTAGCCCAAAAAGCCAGAGCCAAGAAGCAATCTCCAAAGAGGTAATAATCAAAGAAATATCCAGTAAAATAACCAAACAAGTAGAAAAAATACTGCTAAAACAATAGTCAGTAAACCCGGTAACTTAAATTTATTTCTTTTTAAAGAATAGATAGCCAGTAGTACACCCAAAGTTTCAATAAAATAAGTATTAAAAACCTGCCAATACCAGCCGGGTGTTTTTGATAGATCCTGTTTGACAAAGGTATCAGAAAGAAGATTACGTATTCCAAAATCCTGCATTAAGTCACGTATTAAGTGAATAAAAAAGAAAAATGCAATTCCGATTAACCATTTTCTTTGCCAGGACTTCATTTATTTAGTATAGCAGGTGGTGTAATTTAAGGATAAAGTTTGATAAAATACTTAAATCCCATGAATAGATCAGTTCCCCCGGAAAATATTTTCAAAAGCTATGATATCAGGGGGATATACCCGGAAGAACTGAATGAGGAGTTTGCTATTCCTATCACCCGGGCTATTTACAAATTGTTATCTGATCAACTTTCTGCTACTAAACCTCTGACTATTGCTGTTGGCCGCGACATGAGGCTTTCTTCTCCGGCTATTTTTGAAGCAGTCAGTAAAACTTTAGTAAAGCTCGGAGCAGAAGTGATTGATTTAGGAATAGTTTCTACGCCCACTTTTTATTTTGCTGTCTTCAAATATGGCTATGACGGCGGTTTGCAGATTACGGCTTCCCATAATCCTAAACAATATAACGGCTTAAAAATCGTCAGAAAATCACCGACAGGTTTAGTTAAAATTGGTAAAAATACCGGCATGGCAGATATCAAAAGATTAAGCCGGGAGGGAGTGGATATTATGGCCCGGGGAGGGGGCAGCATTACTAAAAAAGAAAATGTTGTGGAAGAAGAGGTGCAGAATGCTTTAAGGATTGCCGGTTATCCGGAAATTAAGAAGTTTAAGATCGTAGCAGACGCAGCTAATGCCTTGGGGGCTTTATATATTGAGGCTTTATTTAAAGCCATTCCTGGAGAATTAATGAAAATGAATTTTAAGCTGGATGGAACTTTTCCGGCTCATCAGGCTGATCCGCTACAGGCAGAGACATTAGTTGATTTGCAAAGACGTGTTAAAGAAGAGAAAGCTGATTTAGGATTAGCTCCGGACGGAGATGGCGACAGGTTATTTTTTATTGATGAAAAAGGGGTAGTGATTCAGCCGTCACTGATTACAGCCCTGGTTGCTAAAGAGCTTTTAAGCGAGAAAAAGGGCGAAACCATTCTTTTTGATATCCGCTATATTCTAACTCCGAAAAAAATTGTGGAAGAATATGGAGGTAAGTATGAGATTACTAAAGTTGGCCATGCTTTTATTACTGAAAAAATGCATGAAACCGGAGCCGTCTTTGCCGGTGAATCATCGGCCCATTATTTTTTCCGGGAAACAGGTAATGCTGAATCGCAGTTACCGATGATTTTAATAGTACTGAAGGTGATGAGCCGGGAAGGTAAGCCGCTTTCGGAAATTGTGGAGGATCTGAAAAGGAGTCATGAATCAGGAGAAACTAATTTTAGGGTAAAAAATGCTCTGGAAATCATTGAAGCTTTAAAGGAAAAATACTCGGATGCAGAAATCAGTACTTTAGACGGGGTGGCAGTCTCGTATGAAGACTGGAGATTTTCGCTGCGCAGCTCCAATACTGAACCGCTTCTTCGATTAAACATTGAGCATGTAGGTAAGGAAGATTTAGAGAATAAGAAGCAGGAGCTTTTGGCAGAGATAGAAAAACATGCCTTATTTGAGGACTTGCCAAAATAAGTTATTTATGGTTTACTAACAGCTACATCAGGAGATCCGGCATTATTAAAAAGCGCCGGGCGGCAACCGTAAAGTCGCGGTGCCAATCCTGTACCGTACGGTACAGGAGATGTGGTCCAGGTCTTGGACAAACTTATGTTCAGGACCTCTCGAGAATCGGGAGGTTTTTTAAATAAAAGATATGAGTTATCTTAACGGCGTCTTAACAACATTTACATCTGAATCGGTTTGTGCCGGCCACCCAGATAAAATTTGCGATCAAATCTCTGATGCTATTTTAGATGCGGTCTTGGCTCAGGATCCAAAAGGCCGGACTGCCATTGAATGTTTAGCCGGTAATAATAGGTTAATTATCGCCGGGGAAATCGGGGCAAAGGCTAAGGTAAATTTTAAAAAGATAGCTCGGGATCAGATAAAAAGATTGGGTTATACTGACCCTGAATTTAATTTTACGGATAAGTCTCCTATAGAGGTGTTTGTACATGAGCAGTCTCCGGAAATTGCCATCGGGGTTAAGAAAAAAGGAGCCGGGGATCAGGGGATGATGTTTGGTTTTGCCTGCCGCGAAACTGACAGCTTAATGCCTCTTCCGATTTCTATGGCGCATGCTTTGGTGAAAAGAATGGATCAGGTGCGGGAGGAAAATATCGTCAAATACTTACGTCCTGACGGCAAATCCCAAGTAACCATAGAATACAGGCAAGGAAAGCCTTATAAAGTTAATCAGGTAGTCATAGCCGTGCCGCATAAAGAATCCATCAACTTGGATGAGGTTAAAGATGATATCTATAATATTGTCATTATTCCGGTTTTAGACATCTTTGGCTTTAAGGTTTCCAAGAAAGATATTATCGTTAATGGCACCGGTATTTGGCATCATGGTGGACCGGCCTCTGATTGTGGTGTGACCGGCAGAAAAATAGTGGTTGATACTTACGGAGGTTATGCCCGGGTCGGAGGAGGAGCTTTTTCCGGTAAAGAACCATCTAAAGTAGACAGGGGAGGTGCTTATGCTGCCAGATTTTTAGCCAAGAATATAGTGGCCAATGGTTTAGCAGACAGAGCAGAGGTAAGGCTGGCCTATTTTATCGGGGCTAAGAAACCGACCATGCAGGATGTAGAAACATTTGGTACAGCTAAGAAGTCCCATAAGGTAATTCTGTCTTTTATGAATAAAATTCTGGATACCTCAGTAGAAGGGATAATTGAAGGCCTTGATTTACAACGACCTATTTACTTGCCTACTGCTGCTTATGGCCACTTTGGCCGGGAGCAGTTCCCCTGGGAGAAAGTAGTGTAATTTAAACCACGTGTGGCAAGGAGGGTTGATCCTTAGAGATAAGCGTTTCTTTTTCTAATTTTTCCATATTCCTGACAGTTATGAAAGGTCGGTCGGGGGATAAAATTCCCCCAACTTCAAATTCTTTCATAACCAGGCTGGTAGTTTCCCTGGTTAAGCCGGCCAGGCTAGCAATGAGGTGGTGAGTCAGCGGCAACTCGATTACTATTTCCCCGTTAGCTTGTTTTTTACCAAAACGTTTGGCCGAGGTTAGCAAAGCAGTAGCTACTTTATTATAGGAATTGCCGAATAACAAAGACTCAATGACTCCCAAAAGACCATCTAGACCAATTAAAATCCGCCTGGTAAATTCAAACAACACTTCCGGCTCCTCTCGGATAAAATTTATCAATTCTTCTTTGGGGGAGCGCCAAAGCTCAAGTTTAGTTAAAGCCTCAAAATAATAAGTATTCTGAGTATCTCCGATTGCCCACATCATCGAAAAATATCCGCCTGGTTTTAAGATGTTGAGAGTTAATTCCTGTCCATTGGGGGAAATTGTATAAAGACGGGCATAGCCTTCTTTAAGGTAAAAGACTCCCGGTGGGTTATCATCAGCCCGGATAATAACCTCTTTTTTCTTATAGAAGCGCTTGTCGTTAAATTTAGAAAAAAATTCCTCAAGCCTGTCGTTAATGGTATTCATGCGAGGGCATTTTACCACTTTCGGAGATTTGTAAACAAGTTTGCAAACTTACTTCGTTCGTTTGTAAACAAGTTTGCAAACTTACTTCGTTCGTTTGTAAGCAATCTTACAAACTTTCTGCAATCTGGCTGACGGTGATTTTTAACCACAAATCATATCCTTAACACAGTTAAGAAATTCTAAATGAAAGGGGGTGAAAAAATGAAAACAAATATTTTCAAAAAATTCATATATTTAGCGGCTGTTCAACTAATTTTAGTTTCTCAGCTTTTGGTTGTAGCTGTTGCCCTGACAACTAACCCGATTTATGCAGAAAGCGGTTCCGGTTCAGAAGGAACTGTTACTGAAGAATCAACTTCCGGCTCCAATAGTGGTTCATCCTCAACAGAGAACACTGACAGCGGGACATCAGGTGGTGATACAAATCCTACCGATGAAAGTGCAGGCGCAGTAGAGCAAACGACTGATACAACCGATTCTAATACAACAGACGGAAGCAATTCAGGTACAGGTTCTACCCAGGATTCTGCTACTACCGACACCCAGAGCAATTCCGGAACCGGTAATGCCGGAGATACACAACAGGCTCCGGCAGAAGAAGCTGCAGGCCAAATAGCAGAGGAGGAAGAACCAGCTCCGGTTGCTGAAGAAGTTGTTGTCGAGGAAACTGAGGAGCCAGTTGTCGAAGAACCAGCCCCAGAGGAGCCGGTTGTCGGCAGTGAGGAGGTTGTAGCAGACGGAGAAGTTGTTCCGGCAGATGTGGCAACCGATGAAGAAGCCCCTGTTGATCAAGCTATTGCCAGTCCTACCGATGCAGCTATCGGGGAAATTGACCCGGTGACCGGATTTCCTGTTTCATATCAGGATCAAACCGGTGCAGTGGTAGTCCCCTGCCTTGATGGATCTGATCCAAATTGTGTTCTGCCTGAAGCAGGTGAAGAAGCGGGATTTGATCCCAGCCAACCGACTGAACTGGGTACTAACTTCCCGTCAGAGTTTTTCTATTGGATTGCAGAATCCAATAATTTAGAGACTCCTTTGGGAGGAAAAACCTTTATCAGGTTTGCTGTGGAAGGCGCTTTTGTAAATGAAGAGCCGGTGGCAGGTGACCAAATGGTTTTCGGCAGGATCAGGGTAACAGGAACAGATTTGCAACCAAATGCAGAGTATACTGTCACCCACCCTTACGGTACTGATACCTATACTACGGATGATGAAGGTATTATTACCAGGAAAGAAGGTACAGAGGATATAGGTTGCGATCCGTTACCAGGAGAATCATGTGATTTCTCCTTAGCCTTAGATAGCCGCATTTTTCAAAGCTTCCTAAGCTGGGATAACGGTGCCCCTGAGGGTTACTTAGGGGATGCCATTACACCTCATACTGTCACAGGTAGTCCAACCGGTAATAACTTCTTCAGAATTGAAGGAGCAGGACTTCCGGAAGGCGGCCTGTTTACTGATTTATTTACAGTAGCAGGTAAACTTTTATCCGGTGCAGGTTCTGTAATCGGTGATCTAGTGGGAGGCGGAACCCCTGCAGAAGAGCCGGTTGATGAAGAACCGGTAGTAGAAGAGGAAGAGGTTGATGAAGAAGCAGTCACAGATGAAGAAGTTGTAAGTGAAGCTGCAACAGATTCCAATTCATCTTCAGATAGTTCTTCAGAAGCTGCCAGTACATCAACAAATTCTGGGACTGATAATTCAAGCCAGAATAGCAGCAACCAAACCCAAACAGCGGCCTTAAATAACTCCGATGATAATTCGGGGAACACTTCCGGCGAAACCTCCGGTACAACCGGTGGCAGCTCAGAGAGTGAACAAAGAGGCTCGGTGGCAGAGGGTGAAATAGCAGGCGTAGATGAAGAGCAGATTGCCGCAGACGGCATCGCAGCTGATGATACTGTGGTTCTGGGAGCTTTCTCTGAAAATTTAACTTCAGAAGGCGGCCAAACTGAACCAACTGCAGTGGCAGCGAAAGAACAATCAAAGCAGACAAGCGTTGATCCATTGGAGATCTTACTAGCTTTAGCCGCATTGGCTATAGCCGGGGGTCTTATCACCGGATCAGCATTTGGAAATCTAAAACTGCAAAGATATCTTGATATTAAAAAGATATGGAGGTTTAGATAAAGCTGATTGTTATAATTGGCTCCCTTGAGAAATCTAGGGAGCCAATTTCGTGATGTATAATAAACTTATTCTTATGCAGAATAATAAGATTACTCAATGGAATTCTTATGCCAAGATTTATGATGAGGCGCAAGGAGAAACAGGAGATCCTGCACATCAGCTATTGTTTGATCCAGCGATTTCAAAACTTATAGGCGATGTAACTGATAAAGTGATTTTGGATGCCGGCTGTGGTAATGGTTACTGGGTCAGGCGATTATCTCAAAAGGCAAAACAGGTTATTGGTATTGATTCGGCTGAGGACTTAATTGAGATTGCCAAGTCTAAAAATAATCCCGGTAATATCAGATATGAAGTTATGGATTTAACTGGTAAGTTAGGATTATCTGATGGAACTTTCGATCTTATTCTCTCGAGCATGGTTTTACAATATTTGCCATCACTGGAAAATTCGGCCACAGAGTTTAAGAGGGTATTAAAATTAAAAGGGGAGATTGTTGTTTGTATGCAGCATCCGCTTTTTCAGTACCATTTCCGAGTTTCGGAAAAGTTAGGGCAAAAATCTGATATTTTTCCGAATCCGGTTGGGTATTTTGACAGAAGATTTATTAAACAAAAAGTGCTGGCAGGACAAGCCTGGGTAGATTATTTTAACAGATCTTTAAGTGATTGCTTGAAACCATTTCTTCGCAGGGGTTTTGTTTTAACTGATTTTGCAGAGCCAGAATTTACGGAAGAGATACTAGAAAAAATTCCCCGCTATCGATCGATAAATGAAATTCCCCGTGTGGTAATACTTAAATTTAGAAAAGATAATCCTTAAGAAATTCTACTTGATTTTAAACTCTGAGAAGTTTATTAAAGAATCCTCAGAGACAGATATTTTTTCTACCTGAGCCATTAGCGGACCTTTATTGCACCATTTGAGAAACTTATTTAAGTTGCCCTCTTCGCCTTCTGCTTCTATATAAACTGAACCATCAGGTTGATTTTGGACAAAGCCGGTTAAGCTTAATTTATCAGCCTCTTCTTTAGTGCTGGCCCGGAAAAATACTCCCTGGACTAAACCATAAATCTTGATATTGAAATGCTTAATCATGAAAATTCTAATATCATGGGCAGGTGATCAGAGACTTCTACCTTTGGCACCTCAAAACTTTTTACCTGAATTTCTTTTGAGACAAAAGTATAATCAGCGAATTTTTCAGATCCAGGGAAATTTTTATTTCTGGTAGTTGGGATATCAAATTTTTTTATCAAATTAACCATGATATTTTCCAAAATTTCTATACTTCTAGTCTTTGTACCCAAGTTGAAATCTCCGCAAAGAATTTTTCTGCCTTTTTGTTTACCCAAAAAAAGCTTAATTTTTTGTGATTGCTCAATTCTTGTAGGAGAGTCCTCTTTGGAATTAGGCAGCCAAATGCCATGATAATTACAAATTGTGGTTTGACTATTGTTATAAATAAATTTTAAATGCTGTAAGTTTTTTGGTAAAGTGTGGGGAATATCTTTTGGGTCCAAACCATTCCTTTTTCTGAAAATAAAAAAATCTTCCGTTGATAAAACTTTAATATTTCTTCTGATAAATATTGCCAGGCCGTAAGATAGGTCAAAATCAACAAAACCGTTGTAAAAAACATACTTTTCTTGAGTTGACGCGTAATATCCTTGAAACTCAGTTAGTAATTTTGATAGATCATTATAAAGACTCATTCTATATTCGGCATACTCTTTAATATCTGAAGCAGTATTAAATACTTCCTGAAAGCAAAAAATATCCGTATCGGTAGCATATTGTTTAATGAAATTCATCAAAGGTTGATAGATTTTTCCGCCCCAGGTGTTAAGAGAAATTAATCGCATATTGGTATCCTACTAAGAGTGATGTTAAAATACAACAAGTTCCGGAGTGTAGTTCATCGGTAGAACGCTCGGATGGGGTCCGAGAAGTAGGAGGTCCAATTCCTCTCACTCCGACACCTTTTGGGGTATTGAACTTTGGGAAATATTTGGTATTCTTAAATTATGGCACAAAACGGAGATGCAAGAAAAGTTGCAATTGATGCAGCTATGGCGCAAATTCAAAAACAATATGGCACAGGCTCTATCATGCGTTTGGGTGAACGGGTAGAAAAGTTTACCACGGAGGTTATTCCTACAGGTTCTTTAGCCCTAGATCTGGCATTGGGTGTTGGCGGTCTTCCTAAAGGCAGGATTATAGAAATATATGGGCCTGAGGCAGGTGGAAAGACAACGGTAACGCTTCATATAATTGCTGAGGCGCAGAAAAAGGGTGGCGTGGCGGCATTTGTTGATGCAGAACATGCTTTAGATCCTCAAAGAGCCCAAAATATTGGAGTGAATTTAGACGACCTTTTGATTTCCCAACCGGATACAGGCGAGCAGGCTTTAGAGATTGCCGAGGCATTGATCCGCTCCGGCGGGGTAGATGTGTTAGTAATAGATTCTGTGGCAGCCTTGGTACCCAGGTCAGAACTGGAAGGGGAGATGGGAGATTCTTCCATGGGTGTGCAGGCCCGTTTAATGTCACAAGCCTTAAGAAAACTAACCGGAGCTGTTTCCAATACCAATACGATCATTATTTTTACCAATCAGTTAAGACTAAAAATCGGCGTGATGTTTGGCAACCCGGAAACAACTACCGGTGGGTTAGCCCTCAAGTTTTATTCTTCTGTCAGGCTGGATATCAGAAAAATTGAAAATATTAAAGAAGGGGATTTGGTAGTAGGTTCCCGGCACCGGGTGAAAGTTGTTAAAAATAAGGTGGCTCCCCCATTCCGGATTGCCGAATTCGATATGAATGAAAACGGGATTTCCCATGAGGGAGAACTGTTGGATATCGGGATAGAGCTGGGAATTATACAAAAGTCAGGTGCATTCATAAAATGGGGTGAAAAAATGTTGGGTCAGGGAAGGGCTGCTACGATTGCGTACTTGCGAGAAAATAAAAAAGAAGCTGAAAAATTAGAAAAAGAGATTAGAGAGGCTTGGGGTAAACAAAAAGAGGGTAAGGAAAAAATTGTCGTTGGTCAAGAAGAGGCAGGCGTTGCAGAAGCTGTCTGATGGCTAAGATTACCTCCGTAGAGCCGCAAAAGAAATCCGGCAGTCGCCGGACCAAAAGATTTAATATATTTTTAGAGGGTGAGTTTGCTTTTGGGGCTGACGAGGATTTGGTAGTTAACAGAAGGTTAATAGCGGGCAAAGAGATTACCTCGGCAGATTTAGAGAAAATTTTATTTGAAGCAGAAGTGGGAAGATTAATGGAGCGGATGTATAGGTGGTTTAGCATCCGGCAGCATTCGGAAAAAGAGGTCAGGGAATACTTCAGAATTAAGAATTATGGATTAAGAATTAAGGGGAAAGAAGAAATAAGTCAAATTGCAGTTAATGCTTTGGTGGAAAACTTGAAGAAAAAGGGGATGGTAAATGATCTGGAGTTTGCTAAAGCTTGGACAGAAGCCAGAAGGAAAAGTAAACAAAAAGGGATAAGGGCTATTAAGCTTGAGCTTTTTCAAAAGGGAATTAATAAGGAAATTATTGAGGAAGTGGTCAGGCAACAGGCAACAGGTAACAGCGAGGAAGAATTAGCCAAACAGGCCCTGGAGAAAAAGATGAAACATTGGAAAAATTTACCGCCGCAGGAATTTAAGAAAAAATCCTTTGATTTTCTAATGAGAAAAGGATTTGAGTATGAAGTAGTTAAGGAGATAATTGAAAACTTTCTTAAAAAAGAGTAAAATTTATTTAGAGAATCAGAAAGAGTGAGTTTATGAAAGAAGTAATTCTCAAAAATTTAACACTTACTCTAAACTTCGAGTAATCGAGGTTTTTTCTGACCCCTATTTTTATGCAGAGAACATTTGGACCCCTTCGGACTTCGTCCTCAGGGCAAGCTAATATAAATGAAACAGAACTCGCCAAGCGCGAGGGAATTTTAGAAGAGCGCGAGCGGCAGATTGCGGAAAAACAAAAACTAATTGATGATAAGCTTGAGCAGCTGGAGAAAGTCCGCAAAGACTTAATTTCTAAATTGGAAAAAGTTTCCTCCATGTCCAAAGAAGAAGCTCAAAAAATCCTTTTGGAAAATGTAGACAAAGAGCTGGCCAGTGAGATTTCCAAAAAAATAAAAGAAGCAGAAGAAGAAATTAAACTGACAGCCGATGAAAAAGCCAAAGAGATTTTGGCGGATGCCATGCTTCACGGAGTAACTGATTATATCTCTGAATTTACCACCTCTAAGGTGAGGTTGCCGGATGAAGAGATGAAAGGTCGGATTATCGGTAAGGAAGGAAGAAATGTACGAACCTTTGAGCAGGTAACAGGGGTGGATGTGGTGATGGATGATGAAATCCCGGATACTTTGATACTATCCTCATTTGATCCGATCAGGCGGGAAATTGCCAAAGTTTCTCTGGAGCGGTTGATGGAAGACGGCCGGATTCAGCCGCAGCGGATTGAAGAAATTGTTACCAAGACTGAGGCTGACATTAATAGATTAATGAGGGCAGCCGGAGAAAAGCTTTGCCATGATGTCGAAGTATACAATTTACCCGCGGAATTGGTCGATATTATCGGTCGGTTTAAATACCGCTATTCTTATGGTCAGAATTTAATTTTGCATACGCAGGAAGAGACTCAAATCGGTATTGCCTTGGCTAAAATGATCGGGGCTGATGCAAATGTAGTTAGGTTAGGTTGTTTACTGCATGATATAGGTAAGGTGGCAATGGAAGAGGAAGAGGGAACGCATGTAGAAAAAGGCGTTCAATTAGCCAAGAAATTTGGTTTACCTGAGAAAGTCATTAATTGTATCGCTGAGCATCATGAAGATAAACCCTTTTCAGCAATAGAGTCTGTTTTGGTCTATATTGCCGATGCTATCTCCGGAGCCAGACCAGGAGCCCGGCATGAAAATGTCGGAGATTATATCAAAAGGTTGGATGATATCGAGGCAATTGCAACTTCTTTTGAAGGGGTTGAAAAAGCCTTTGCCGTCCAGGCCGGTAGGGAAGTCAGAGTAATTGTCACCCCGGAAAAAGTACCCGATGATGAGTTGCCAAAGTTAGTTCATGATATAGCTGAGCGGATCTCCAGGGAAGTAATGGTGCCGGGAGCCGTAAAGATTACGGCCATCAGAGAGACTCGTTATTCTGAATCGACCATGACAATTCCTCAATAAGATCCTTCGTCGGCTTAATGCTTCCTCAGGACGAAGCAGAGCTTCGATTTGGGGCTTGATAAAAATAAAAACTTCTGGTAATTTATTACGCAGTAACAAACTTGTTTATCCGTGACATGACGAAAAATGAACTGATTGAAAAAGTAGCCAAGAAAGCCCATTTAACCAAGAGAGCCTCAGCAGATGCGGTCAATGCGACCTTTAACTTGATCAGGGATGGTTTAGTCCGCGGTGAGAAAGTGGTTATTACTGGTTTTGGAACTTTTCTAATCAGATCCCGGGCAGCCAGGCGCGGTCGGAATCCCCAGACAGGTGAAACTATCCAGATCCCTAACAAAAAGACACCTGGTTTTGCAGCCGGCAAGACCCTCAAGCGGGTGATTAAGTAGCTTCGTTATGACCAGAGTCTTAGACTCGTTTAAAATCCACTCAGGAAATAAAATCCTTGATTATCGCGTAGGTGAAGAGCTGGACCTTAAAGAAGTTGAGCTTTTATTCCAGGGTAATTATCAAGTGAAGAAATTATGGAAGGGTCCGAGGCATGTTCATGGAGTTTTAGAAAAGGATAAAAAATATTTTCTAAAGCTGGCAACCAGTGAAGGTATAAGCGTGGTGACAAAAAATGAATTTTATTGGAATGATTACTTTAATAAATATTCATTTAGCAATAGGTACCTTGTTCCCAAAAATTATGACAGCGGTTTATTTAAGAGTAAGTATTTTTATTTGATTACGGATTTTTTTACCGGTCAATTACTTTGTGAAACCCGTAGTGATTATGGTAAAGCCTCTAGGCTGACTCCTTATCTGCCGCAGATTATTGAGCTTTCCGAGGTTATCCAGCAATTGCCGAGAGTTAATTTTGCAGCCAGCGCAGATGAAGAAGACTACATAATAAGATTTTTAAATAAAACACGTAATTGGTTTAAGGATGTGCCGATCAATATTGCTAAAAAATTTGAGATAAAAAGATTATTGGAGATAGTAGAAAATGGAGCAGACAGATTATCCGCTAAACCAAGGCACGGCGATTTTACTCCCTGGCACATCATTAAATTACCAGATAACAGGTTAGTACTAATTGATGGCGAACATGCGCTTTCAGAAGGTGTAGAAAGTTATGATATTTGTTATTTTATACAAAGAGTTTTTAGTGTATTAAAAAATCCCGGTATTGCCGGAAAGATTTATCTTAAGTTAAAAGAAAAAGGGTATCAGGAAAATAATTTAAAGACAGTGCTGGCAGCCCGGGCAATTGGGGGATTCTTAGATGAATCCTTGGCTGAGAAATCGGATTATAAGTACGCCGAAAGTTTCAAAAATTGGGTAGAGGGACTTTCTTAAAAAGGATTCTTGGAAAAGTTGGTCATAAAAAATATTTTTATTAAATCTTTAGGAATGGGTATTCCGGTTAAAAACGGAAAAATCAGAATAAATCCTAATACAATTAAGATTAAAGATAGCACCACAAAGCTGTGACTTGTTTTATTAAGATAATTACTTAATTGATATCCCAGGGCTAAAGATAAAAACGGTACAGAGGGGCTAAAATGATAAAGGAACATTATCCTGGGAGATAAAGCCCAGGGTAACCAAAAAGCAAGAAATCCCAAAAGAATAATAATTAAGTTGAAAGACCTTTTTTTGATTACATCCCAAATTGTTAAGAAGATAGCCCCTGTACCTAACCAAAACATAGCCGGGTTTCCTGATGCAAAGATATTGGCGATATTATTTTTTTGGTAATCTACAAAATACCAAACCGGATATAAGTTAAGAGGCCAGGACCACCACGGCGAAGTATAATCATGGGTGGCTTTTAAGCCGGTATGGTACCACCACATCTGTTGTTGCAGCTCTATAAATTGATTTAAATTATGTCCGGTAAGAAAAAAGGGCAGGTAGCTTATTAAGTAGATTACCGGGGGAACAATTAAGAAGAATAAAATCCGGGAATATGCTTTTGATAATAGCAATAAGGGTATAAAAATTAGGTAACCATAAACGGCTGCCCATTTACTGGAAAGCGCCAAACCCAAAAGGAGGGCAGAGAAGAAATACTTTTTCCTAAGCAGCAGGAGTAAAGCAGCTAAGAAAAAAGTGACATAATAAATATCATTCATGCCGGTTCTCGACTGGACAAAGTTTAACCCGTCTAAAGAAAAAACAAATGCGGCTATCAATGAAGCAGAGTGATTTTTGAAAAGCTGAAGGCCTAATAAATAAATTAGATAAACAGCTATAATTCCCAGTATTACTCCCGGTAGCCGATAAGCCCAGGCATCCTGGCTTCTAAATATATACATGGAAGCGACCATGGCTTCTTTAGCGAGGGGCGGATGAGTCCATTCATAGGCGACTCCCGGCGGCGGGGTGTTCCACCATTCCCAGGCTTCCCGGTGGCCTGCCGACATTTCCTTAGCAGTAAAACCGTGATAGACCTCATCAAAAACATACTTGTTAGGATAATCCAGACGGATTAATCTTGTTAGGGTGGCAATAATAAGTATTAAAATAATTATTTTATGATTAATTAATTTTCTCATCTCTAAAGTTTAGAAAGGAATTGAAGATCAGGACTAAACAGGTTAAAAACAGCATGCCTGAATAAAGAACGACTTCGCTGTTAGGGAAAGGAAAGCCTCCATTGTAAAGATAGAGGATGCCAAAAAATAGATTGGTAACATAAAGAGCTGAGGTAAAAATATAAATTGAAGCAAATACCCTGCTTTGTAAACATAGCAGGGTTAAAAAGGGGAATACCGTTAAAAGGTGTCTTTCGTGAACGCGTGTTGCAAAAATGAAAATAGAAAAAAAACTGATGGCCAAGCCCAGGGTCAAAAAATGTTGATATTTTAAAAAGGTGGTAATTTTTCTAAACAGAAAAAGTATTAAAGTTGATCCAAAGATACTTGCAAAAATAATTAAACCCCAGTTGTGGTAATTAATATTCAAAAAGGTTTCCTGGTCTGATTGGAAATTTTTCCCCAGCATTGCCCAAAAGTTAAAGGCGTTAACAGAAGCATATTGATATTGACCCAAAGAACTTGAAAACCTTTCCAAAATCAGGGCCGGTACTGAAAAAACATTTTTAGCGAAAGGTATTACTAGAATAAACGCGGAAGTGGCGGGAGAAAAGATAATCAGTAAAAGCTTTTTGAAGTTCTTGGATTCAAAAATTTTATATAAAAAAGTTAATCTTAAGCTTATATTAGGATGGTTGTATTTTAGTTGCGCTGTTAAAAAAATCGGCAGGAGCAATAAATAAAGCGGCTTAAATAGGATTGCCATAGACATGACAATTCCCAGTAGGATTAGTTGTTGTCTTAAGAAAAGATAGAGACAGAATGTAACTAAAAAAGCACCCAGGCCATCCACTTGTCCCCACATGGCAGAATTGCCGAAGATTGCCGGATTAAAAAGATAAATTGCTGGTAAAACTAACCGGTAGTTAAATTGCCATCTTTTTGCTAATAAGTAGATTAAATAGGCAGTACCAATATCTGCTAAGATAGCCGGCATCTTAAAAATTAACGGATCGGTAATAGCAAATAATTGAATCAGCTTTTGGATTATAAAAAGAATATAAAAATAAAAAGGCAGATAATCAGTCCAACTTATGATGTCAAAGAAATTACGGAAACCGATTCTATCGATCTCTGAGGCCCAATAGATCCATAAGCCTATATCAGAGGTATGGTTGTAATACGGCGAGACCAATACCCTGAGTGTAAAACCGGCCAGTAAGATTGACAGTAAAATTAACTTATCTTTTCCGATTTTCATCTATGATTTAGTATGATAATACATACATGGAATTGATGAAAAGAGTGAATATTGCCGGCCTACTATTTTTTATGCTTATAGCTTTCATTTACGGAAGTTATCTGGATAAGGTGCCGGTTCATTTTAACCAAGATGAACTGGGATTTTCATTGAATGCATATTCAATAGCAAAGCGCGGGTTTGATGAAAACGGCAGATTCCTCCCTTTGTACTTTTGGCATCTTGGGGTGATGTACTCTACGCCAATTATAGTTTATTTAACATCATTCTTTCTCTTATTTTTGCCACTGGCGGAAAATACGGTCAGGCTTTCAAGCGTCGCGGTGGGTTTAGTTGATCTGATACTGATATATTTTTTAACAAAGGAAATTTTCAAGCATAAAAAATATGCTTTATTAGCAGCATTTCTGCTGGCTTTTACTCCGGTTCATTTTATGCAGAGCAGGATACTGCTTGATAATCTATACCCGGTGCCTTTTATCTTAGGTTGGCTGTTGTTGCTTTTCTTATATCTAAAGGATAAACGAATAAGATGGTTATTTTTATCAACATCATTACTGGGAATTGGACTACACAGCTATCATTCGGCCAAGATAATGATGATGATTTATCTTCTGTTTACTTTTATAGTTTTGATTGTAAAGTTTAGGAAAAACGTAGCTGCTTTTATTTTTGCCCTTTTAGGTTTTGGTATTTCACTTGCACCCTTTATATTATGGCTTTCAAAATATCCGGATACCCTATCAGATCAAATTAAATATACCAGGCTTTATAATCCCACGTTAGGTCCCATGGAAGGATTATTTAGTTTACTGAGGCCAGAAATTTTGATGTCTAAGATAATAATTTTCATTGCTTATTTTAACCCTTATTTTCTGTTCATTGATGGTGATATAAGTTTGACTCATACCACGCATCGGGTTGGAGTCTTTGTATATGTATTGGCAGTTTTGATTCCGCTGGGAATATATCAAATCTTAAGAAACAGAATAAATGTACAGAATATACTTATATTACTTGGATTTTTCAGCAGCCCGTTTGCCGCTTCTTTGGTGGGTGAATATTATATGAGTTCAAGAATGCTGGTAATTTTGCCCTTTGCCATAATTATTTCAGTTTTCGGACTAGATTTTTTAATAAATAAATTTCCGAAGCATTCAAAAAAGATAATATTCTTTACGGTCGTATTGGTCCTTATCCAATTTACATACTTTATCAATGATTACTATACTAATTACAGGATTAGATCGTATAATATATTTAAATATAACACCCCGGGTGCCTTGGAGAACATTTTATTACAAGGGGGGAGAGATCCATCGGAAAAAATATATTTAAGCAAGGATATTGATTTTATTGACAGATACTGGCGTTTTTTTATTTATAAACATAGTCAAAGTGAAATATTTGACAGAACCTATTATTTTGATCCTTTAACCATTAATACAGATTTAATTCCGTCCGGCAGTTTGATATTATTGCGGTTTGACCAAATGGGCGGAAATTACCGGAACAGCTTGTCATTTGAAAGCTACCAAGAGATAGCAGAGCCGGATGGATTTATCAGCTTCTATATTTTAAGGAAAATTTAATCATTGGTATGAATAAAGTATTGGTTATTTTAGGACCGACCTCAACAGGTAAGACAGATCTGGCACTTTTACTGGCTAAAAAATTTAATGGGGAATTAGTAGCTTGTGATTCAAGACAGGTGTACAAAGGTTTAGATATTGGCACGGGGAAAATGCCGAGCGGAAAATGGAAAGTGGAAGATGGAAGGTGGAAAAAAGGCAAAGGATGGTGGGAAATAGATGGTACAAAAATCTGGATGTATGATGTGGTGAATACAAGAAAGCAATATACGGTTTATGATTATGTTAAGGATGCCGGTATGGTGGTGGAGGATATTCGGAAGAGAGGGAAATTACCTATTATAGTGGGTGGTACCGGCCTTTACCTCAAAGCGCTTCTTGAGGGGTTACCAAATTTGACAATTAAGATGAATCCAAAACTAAGAAAAAAACTTTCAAAGTTATCTTTACAGCAGTTACAAGAAAGGCTAAAAGAAATTTCTCCTAAAAAATGGGGAAGCATGAATTCTTCAGATAGACAAAACCCCAGGCGGTTAGTTAGGGCAATAGAAATAGTCTTAACTGATTTCACCTCGGAGGAGTCCCTTCGGGCCTCCTGGGTCTCCAATGGAGACCAGTTCGCACTTCGTGCAGAACCCATCCGAGGTAGTTTAGAAACTCTGAAAATTGGTTTAACTGCTCCCAGAGAAATCCTTTATCAAAGGATTGATGAACGGGTAACTGAAAGAGTAAACCAGGACATGATTGAAGAGGCAAAAAAATTACATAGAGCCGACTTGACTTTTAGAAGAATGAGACAGTTTGGGTTGGAATATGGTATCTTGGCTGATTATCTGGAAGGTAAGATTCCAGATCAGAAGGAATTAATTAAAGTTCTGCAGGGTAAGATTCACGGATATGCCAGACGTCAAATTACCTGGTTCAAAAAAGAAAAAGGTGTTTCCTGGTTTGATATCACGGCTAGTAAATTTTCCATTAAAGTAGAAAACTTGGTAGCTAAATGGTATTATCTAGCTGATGATACGGAAAATTGACATTTCCCATAAGACAATAGTATTTATTACGATTTTTATATTAGCCCTTTGGGTAACTTATCTAATCCGGGATCTTTTGATAATTTTATTTGTTTCAGTAATTTTTGTCTCAGCATTGTCTCCTTTGGTCAGCTTATTTACCAGATTAAGGTTGCCAAAGGTTTTAAGTATTGCTTTAACATACATTATTATAATAGGGGTAATGGCAGGGTTGATCGTTCTGATATTACCTCCGTTAATTGAAGAAAGCAGCCGTTTCATTGCTGCGGCACCTGGTCTTTTAGGGCAATTTTTCAATATTACCAATATTGACAGGTCCATTCTTTCATCCGAGCTAACTTCAATTTCCCGCAACCTTTTTTCGGTTACGCTGTCTATTTTTGATAACATATTGACAATAATCTTCCTGCTGGTGATAACTTTTTATCTGCTTTTAGAAAAGGAAAGTTTGGAAAGCAGAATAGCCTCACTTTTTAAAAATAGAGAAGAGAGAGTGAAAAGATCAATCGTCAAGATAGAGGAAAAATTAGGAGCTTGGTTACAGGGACAATTGGTACTTAGTTTAGTAATTGGCAGTTTATCTTATATTGGCTTGGCGATTCTAAACATTCCATACGCCTTGCCGTTGGCTTTAATAGCAGGGCTTTTAGAGGTGATACCGGTAATAGGACCTATCATTTCCGCTATTCCGGCTATTTTATTAGCATTTACAATTTCTCCTTTATTGAGCGTTATGGTAGCAGCTTTGTATCTAATTATCCAGCAATTGGAAAACAGTTTGATAGTACCGCTGGTGATGAAACGGGCTGTTGGCCTAAACCCTTTAATCGTAATTTTGGCAATTGCCATAGGCTCAAGGCTTCTGGGTATACCGGGAGCCCTCTTGGCAGTTCCTATAGCAGTGGTGTTTCAGATAATCACTGTAGAAATAATTGAAGGTAAGGAAGGTTAATGCCTAGGAAGAGAATAAGCCAGATTCTGTTTTTAGATGATCATTTATCTGACGCTCCTTACTTCAACAAAACGAGCAAGCAGCTCTGTTGGTTCTAGGATTGCAGCGGGGAGGATTGCCACGTTTCACCCGAGCATGATCTCGGTTCGTCACTGTTGCTCTAACTAGGCCTTACGGCTTCCGGCTTTCGCCGAACACCCTGCTTTGTGCTGTCTGGACTTTCCTCTACATTCATGAAACTGAATATAGCGATCATCCTTCTTCCTAGGCAGATGTATTTTACTATATAATGAGTTTAGGATCAAATGCTTGCAAAGATAATCTCCGGGTCAAATATTGGGCTTGATGCAGCTATAGTTACTTGTGAAGTTGATATTGCCATGCGGGGACTTCCCAGTTTTACCATAGTGGGTCTTGGGGATAGGGCTGTTGAAGAAAGCAAAGAAAGAGTCCGGGCCGCATTTAGAAATTCCGGTTGTGAGTTTCCCCTCCATAAGATCACTGTCAATCTAGCTCCGGCTGACATGCCTAAGGAAGGCCCGGCATATGACTTGCCTATTGCTTTGGGGTTATTACTGGCTTCCGGGCAGATAAGTGGTGACATAGTAAAATTTGACATAAACAATGCTCTAATCGCGGGAGAATTATCACTTGATGGAAGCCTAAGGAAAATTAACGGAGTATTACCACTGGCTATTTTGGCTAAACAGCGGGGGATAAAGACAATGATAGTGCCCAAGGATAATGGCTTAGAGGCAGCAGTTATTGAAGGCTTAGAGGTTTTGGCTCCTGAGTCGCTGCAGCAATTGATAAGGATGCTTTTGGAACAAGAAACTTTCAGATTTGTTGAAAGACCAATTTTAAGTCTGGAAGACGGAATAGACTATGAATATGATTTTTCCCAGATTAAGGGACAAGAGCAGGCTAAAAGAGCTTTAGAAATTTCCGCAGCCGGTGGTCATAATATTTTGCTTAAAGGCCCGCCAGGAGCAGGTAAGACGATGTTAGCCAGAAGCTTTCCCTCGATCCTGCCGCCTTTGACTTTTGAGGAAGCGCTGGAGGTGACGAAGATTTATTCAATTGCTGGTCTGCTTGAAAACGATAAATCCTTGGTGACTACACGTCCTTTTAGGTCACCCCATCACAGCGCTTCATATGTAGGGCTTTTGGGAGGTGGGAATTCCATTCGCCCCGGCGAGATTTCCCTGGCCCACAGGGGGGTTCTATTTTTGGATGAAGTGGCAGAATTTCCCCGCCAGAGCTTAGAAAGTCTAAGGCAACCTTTGGAGGATCAGCGTATCACTATTTCCCGTGCTTCTGGCTCCATAAATTTACCCGCTCAGTTTATTTTATTAGCCGCCCAGAACCCATGCCCATGCGGTTTTTTGGGGGACATAAAAAGGAATTGTTCCTGCATGCCGGGACAAATTGCCAAATATAAAAGAAGAATTTCCGGTCCTTTCTTAGATAGGGTAGATATTTATTTGGAAGTACCGCCGGTAGAAGTGGATAAATTATCTGCTGATTTGAAAACAGAAACTTCTGCTGAAATCAGAAAAAGAGTGACTGCTGCCAGAAAGATTCAACTGACGAGGTTCAAGGGTAGGATCTTAACAAATTCCGAAATGGGTAATAAGGATATTAAGGAACATTGTGTCCTGACCCAGGAAAGTCTGGATCTTTTGAAAATGGCTGTTTCTTCGCTTAACCTTTCTGCACGTGGTTACCACCGGGTGTTAAAACTGGCCAGAACCATTGCCGATTTGGCCGCTTCAGAAAATATCCTGGGAGAACATATTGCTGAAGCCTTACAGTATCGGTCCCGCGAAGAATCTTAAAGCGAAAAGAAGAAATATTAAATAGCCCGGCCTTCATATGCATAATGATCGCCGTGCTGACTTACGCAAACGAAAGGAGTATTTTTAAGCATATTACCGGCATGAGAAGGTGAGTTAATCCACATCTGAACAGGATTTAAGCCTCCGGGAGCCCAGGCCAGATTCTCTGTTACTAATCTATAACGGGAATATGGTAATGTCCGGTTGTTCGCTCTGTTGTAAAAGCCATTGTGTGAGAAGTCGGTTGAAATTTCACTAGCCCGCAGATTTGCAAAGGAGCAGGACTGGGGATCTGTCTGGACAGGCGGTAGTCCCCTTGATGCACGAAATTGATTGATCTCAGCGACTAAGTTAGCCTGCGCAGATACATTTTTTGTAGCTAAAAATAAACTAATAAGGGAGACTAAAAGAACTAGTATCGCAACTCTAGTTTTGGCAGAAGAGCTTGACATAAGAGTGCAAATCCTAACCCAATTATTACGTTTTGTCAACCGCAAAAATTCCTCCCTGTTTTAGAGAGGTTTGATTTAAGTTCTTTTAAACGGCAAGTTTTATTTTTTTCTAAATCCTAAAGCTGTTAGTCCTGTTCCTGAAAGTAAAGTTAGTATTGCACTAATCAACCAGATATTTTCCGGTCCTGTTGCCGGTAATTCAGCAGATGCTCCTAATACTGCACCAGTCGGTCCTGGTGAGGGTGTGGGTGTTGGAGCTTCAGCTGTAGCTCCCAATACCGCACCTGCAGCCGTTGTAGTTGTTGTAGACGTGGTATTAGTAGTCGGAGTGGGCGTGGCGGCTGTCGGAGACGGGGAAACAGTTGGTGTAGGCGTGGGAGTCGGAGTTGGTGTCGAAGAGGGGGATGGAGAGGGAGTTGGGCTAGATGTTGGACTTGAGCTGGGACTGGGTGAAGGAGTTGGTGGAGAGCTGGGTGATGAGGCGAAAACATCAACATGACTTAAAGCCTGGCAGGTTTCAGAAGCTGCTCCTGTTCTTGTAACAGTAACCGTATCCGTACCGACTCCACTCACCGTATAGCAGCTTTCATAGGTACCATTTTCTAAAAGACCGCTATGTCCTGTACCACTGAACATATTATCTCCTGTTTTGATACAGACGCCGGTGATTGTTTGCCCGGTGGCAGTGAAAGTCAGAAGATCGTCATTATTTTCAGATTTACCTGTCGGGTCCTCGCATTCAGACGGTGATCCGTCTCCGGTGGCACTGGTATTGCTTAAGGAAATGGTTGCTAATAGTCCAACCAGACCCAGTAGGATTGCAGTCATAAAAAAAATTTTGAAATGCAAAGAAATATTTCTTTGTTTTGGGTGGAATGGTTCTTGCATAATTCTTATATTATCCTGTTTTTTTATTAATTATATTTCAAAATTAAGTAAGCAATTGGTAATAAGCATCCTGCTTCGCGAGTACCTTATAATGATAATGTCGGTTTTAATTAAATAGTAAAAACGCCAGTTACTAACAGTCTTTTTAAGGTAGTCCCGGCCGGCCAGCAAGTCATGAGAGTCAGAGTTCGTCTTTTCTCCTGTGTTTTTAAATAATTAATTTCTTTCGCTCCAACGATTTTTGTACTTTCTACTACATATCTATAATACTTTCCCTGATAAACCAGGTAAATTTTATCTCCTGCAACCAGTTTATTGATCAAATAGAAGATCGCATTATAATGTGAGACATTAAGAGGATTGTCTGTTGAATGGGCAAAGATAAAAATATTTCCTTCTTCCCCGGGAAGTGCTGTACCTTTAGCTTGTGCTACCCCTTTTTTTAGTGCTGGTATATATTCATTCTTATCAAAAGGGTTGATGCCGGGTAATACTTCTGAACGGACATCTATTTTGGGGATCATTATTTTGAATCCCTCTTTCTCAGGGAGTACCCTGTTGTTTTCTACAGTCTTGCCGCCTACAAGCTTTTTGGTGTGGTAATCTATTTCCAAGGAGATTACAGGATAAAAAAGTAAGCCGAAAATAATTTGGGAAATAAAAAAAAGCAAAATGCCGCTGACAATTAAAATCTTCTTGCTCACTGCAATATTCAAGCACAAATACATTAAGAAGCATTGAGAAGGATGTCGTAAGTATGTAAGCGTTAAGCATACGAAAAATCCCACTCCATCCGAAGATTTCATGGGATTTTTCTTAAATGGTGAACGTTCACCAAAACTTCCTAACACGTAAAATTGTCATTTAGACAATTTTACCCACCAATTCTAAACATAGAGGTGCCACAGACTGGACAAGTTCCTTTGCTGGCTTTTTTGCCATTTTTCATGGTAACTTGTTGTACGTTCTCGGCATCTCTTTTTTGGCGACATTTAACACAATACATTTGTGCCATATTGCAAGCTCACCCCCTTTCTAAAATAAATTAATTTTCAAAAGATTGTTTTTTAGAAGGAAGAAGAGAAAAATTTGCACTCCAATTGCTATTGATGAGAAAGTTAGAATTTTTAGTAAATCCTGACGAAGGTAGGAAAGATCGGATGGAACCAGGGCATCAGTATGTCGGTGAACCAGTGTATCAGTAGGTCGGTATATCAGAGTGTCGGAGCTTATTTTCTTCGATATTTCAGATGCTTCATGATTTTTTCCATAGACTTGCCGGCGGAGTAGTTGTAAGCGTTTCTCTAAATCAGATTGTTTTTTGGTCTGTTGGATAGCCATGAATTCAGCGAACCCTACGCTCAGTTGAGCCTAGCATGATCAGGTGAGCCTGTCAAGCACCAATAGAATCTAAAGTTATGGGCTGTTTGACAATAACTGCATCATAAAGTATATTCAAAGAGTAACTTATGTATTCGGATTGGGGTGGTTTTGTAGCTTTGGGGATTTTAGTCATCTGGTTGGGAGGGGTAAGTTTTTTGATTTGGCAGCAAAATAGATTCCTGCAGTCACTTTTTCCGAAATCAGGAGAAAGAGATATCAGAAAAAAGTTTACAGAGATTATAAGGGTTGTAGAAGGGTTTAGGGGTGAACTGTCGGATCTGGAAAATAAAGTGGTAGCCATCCAAGATAAGGGATTGGAACATATACAAAGGATAGAGCTTTTGCGTTTTAACCCTTATAATGATACAGGTGGGAATATTAGTTTTACAGCTTGTTTTTTGAATAACAAGGGTTCTGGAATTGTCATGACAAGTTTACATGCCAGGTCCGGGACAAGGGTATTTGGCAAAGAAATAATCCTAGGAAAAAGCAAGAAGTTTGAATTATCCAAGGAGGAAGAAGCGGTAATTAAAAAGGCACTGGCTAGGGAAATTTAACATTATGAAGAAAATATTGGAAAAATTTCAAGGGTTGACCAACATACAAAAGATCTTGACTTTAATTATAATGGGGATAGCTTTATATGGGGTTTCCACCAGTCTGTCCTATTCTTTATTTAGCAATTTTGGTACCACACCCTTAGGCGAAGAAGATACAGCTTCTTCCCTGCCCACCCCATCTAATGCCTTTGTTGAAGATCCCAAAGAGCCGAAAGTAGCAGCTTGTCCGTTAAACGGCAGTATGCATACTCAAAAAGCCGAAGATTTCTGGATTCGACGAAGGCCATTGGCAGTCATGATTGAGAATCATGTAGAAGCTAGGCCGCAGTCCGGTTTAAGTTCTGCAGATTTGGTTTATGAAGCAGTAGCAGAAGGAGGGATCACCCGGTTCATGGCGCTTTTCTATTGTAATATGGCAGATGTACAAGTTGGACCCGTCAGGTCGGCCAGAACTTATTTTCTTGACTGGTTAGGAGAATATGATGCTCTGTATGCCCATGTGGGAGGTGCAAATACACCGGGTCCGGCTAATGCGCTAGGGCAAATTATAGATTATGAAGTTAAAGATTTAAATCAATTTAGTATTGGTTTTCCGGTCTTTTGGAGGGATTATCAAAGGTTAGGACATTCGGTGGCTACTGAACATACTATGTATTCTACTACTGCCAAGCTCTGGCAGGTGGGTGAAAAGCGCGGTTGGACAGCTACGGATTCGGCGGGTTTAAGTTGGGATGAGAATTTTACCTCCTGGCAGTTTAAAGATGATAATGGTCAGGGCGAGGTAGATAAAATCAGCGTTAATTTCTGGGGTTCACAACCTGGCTATCAGGTAGAGTGGGATTATGACACAGAGACAAATACTTATAAAAGGAAAAATGGCGAGCCTCATTTAGATTTAAATGATAACCAACGACTGGAGGCTAAGGTAATAATCGTACAATTTCAAAGGGAGTCAAACGCCAATGACGGTTACCCGGGAAATGTGCATCTTTTGTATGGGACAAAAGGTAATGGTAAAGCCTTGATTTTCCAGGATGGTCAGGTATTAGAGGGTAAATGGAGTAAGGCTTCGCGAACGGCACGAAGTAAATATCTGGATGGAAGTAACACAGAGATAGAATTTAACCGAGGACAAATTTGGATCCAAACCGTCCCGGAAGGGGCGAAGGTGAGTTATTAATTCGGCATCAGCCGGATTTCCTGCCCGGAAAGGAGGTTAAAATGCTTGAGGAATTATTTGTCTCAAGAGTCCGGGTAAAAATACTACAGCTTTTTTTATCTTCTGCCGATGCGCTTTTTCATGTCCGTGAAATAGTCAGACGCGTTTCCGAAGAAATTAATGCTGTACGAAGGGAGCTGGCCAGGATGGAGAAGTTCGGAATGGTCTCTTCTGAATGGAGGGCAAATCGAAGGCTCTATTCTTTTCGTAAAGATTACATTTACTACAGGGAACTCTTAAGTTTAGTTACTAAAACAACTGGTCTGGGTGGGGCAATCATAAAAAATAAAGCCAGGATAGGAAGGATTAAATATGCGATGGTGGCTACCCGTTATCTGAAGAATGTTTCTTCAGAAACTGAAGACGTTGATCTGTTGGTGGTGGGGCAGATTGTCTTACCGGAGTTGCAGGCGATTATTGCTGATGAACAGGCAAAAAGAGAAACGGAAATCAATTACTCGTTTATGGATGAGGCGGAGTTTCAATTCAGGGTCAGAAGGCGCGATCCGTTTATCCTTCGGGTAATTACCCAACCTAAGATTATGCTCTTGGGAGATGAAGAAGATCTTCTCTCCGGTGTAGTAATCTAGATAATTGATACGGTATAATTTTATAATGCAGCCGCGGGTAGTATTGTGGATTATTGTAATTTTAACTGTATTGGCACTTTGGATTGATATCCCTTCTTTTGATCAAATGCCCGGTCTAAAAATCATGGGCAAAAAGGTGAGAATCCTGGGTATTTTTCCTTTAAAGCTTGGTTTGGATTTGCAGGGCGGTACACAGTTAGTTCTGGAAACACAGATGGAAAAGATCTCTGCTGATAACAGGGATAGTGCCCTAGAATCAGCAAAGCAGGTTCTAGAAAAAAGGGTTAATTTGTATGGTGTCTCAGAGGCTGTGGTGCAATCTTCTAAAATAGGCAACCAGAGAAGGATATTAATAGAATTGCCAGGATTAAAGAATGCTTCAGACGCAGCTAACTTAGTGGGTAAGACTGCCCAACTGGATTTTAGGGAAATGGTGGGAACTCCTTCGGCAGAAGCCACTCAATCTGCAGAAGCGATTCTTGCAACCTATAAGGAAACAGGCTTAACCGGTGCTGATTTGAAAAAAGCCCAGGTGACTTTTGGTTCAAGCCAAGGGGGTACAGCCGGCCCTCAGGTATCCATTGAATTTACTACCAAAGGAGCAGAGAAGTTTGCAGTAATCACTAAAAGAAATGTTAATAAGCCCTTAGGTATGTTTTTGGATGGAGTGCCGATTAGCTGGCCTCCACCCGTAGTACAACAAGAGATTATTGGTGGGAATGCCGTAATCACGGGACAATTTACCACTGAAGAAGCAAAAAATTTAGCTATACAATTAAATGCCGGTGCCCTGCCTGTTCCAATTAAAATTATTGAACAGCGGTCTATTGGCCCGACGCTGGGACAAGAATCCGTAGATAAGAGTTTAGTGGCTGGGCTTATTGGTATTATCATAGTCATGTTGTTTATGGGCGTCTATTACGGTAGCTTAGGGATAGTGGCGAATATAGCTTTAATCCTTTATACCCTTTTGATTCTGGCAATTTTTAAGACCGGTCTTTTCATCTTACCGCCCGTAACTTTGACTTTGGCAGGTATTGCCGGCTTTATATTATCAATAGGTATGGCAGTTGATGCTAATATATTAATTTTCGAAAGAATGAAGGAAGAGATCCGTTGGGGTAAACCTAAAAGCCTGGCTTTGGAACTGGGGTTTAAGAGAGCTTGGTCTTCTATTTGGGCTTCTAATGTATCTTCGTTAATGACAGCAGCTATTTTATTCGGTATGGGCACTTCTTTAATAAAGGGTTTTGCTATAACTTTATCAATCGGGGTTTTGGTTTCCATGTTCACGGCAATTGTGGTCACCAGGACATTTTTGAGGTTAATCATTAAATGAAATTTATCGGCAGAAAACCGCATTATGAATATTTAAGGAATAAATGGATGCTTCGCCAGAGCACCATCCAGAATAATTTTTGGGATAAACATGGCGATTCCTTAAAGTATTTGGCCATTGGTTCACTGGGCGGATTAATGTTTCTTTCCAGCCCGCAACAATCGGTACCTTCTCCAAATCTGATTGTCAGCCGTGACGGTATCTTAAAAGGTTATGACCAAAATGTATTATTGGCCCAAGTTTTATCCGAAAAAGTCCCGGGAGAAGTTAGGCCTCTTACCCCGGCGGAAGAAAAAGAAATTACTGAGATATTATCCAAAAATTTTGGCCTTAATGTTACACCGGAACTAAATTCCATTCGTCTTAACAGAAGCTATGGTTTAATCGGAGGCGAGCAGCATTTATATAGATACCCGGGTGATAATTTATATGCCCATGCCGATTCCGCCTCTGATTATGCCAATTATGGCGGGGCGGGGATTGCACCGGGATTGGGGGCTTGGGGATATTTTGTGCCATCTAAGGAAGAATTTAATGAGCAGGCTAAACAACGGGAACGTTATTACCTGGCGGTTCAGACCTTTTTGGCTCCTGGTTTTGCCGAAAATTTCCGGAAGTATCGGGATTTTTTTAAGTTTAGGAAGATGCTGGTAGTAAATCCCAAAACCGGGCAGGCAGTGGTAGCAGTTGTCGGGGATGCAGGTCCGGCCGAATGGACCGGTAAACACTTGGGCGGCTCGCCGGAAGTGATGGATATGTTAGGGTTAGCTACCGGTCCGAGAAAAGGCCCGGTACTTTACTTTTTTATAGATGACCCGGAGGATAAGATTCCTTTAGGTCCGGTTAAAATAAAAGGAGAAGCATAACAAGATGAAACACTTTTATTCACATTTAATTGAAGTAGAATCATTAATTATTGAGCTGGATAAGCTGGATCTAACTGAGGAGCAGAAAATTCACCTAGCCGGTTTAGTAGATTCCAGCTTACACCATACTGTTTTGGATGCGGTATTGTCTGAGTTATCTCCCGCAGACAAAAAGGCTTTCCTTTATCATCTGAAGGATGCTGACCATAATAAGATCTGGCAATTTCTTAATAATAGAGTGGATAATATAGAAGAGAAAATAAAGAAAGCGGCTGAAGACTTAAAGGAAGAATTCAGAAAAGATTTAAAGGAGGCGGGTAAGAAAAAATAATGAACTTAATGAAATATAAATTCTGGTATTTTATTTTGTCTGCAGCGATTATCCTTCCCGGATTATATTTCCTGTTGACTTCAGGACTTAAGTTAGGAATAGACTTTACAGGTGGGGCATTGCTGGAATATAAGTTTGAAAAAGATATAGATTCAAATAAGCTACGAGAGGATATTTCCTCACAAGGAATTGAGGTAGGGCAAGTCATCACTTCTGCTGATAATACTTATATCATCCGGACGAAACCGGTAGAGCAAAATAAAATTAATAAACTTAAAGAAAACTTAAATGAAAAGTTTGGTAAGGTAGAAGAACGAAGGATAGAGTTTGTCGGGCCGGTTATCGGATCGGAACTTCGGCAAAAGTCTTTGATCGGTGTTTCCTTAGCCTCTATAGTAATTGTGTTGTATATCGCGTTTTCCTTTAGAAAAGTACCTAAGCCGGCTTCCTCCTGGAGATTTGGCATTGCTGCAGTTTTGGCTTTAATCCATGATATTTTAGTGGTAGTGGGGGCTTTTGCCATACTAGGTAAAGTATTAGGGGTAGAGGTGGATACGCTTTTTGTAACTGCCCTTTTAACAGTGATAGGTTTTTCCGTCCATGATACCATTGTGGTTTTTGATAGGGTTAGGGAAAACCTAACCAAAAATATCGGCAGGAAATTTGTTGATGTAACCAATTTATCAATAGTACAGACTCTGGGAAGATCGCTGAATACTTCTTTGACAGTAGTTTTTGTATTGCTGGCTCTGCTTTTATTTGGAGGCGAAAGCTTGAGATGGTTTGTAGTGGCGCTTTTGGTCGGAATTATTTCCGGAACTTATTCTTCAATTTTTAATGCCACAGCATTATTGGTCTGGTGGGAAGAAAAGTTAGGTCATTAATATTTTAATGCTTTATCTCAATCCCATGCTCAGTTTGTTTACTTTGGTGCAGCTATTGTTTTAATGATTCAAATCATGATATCAAAGAAATAATAGTGTTAGAAAGGACGTTGTAATTTCTTATCCTTTGATTTTCGAACTTCATTGCGGAGGTATCTCCAGGCGCCGCTGCCTTTTCCGCTGCTAGCTGGAATTGAAAGTAATTTTTCGGCAATACTGGCAAAAAAGCCTTCTAGTTGTTCTTCTTTAGAAATACGTTCAAGTGTAACTATGTAGCCTTTACGGCCGTATTTTAATGAGAGATTGACTGAAGCTATAGTGGTTACACTTACCCTTAGTAGTTTACTAATTTCACGATAGGGATAATTTTTCATTAGGAGAAAGGCAATAGCAAGTCTTTTGGCCAACATGATTTTTTCAGTAGGTGAAAATAGATCATCAGCCAGGTTTTGAGCGTCCTGGAAACTTCGGATTTTTATAAGTGTTTTGATAAAAACATCGAAAATTCTGTCGGCTATATCCTTAGAAATAGGATATTTGGAAACTTGTGCCATGTCCTCACTATATCTATTCTAATGATTTAAATCAATAGAATCAAATGCTTTCTTGACTTCTTCTTCTTCTTCTTCTAAAATCACTTTATGGAGTCAAGAAATGGTGTCGGTGGATTTTTGCAGCTATTAGAATCCAGTGCTGCTGAACTTAAAGATAAAGGAAGCTTCGCTGTTGAATTATCTCCTATGGATTTAGAGCAAACAATGAGACAGGTAGTGGCACAGTCTGAAGTAGCAATGAAAAAGCAAGGGGTGGCTGCTCAAATTGACAGATTAGCTGTCCAAATAACTGGCGGCAAAGGAGAAGTCTCTACTGCAGTAACAGCTAGTAAAAAAGTTGGATTCATGAACCCCAAAGTTAGTATAAGTGCTTCTTTTGGTCTTGAAAATGTGATCGATAATGAAAGTAAGCCGACAGGTAGACTCAATACGACACATCTTGCAGTGCAACCAGAAACATTATTTATGGTTGTAAAACCAAGGAGTTTTCTAGCGCCATATGTTGAGGGTGAAAATATTAACAATGCCTTTAGGTCCGTACTTGATACAGAGATGCAAAATAGAGGCGCTAAGATTAATAGTATGAATTTGGCCTTTACGCCGCAAAACACTTTGAGGATAGCAGTAATAGGCAGCAGGAGATAAGCTTTGATTGGCGTGTTATTCTAGATTTTTAATTCTACCTAAAAGGAACTCATGATTATTTTTGGAATTATCTTCCAGCACTTCTTCAAAAAGTTTATTTAGGATCTCACCGACCTTTGGGCCGGGTTTAATTTTTAAGGTTTCCATGACATCTTTCCCGTTCACTTTTAGATCCATAACAGAGAAAGGTTTTTTAAGGACATCTTTAATTCTTTCTTCAAATTTTTCCATCCTCCAGGAAACCGCCCGCTGGGTGCCACCGCCTAACCTGTCTCCAATCCGAAGTGCCATCATGTCTTCTATATTCTCCTGCCCGACATTTTTAATAAATCTTCTGATGGCAGAGTCGGTTTGGTTTTCATCAACCGTAAAAAGGTGCCAGCGGATTAGGCGGTAAAATTTATCAGTCTGTTTTTTTGACAGGTTAAACCTTTTGGCAATTCTTAAGGCTAATTTACCCCCTTCTACATCATGGTTATAGAAAGTGACATTTCCGTCGGGAGCGGTTTTAATGGTGTTTACTTTGCCAATATCATGTAGAAGTGCAGCAAACCTGACTAACGGATCACTAGAGGGGGTATGCTTTAAGCTCAGCAAGGTATGTTCCCCGATATCATAAACACGGGCATGTTTTGGCCCTTCCTGGACAATACCAAAACAGGCTTCCAACTCCGGTAGGATAATTTGCAATATTCCTGCTTCCCTAAGTTTAGCAATTCCCTCATATGGATTCTCTGAGGCCAGAATTTTAAACAATTCTTCCCGGACTCGTTCATTAGCAATTTCTTTAATAAGATGAGCATTTTTTCTAATAGCTTGGGAAGTCTCTTCTTCAATTTCAAACTGCAGCTGGCTAGCTATTCTGATAGCTCTTATTAAACGTAAGGCATCTTCCTGGAATCTGTTATTGGGATTTCCAACGGCCCGGATAATTTTATCTTTGAGGTCATTTTGGCCTTGGTATGGATCTATAATTTCACCGGTTGCTGACATAGCCAGTGCATTGATTGTAAAGTCTCTCCTGGCCAGGTCCTCCTCAATTTTATTGGTCCAACCTACTTCAGTAGGATGACGAAAGTCTTTGTATAAACCCTCCCTGCGCATAGTAGTGATTTCATACACATTCACCTCGGGGGAGTCAAAGCCCACCCCCGAGGTGTTTTTTGCTGGAACCCCAACTGTGCCGAATTTATTGTCATAAAAACCTTCCGGAAAAATTTTCAGGATTTCTTCCGGCTTGGCATCAGTAGTAAAATCCCAATCAGTTATCGGCTTTTTCATTAAAAGATCACGCACTGCTCCTCCCACTATAAATATTTGGAAGTTAGCATTTTGAAATTTATCTAAAATATTTTTTACCTCAAAAGGTAATTGATACTTCATAAACTTAATTCTACACCTATGGTCGTATGTGGTACAATTTGTTCTATCAATACACCTCCGAGGTGAAGAATGCAATTACACCTCGGAGGTGGAAAAAATGAAGTGGAAGATATTACCAAAGAAATCCGATAATTTAGTTGAACAGCTATTAATCAATCGCGGAACTCTAACTGTAAAAGATAAAGAACAATTCTTTCACTCTAGAATCTCCGATTTTACCAGCGATTTAAAGATTCACGGAGTACCAAAAGCCACGAAAAGGATCTTACAAGCTATAGAGAAAGAGGAATTAATAGTGGTTTTTGGTGATTATGATGTAGATGGAATTTGCGCCAGTGCAATTTTATATAAAGCGCTAACTTCACTTGGGGCAAAGGTATTACCATATATTCCACACCGGGAAAGGGAAGGCTATGGACTATCTAAGGCGGGTTTAGAATTTGCCAGGGATTCGGGAGCAGCTGTAGTTATTACAGTTGATAATGGGATTGTAGCAGTTGAGCAGGCAAAGTTTGCTAAAGAAATTGGGCTGGACTTAATTATTACTGACCATCATGTTCCCGGCAAGGAAAAGCTGGAGGCTTTTGAAATTGTACATTCTACTAAAATGTGCGGGGCAGCAGTGGCCTGGTGTTTAGTGAAAGATCTGATAAAAAGGGATTTATCTATAGAGCTTTTGCAGTTTGCAGCTATTGCTACGGTTTGTGATTTACTACCGCTGACCGGATTAGGCAGAGCGTTCGTAGTAGAGGGGCTGGCAGTTTTAAGAAAAACTGCTAACCTGGGGATATTATCATTAGTTAATGAATGCGGGATTAATACAAAAGATATTGGCTCTTTTGAAATCGGCTTTCTGATTGGTCCGCGGTTAAACGCTATGGGCAGATTGGAGCATGCCATAGATTCATTAAGGCTGCTTTGTACAAAAGATCCACAAAAAGCAAAGAGATTGTCCAGGTTGTTGTGTGAGACAAACTCCACCCGCCAGAAAATGACTATGGAAGCGCTGGAGCAAGCAAAGTTGCTTTTGGATGATCAGCAAAAAATTCATGTCTTAGCCAGTAAAGAATGGTCTGCCGGAATCATTGGTTTGGTGGCAGGCAAGGTGACAGATGAATACTGTCGTCCGGCAATTGCCATATCCATAGGTGAGGAAGTCTCTAAAGGCTCAGCCCGTTCCATAGACGGGATAAATATTGTGGAGCTGATCAGGGAACATGCCGATCTTTTAATTGATATCGGGGGTCACCCGGGTGCGGCAGGATTTTCTCTATATAGCAAACACATAGAAGTTTTTAAGAAAAGAATAGAAGAGCAGGTGATAGTTTTGCCGGAAGAGGAGAGGTTTTTGGAAATTGATGCTGAGGTAGACAGTAAACAATTGACTAAGGGTTTAGTTTCTGAACTTGAAAAATTTGAGCCCTTTGGCATGGCTAACAGAAGGCCTATTTTTGCCACCAAAAGTATGAGAGCTTCAGATCTAAGGACAGTTGGGGAAGGCAAGCATTTAAAAGGCAGAGTGGATGGTCTGGATTTTATTGCCTTTGGCATGGGTGAGTGGGCCAGTATGTTGAAACCTGGGCAAACAATAAATCTGGCATATAGTTTGGAACAGGATACATATAATGGTAATGAGAAATTACAATTAAAGGTTAAAGATATCAGTGTATAATTCTGATTTACTGCGTTTGACCACTAGTAGGCATTTCCTCTATTGGTATATAAATTTGTTTTTCGGAATCAAAATAATTCTCATCAGTTACTCCAGCAAACTTTGGTCTTAGAGCACCATTATCAACATTACTATATATTCTTGAATGAGTTGGTTCGTCTTCTAGTCTTGGCATTTCTATTTATCTCCTTTCATTTTTTTATCACAAAAAAACCTCCCGTTTTTGGGAGGCTTAATTCCTTTCTGTTTTAGATTTTTAGAATCTAAAAAGACCTCCCAAGAATGCTCCTAAAAGGAGCGCTATAAGGAGGACGACTAAACTTTCAACTCTTTTTAAATCAGTAGCCATTAATTTGGACATTATATAGCACTATATAACACTAACACACCTTTGTCAAATTTTTAGTGAATATCTTACAATTGTGAGATTATCTTCCTTTTCCACTGATTCGATTTTTATTCTTCCTACCTCACTTGTAGTTCTAACCTGGGTTCCGCCATCTGCTACTGCACCTACTCCTTCCAGTTTTAAAGTTCTTAAAGGTTTATTTCCGGAGGAAAGAACTTGTTCATTTGTTGGTAGGCCTGGTATTAGATAGATCGCCTCTTTCTGTAAATCTTCTAAAGGCTGAAAATACCAGCTAAATTGTAAGTTTTTCTCTACTAATTCATTGGCTTTATCTTCTAAGTTTTGTGCAATGTCTTCTGAAATTACACCCTGATAAACAATATGCGGATTTTTATTATGTTCAGCTTTTAAAGGCACTAAGGTTTTCGGGGAAAAGCCTAATAAAAACATGGCAAAATCAATAATATGGCCGGCTGAATGCAGTTTCATATTTTTATACCTTCTGTCCCAGTTAATAGTGCCATGTACTTTCATACCCACAGTAGGGGCTTCGGCAGCTTTGGCAAAATGCCAGATTTCGCCATCCCGGTTGATCACCTGGTAAACCTCACCGGACCAGCTGTTTCCTTGCAGTTGCCCCTGGTCAGTGGCCTGTCCGCCGCCCATGGGATAAAAAACCGTTTGATTCAATACTATGCGGTATGCATTCTCACCTTCCGGTAGAACTTCCAGCACCTCTGCATCCATCTCGTTAAGATACGAATCATCAAGATATAAAGACTTAGTTTTCATTTTTGGCTTTCTCAATTTAATGCTTGATAGCTTTTAATAATCTATCTCTACCCATTCTAATATTATCGCTCAGTCTTTGCCATTTATCGCTCACAGTCTCTTTCATATCAATATCTGATAGATCAAAAGGCATAATCATATGAGCTTCACGTAGTCTCCTATATACTTCTTTACTGCGAGGTGTTTGATTAAAATGGTCAACTAAGTCCTTTTTTGTCTGTTCTCTCCATAATCTTACTCCATCGTTTTGTTTTGGACTAACAGGAAATAGTAAAGCAGTCTGATGTTTGAGACACTGTCCTGTTGTAGTCAAAACTACGGAATGTGGGATGCTAGTTTCCCAGATAGTAGCCCAGGATTGCACCGCTTGAGTCTGATCTCTATCAAGTCTAACTAGTCCACGTATGCTATTTAAAATAGGCCCGATATTAACGGGATTTCTTAATCTTTCTGCAGTTGCTACTGCCATATTAAACACCTCCTTTCAAAGTATCAAATATATTTTCCTTTTGCGGTTGGACAAGCGAGAGTAACTTAATCCAACCGCTACTTAAAATTACCTTTGTACATGACTTCTAATCCATTTAGGATTATGTTGTGTTTGTCTTTTATCTCTCCACGCATTTCCATACTGATCAGAATGCCATCTGCTATAAGTGACACGAATCGGTCTGTCCAAAAGCTTTACGTCCAATTCCGGAGATTTTTTATCTCCTCTGCGATTACTGCTGTTCCCAACGCCCTCGTGGGTCAACCCTAATTCTCGTCTTCCACCAATTTCTTTTGCTTCCAATATGATCCTCTGCCTTTTAGCATAAGCATCTATATCATCAACATTGACATATAGTGGTTTGCTCTCAAGTGTTTGATGCATACCTGTTTCATCAGGAACGTTAGCAACTAGTTTTCCATTTATTCTTATTTCTGGTGACATATTTCTCACCTCCTTTCTTTTTCCATAAAAAAACCTCCCATTCGGGAGGCTTGAATTGGTTAAACCTTTTTAAGTTAGGTTACACCAATAAACCTCCCTCCTTTCGGAAGGCAAA
>CAZKCV010000008.1:0-48293 GCA_964551605.1 uncultured Gammaproteobacteria bacterium | reverse complement strand
TCCAATTGATCTTTGAAGCAATCAAAAACTACCAAAAAACCAAAGACGAGCTGCCGGGCTAGGACTCGAACCTAGAAATCATCTGTTCCAAAGACAGAGGTCCTACCATTAGACGACCCGGCAATATTTCTTGAGTATTATACTTGAAAGAAACTGTATTTTTCTACCCAGATATGGAACACCAAAAATAGAAACTGATAACTGACCTACATAATCTGCATTTTCTCTTCTCTTAGCAACTATATTCTTCTTCCAGGATAAAGCAATTCCAGCTGCATCTATATTAAGTTTCTTCGACCAAAAACCTCTTATTTTCTTGAGATCATAACTTCTAACTTCATGAATATACATTCTAAATCGCATGTTTTTCATCCGATCCAGCAGAAAATATTTTTCCATGAAGATTACAAACATTAGAATTACTCTATAATCGGAGTTAGATAATTTGCAATCACCCTTTGAGCCTTCTGCCACATATAGTATAATTCCAGCTACAAAAAATGGGTCATTTAAGAATCTCTTATATTCCTGAATGAATCTGTGTATTTCCTGATCAGCCTTTTTAGCTCTGGTAACTTTTGATGCTTCTGTTGCAGCCTGTTTCTTCTCTAGTCTTTTTTGTAACTGTATTTGTAAATGTTTATGAGTGAGAGTTAACCCAGCTAAAACTAACCAATTTTGAAGCGTAGATTTGGCAACCGGCACAACTTGCCTAATTTCCGTATAACTTAACCCTTGTTTCCTAAGTTCTATACACTGCCTAAATTTATCCCTATTACCAAACCTAACCGAACTTTTATTTACCACTATTTTCAGTGTATATAATAAGTTCGAATTAATCAAGTCTTAAACCAGGTAAACTTCTGTACCTGGCTTTGTGGCTTTATCAACCTTTAGACCGAAAGAATCTCCCTTTTTGACCGAATCCACACTCTCATGATCTACCTGCAAACTTTCCACCTTTTGAGTGAATTCTCCGTCACCCCTCTTAAACCTGACTTCTTGCCCCACCTTGATCCCACCGGAAGAAAGATCAATAATAGCCACTCCTAATTTATCATAGAAGTGCACAACTTTACCGATTGGTTTGTCCAAAACAATCACCCCCAATCACGACTACCTGCATATTATACCTTATATAACAGGTATTGACACCTTAAAAAATTTATGACAACAATGGTATTAGAGTCTTCTCTAAAAGGGGGTGATTTGTACAAATGGATATTAAAGCTTTAGTGGGATGGATAGTGGTGATTGGTGCTATTAACTGGGGATTGGTCGGACTCTTAAACTTAAATGTAGTTGAGATGATCTTAGGGGCGGGTTCACTTCTTACCAAGGTCGTTTACATAGTAGTTGGTCTGGCTGGGGTTTGGGCTGCCTACACAATGCTCGGGAAGAAAAAGTAATCGGACTGAAGCAAAAAACAATTAAAATAATAAGAATTGTTTTTTGCAAGGGAGATCGCTTGCAAAAATTGTCTAAATGACAATTTTTGACAAGGGGTACTGAAGTCTGATGGTAATTATTTACAAAATCCGGCTCTTTTAACGGGCCGGATTTTTTGTATTTCAAATGCGGGGAAACCAAAGGAAGTAAAAGAAAAAGGCTGCCGCAATAAAGAAAATATATCCCGGTATAAAAATAATATTTAAGGCTTTATTTTCCTCGGCTGCCTTGGACCACACAAAAGCAATCGGATAAGAAATTAAAAAGAGACCCAAAAACAGGGGTAAGAATATCCGCAAATCAATAATTTTGTTAAAACTGTCTCCGTCTATTCGTCTGGTCAGGAAAGGAGCTTTAACAATGGGAAAATCAACCCGGGATGAAGGCTTAGCAGCTCCGGCCCAGGCAATAGGATGTCCACGGTTAATATAGTACCAACTTTTCTCATTGTGAACGGTAATTCTGGTGGGTGTTCTCCAAAAGATTCCCAGAAAGAAAGTGAAACTAATAGTCATTAAAAGTGCCAGTATGAATGCCTTTAAATTCCAAAATCTTTTAAGCATATTTAAACCCGGATGAGCCTGGAGCGGGAGACGGGGTGCGCGCCCGCGACCTCCTAATTGGCAATCAGGCGTTCTACTAGCTGAACTACTCCCGCAAACACTAAATTTATCTATAACTATAGAGTGCCACAGCCAGGAATCGAACCCGGATAAAAAGTTCTTCAGACTTCCGCCGTGACCAACTTGGCTACTGTGGCATTTTACAATAATTTTCTGTTTGAGAATGGCAATTAGGACACAAGAAACACAAATTCTCAGCTCTATTATCTAATGGATTACTATTAATATGCTCTACCTCTAATCGTATCCCCCTATTTCTCCATTTCGACAATCGACATGCATTACATTTATACTCTCTGCCTATTTCTAAAAGTGCTCTTTTTAGTAATTTACCCCTTGCTCTTACACCATTAATCTGAACGATTAATATCTGTTGTGGTGTCTTTTTAGCTGACCCACCGACATGGTTTTTACCATGATTCCAGGCTTGCCCTAAAAAATGAGAATTATCTATACCATAATATTTAATTCTACCAATCAAATACGTTCTTAGGGCACCTGACGTCATAGATGCTCCCAGTGTCCGCATCACTCCCAACATTGAGACATTACTTTTTACCGCTTTCTCTAATACCTCTTTTGTATATTTTAGCTTTGACACTTATCTATTGTAACATTGGTTAAGCGCCTTGCCCATACTCAAAAACCGATATTTTAATGTGCAAGAAGATTTTACCATGAGTGAAACTTTATGTCACTTCCTAAAGAAGTTTAAAATCAGGGTCAGGATCACAGAAGCTATGATGGCTGAGGTAAAAGGGATATAAATTTTGATTCCCGGTCTGTCAAGGTAAATATCCCCCGGAATCCTGGGGAATTTAGGCATGATATTGGCAACTAAGCCTAAAATTAAAAATATAGCAGCCAGCATATAAAAAATTTTTGCAATGCTTTCCATGATATAGATCCTTCATCGCCTTCATGGCTCCTCAGGATGACGCAAAACGTCACTTCACTGTAACACTTTTGGCAATGTTGCGCGGTTTGTCCACATTATGCTTTAGCTCTACAGCCATATAATAGGCTAAAAGCTGCAGGGGAATGATATTCATAATAGCTGAGGTTTCTTTCGTTTCAGGCACCGGAATATAATAATCAAAACCAGTCAGAGAAGTAGGGGAAATACCAATCACTGTAGCCCCTCTGGCCTTCACCTGATTTATGGCATTTATCACATCTAACTTAGCTACATCTTCACTCACAGCTACCACCACCGGCACCCCTTTCTCCATTAAAGTAATGGCATAATGCTTCAAATCTCCGGCCGGAATCCCATGCGCATGAATGTATGAACCTTCTATAATTTTAACCATCCCTTCTTTGACTATATTAAAATTCTGATATTTGCCCAGCAGGAATATATCTTTTTGTTTAGCCATAACTTCGGCTAGTTTTCTTAAGATTTCATGGTTTTCACCGGTATTAAGATAGTTTTCTATCTCTTCTGCTAAAGCTTTTAAGTTTCTCTCTCCCTCCGCTGTCTTACCCTGAACAATTTTAGAAAGCAGATACCCCCAGGCTATTTGGGAGGTGAAAACCTTGGTAGACATCACGCAAATCTCCGGTCCGGCATGGGCCGGGAAGCTAAAATCCGAAATCCGGCTCATGGTTGATCCCGGCATATTTACATATGAGGCTATTTTGACTCCTTTTTTCTTGGCAATTTCCAAAACTTCCAAAACATCGGCTGTTTCACCGGATTGGGAAGGGGCAATCATTAAATCATCTTTGGTTAATAGGTCAAAATATTCATAAATATCTGCCCCGATCACGCTTTGGGCCCGCAGTTTACCAAAAACCCGCAGATAAAAGGCTATCTGGGAAGCAGCAATACCCGCTGTACCTGAACCAATGGTGTAGATATTCTTGGCTTTTTTAAGCTTCTGAACAAAGTCACCGTATGATTTACCGTCATGGTTTATTATCTGGTTAATCACATAAGGGCTTTCGTGAATTTCTTTGAGCATAAAATGCTCATAGCCTTCCTTATCTACCTTGCTGCTTTGAAAATCTATTTTTTCCGGTTTGTATGGTAGCTGCTTGTTGGATTTGATATCCATAAGATTAAGCTTCCCATCGAAATTGACCATCTGGCCGTTATCCAAAACTACTACCTCTTTGACAAAAGGAGCAAAAGATAAAGTATCAGATGACAGAAACACTTCGCCGTCATTCATCCCAATCACCAAAGGGGAGCCATTCCTGGCAGCTATAATCCGGCCGTCTTTTGTCAAAAGAATAATGGTATTTCTGCCTTCCAGTTCTAAAAAAGCAGCCCTGACAGCCTCTTTCAATCTCTCACCACCTGGAAGGTGGGCTTTGACCCCTTCCAGGTGAACTAATTTATCTTCTATCAACCTAACAATTACTTCCGTATCTGTTTCTGACTCAAATTTATAGCCCTTTTTTGTTAAATCTGCCTTAAGTTTTTGGTAATTTTCTACAATGCCGTTTTGGGCCAGGCAAAAGCTTTTATCAGTAGAGAAGTGGGGATGGGCATTGATTTCCGAGATGCCGCCATGAGTGGCCCAGCGGGTGTGGCCAATTCCGGTATGGGAGTTATTAGTTGTGAGTTCGGAGTTCAGGGTAGTTAAATCACCGATTGCGCCTATTTTTTTCTCCAGCTTAATCTGGTCTGCCACCAATGCAATTCCCCAGGAATCATAACCCCGGTATTCCAATCTTTTTAGACCTTCCAAAATAATCTCCGGAGCATTTTTCGGCCCGGAATAACCAAAAATTCCACACATATATCAAAGAATTATATCATGCAAAGCTTTCCTGGATTTTGGCCTGGGCTCTTCTTCGGTATAACCCACCGGGATTAAGGCAACAGGGATTATATTTTCCGGTAAGCTAAGTATTTCTGAAACTTCCTTTTCATTAAAAGAACCCACCCAGCAGCAAGCTAATCCCAGGGATACTGCACAAAGCTGAATGTAAGAGGCAAAAATGGTAGCATCCTGCAGGGCATAGAGATTCCTACCTCTGTCTCCATATTTTACGGCTGATTCTTCCGGGACTGAGCAAATTACCAGAATAACCGGCGGGGCAATGGAAAACCTGCCTAAACCGCTGCAGGTAGCCTTAAGTTTTTCCCTTAAGCCTAAATCTTTTACTATAATTACTCTTCTGGCCTGCAGGTTACCCGCTGACGGGGAAAGATTAGCTAACTCCAGAATTTTTGTAATTGAATCATCAGGAATATCTTTTTCCAGATATTCCCTGACAGCCTGTCTTTTGTTAATAGCTTCTTCAAGATACATAAATAATAGTGGGCACTGAGGGACTTGAACCCCCGACATCTACAGTGTAAATGTAGCGCTCTACCAACTGAGCTAAGTGCCCCCTTGTGCTGAGCTACAACTCCGTGAGCTAATTATATACGCTCTTTTCCTGTTTGTCATTGCGGCAGAAAAGTTCCTTCCCCATAAATCACCGGCCTCAAAATAATCTGGCTTTTTCTGATACTTAAGAGTTACAATAGGGCAGAAAAATACGTAACCCCAATCCCACCTGAGGGGGATTTGTAGCTACACCTAGGTTTTTCTTGGTTATCCCAGCTTTACACCCGGAGGGTGATATAGCTTTACACCTTTTCTTCAACAGCAGAAATTGCAATTGTGGAAAATTCAGCTTGACCTCAGGGGAGTTTGGAAATATACTATATTTCCAAATTATGGAAAAAATAACAGGATATGGACCGGAAGTATGCACAGCAGCGAATGCTCTGCGCCGCAGTTATTCCCTAGCGCGTGTATTGGAAGGCTTGAGAGACACAAAAGGCATCAGGACTTTTGAATTTAAGAGGACCATCTTTGAAACAGACTTTCTGATTTCCGGAGTATATCGAATTACCAGAACCAGATTTAGAGATTTGGAGGAGATGGGACAAAAATACTTGGCCTGGGAAATTATGGAAGAGATAGATAGCCGCTACCGGGGATAATCCCATTCTCCACCTGGGAAGCGATTCGACAAATCAGCCGTATTTTCTCAGTGCACGCCCCCAACAAGAAAGAGTGCCTGAATCGATTCCGTCATATCCTCTCCTGACCCGTTTTACAAGGGAAGAAAGGCGGGGAATTTTTTTCAGGTTATGCCTATCGATGAAGCCTTCCAGCTTTTGCTGTCTTCGCAGAAAATATTGCATTTCATCTCCTTGCTGTTTACGGATAGTTTCCCGGGTATGATGGGCTGCGTTCAAAACATGGATTCTTTCGAATGTAATATCAACACCATAATAACTTGCATCAATAGATACTCTGTTAGCCTCTGTCCTGTTCATTATACATATATTAACTTACCACATCGGAAGTGTAAAGTAACTTCCCAAATTCATTTGACAAAAATCTAACGATCGTCAGCTATTTGTCAAAAAGGGGGTTGAAAGATAACCAAGGGAATTATTTGATTTCTTCACCTGTTTCCAGAATATTTATTCCGCCGATCAAATTACACCCATTGACTTCCGAATTAAAATATTCTAAATTCAAGATATATGGAGCGGTTAGTTGTTGCACCGGGACAGGAACCACAATGTGAAGGTTGTCCGAGTAAACTTACAGATGAATTAGCAAATGACGGCTATATGTGCCGGGAAGTTAGGGTAACAAACTTCGGAGTTGTACTTTCCAGCCCAAAAATGATTGAGGACGGGAATGGCTCGCTCGTTTGCAACAACCGCAGTTTAAGCTTCTCAGCCCGCATAAGGGATTTTGTCTATATGGTCTCAGCGCTTGCCGTCAAAAATGGGATACAACTACCTCAATAGAGGTAAACTTGGTGCCGGGAAGAGGAGTTGAACCTCCACGCCATTTCTGGCACACGCACCTCAAGCGTGCCTGTCTACCATTCCAGCATCCCGGCTTGTTATTGGGTAATTCTATCAATTTAAGGAATGTATATCAATCTGAAACAGGGGATAGAATGTTCTTAGGGCCCCGTCCTATGAAAATATCTTCCGGTCTGATAGTGGGCATAATAAAATCTTCCCTAATAAGATTTCTATGAAGCTGAATCTCCTGCTTATATAAGCTTGCATACCTTAAAGCGGCAGTAGTGGGTGAAAAACGTCTTTCTGCATCCTCCCGACAGGCACCCCGGTCAATCTCCGAAACTCTTTTTATAACACCCTTCATTTCTGACCGGCTTTTTACCAGGAATCCTGTTTTGCCGTCTTTGACAAGTTCCGCCATGGCCCCTCTTTTATAGCTGATTATAGGTGTTCCGCAAGACAATGATTCCACAATTACCATTCCAAAAGGCTCTTCCCAGGTAATGGGGTTTAAGAAGGCTTTAGCCCCGCCCATTAATTTATTTTTCAGCTTCAAATCTGCCGGGCCTAAGTATTTAATCTGTTTGCCGTCAATTTGCGGCTTTACTGCTTCTTTCCAGTATTTAACGGATTTTGGGTTATACTGGTCAACTATGCCGCCAAAAATTAACTGCTCACCGGCCATCCTGGCAATCCTGATAGCCTCGGCTGTACCTTTTTCCGGTATAATCCTGCCCAGCCAGGTTAAATAATTGCCGCTTTTACTATTAAATTCCATCTTGCTGGGATCAACACTGTTATAAACAAAACCGCCGTCCCGAAACCCGTCCGGCAAAGCTTTCTGCATATAGGAGGAAATGTTTACTGCCAAAATCTTATCTGCATAAAGATTTAAGAATAGCTTATCCATGCCTGAAGAATAATCAAAAGGCCAGGGCGAGTGAATAGTTACTAAGTTAGGTATGCCTTTCTCAGTCAGGTCAGCCAAGAAAGGGAGGGTTATAAGGTCTGTCTCAGAAGAGAGATGGGCATGGACTATGTCAAACCTGTCAGCCTGCTTAAAGGCTTCATGAAAATGTAAAAAAGCCGCCAGGCCGGCAGTCCAGGATATGTCTTGAGACAGCAACCCTTTTTCAAAAAGGTATTCAATCCTGGCATCCGCTTCGGAAGCCTTAGTGGCAAACAAGGTGACATCCAGCTCCAGTTCTGCCAAGCCTTTAACTAAATTGGCAATAACCCATTCCGTTCCTCCGTAATCTTTAGGCGGGGTATCTACCCAGGCTGGTGCTATCTGTAGGATTTTCATTTGTTTCGGATTATACCAATTCAGAATAAGAGGGGTGGCTTAATCCGGTAAGATTTTTGTAACAAGATTTTAGGTCAGCCAATCCAAAGCTGAGGCTGCAGACCAGGCTTGTACCCGGCAGCCTGCCTGGCCGGTGCCAGAAAGATATTCCAGAAAATTGCCTGCTTCATCCCTCATATACAGTTCAATGGGGGAGTTAAAATGATATATGGGTTTCAGGGAAGCTTCCTTCAGTAAATGAACTTTTTCTTCAAAGCCGAAATTCTCCAAACCTTCGGTGGCTAAACCATTTAATACCGGCCAGAAGCTGCCGTTATGGTACGAATCAGACCGGGGGTTAAAAGTAGGAGATAACCTACTCATGGTTCTGATGCCGGCTTCCGGATCAAACAAATCTGACTGGAAAGCCCTTTCCGCTAGACTTTCAATATATCCTTCATCGATAATGCATTTTGCCCTTTTACCCACGAAATCAGCTGCCCACAAACAAATCAGGGGATTGCCGGTAACCGTCTTGATTAAATTTCTTTTTCCATCCACGGCCTGCCCGGCATAGTAAAACTTACCATCCTGAAAGAAAAATAGTTTATTAAAGGCTTTTTTCATGTATTTTGCTTGGGCGGATAATTTATGGGCAAAAGTGTGGGACTGATCCTCATAAAAGCGGGACCATAATCGCATGGACAGCCAGGCATAGCTTTGGGCCTCTACCGGGGCAATCGGATAAGCCGGAAATAACCCGTCTGCACCTCTTAAGGACTCATGTGAATCTGTCCAGGATTGAACTGCCAGGCCACCATGCTTACGTTCAACATGCAGAGCATAATCCAGCAATCCGTCCTTATCTTTATCGCCGAAAGTAATAATCCAGTTTAAACCCATCTCAACATGGGGTAAAACAGTAATTAAAAACTGGCTATCTAAGGTAGCTTCCCAATATCTATACAGGGCAATTAAAACCAAAGCTGTTGAGTCAATGGAATCATAGTTTCTTAAAATACCGTCCGGGTAAAGATACCAGGGTTTGGAAAGGGATGTTAGATGTTCAAATTTTTCCTTGCGGAATTCATGGATAAATTTGCCGGGCTCTTCGCCGCTTTCTATATTTACTTCTTTTCCCTGCAGGGTACACAGAGTCAGGAGGGCCCTTCTGCAAACTTGAAGCAGCTCATCTGAAGGCAGTTTTTTGTGAACCCTTAGGATTTTTAAGATCGTTAAAGCACTGTCCCTGCCAAAAATGCAGCCGTAAATCTCGTCCCTGCCGGAGGCATTAATGCCCTCTTCTGTAGCAAGATCAAGCAAGCTCTGGTAGATATAATCCCGGAAGTTTTTAGGATTAGGGCAGTCCATACACCCGCGTAATCTATAGAAATACAGCTCCTAAGTCAACCCCCAAAAAAAATTGGCTTCCCACCTTTTTCCACCTTCCAGGTGGATTAGCTTGGCACCTGTCCTTTATCTAAAAGTTAGTGCCGAAGAGAGGAGTCGAACCTCCACGAGCTTGCGCTCACAGCCTTCTGAGGGCTGCACGTCTGCCATTCCGTCACTTCGGCATTGAATTAACCCATTTTACCATCCCGGATGTTATAATATCCACTAAATGGCAAACGGCAGGAAATATCCCTTTCAACAAAAGATAGTAACCTTTGGCGGCGGAACCGGCCACTTTTCACTTTTAAGGGGCTTAGTTGAACTTAACCAGCCGGAACTCATCAGTGCTATCGTAGGTACATGGGATTCAGGGGGTTCATCCGGCAGACTCAGAACTGAACTCGGGGTTTTACCCCCGGGAGATATCAGGCAATGCCTTTTGGCATTAATGGAAGACCCCAAACAGAGACAAGTAGCCCAAAAACTATTCGACGACCGCTTGCAGAACGTTGACGGCCCTTTCAAAGACCATTCTTTAGGCAACCTGATTGCGGCCCGGCTGGAACATATTTATAAAGGTCCGGACCGGGGCACGGATGCCGAAAGGCTGCTTTTTAGGATCAGGGGCCGGGTCCTGCCGGTCAGCATTTCCGAACTTAATTTAATTGCCAAACTCTCCGGCGGTAAAGAAGTGGAAGGGGAATCCAATATAGACCTGCGGGGCCAGAGTAAGGATTACAATTCCAGGGAAAAAATTGACCGGATTTATTTTGAAACCAATGCCGATCCCAACCCGGAAGCCATTACTGCCATTTCAGAAGCTGATAAAATTATCTTTTCAGCCGGTGACTTATATACCAGTATTCTGCCGCACCTTTTAGTAAACGGAATCAAGGAAGCCATACTGTCTTCAAAGGCCACTGTAGTTTTGATCCTGAACTTAATGTCCAAAGTCGGGGAGACGGATTTTTTTAAGGCCTCCGATTACCTGAAGGCCTTCAGCCTTTATTTGGGCAGCAGCGACCGGATCAACCACCTGATTGCCAATGCCAATAATCTGGATGCGGAAGTATTAAAGGTATACAAAAAGGATAAACAGACAGCAGTTAAGTTAGACTCGGAAATTTGCAGGAAAATGGCTCCTAATCTGCAGATTATGACCAAGCCTTTGGCTGTCTACCATATCCGGGAACACCTCTTCCGCCACGAACCCAAGGACTTAGCCCAGGCCATTTTAGAACTGGATTAATTCTAAAAATGAGGTATAATTTCTTTCCATGCTGGAACGGTTAAGGAAAGGTCATGAACATAAGGATGCAAATGGAGTAGTTGATGAGGCTTTTGAAAAGGGAGAAATAAGGGAGGTATTTGATAGTCTTAAAAACAACCCCCATCCTGCCGTAAGTGACCGCGTTTATGCCAATATTTTTGGTATTATCAAACAACACCCAAGAGTTGCTTTTGGTACCGCATTAGCAATAGGTGTCGGAGTCTATTTTGGACTCAAAAAAATTAAAGTACCCAAGGATTCTATAGAAGTAGCGCGAGAAGAATATGACAGGATTTTTCAGGATCCTTTATCATTCCCTTTTAAAAGAATAAACCAAACAGCTGAAACAGCCATTTTTATAGGACAAGGTGAGCAATTTATTTCCAATTTATGTAACTCATCAGTTCTTCATTGCCGGGATCATCCTAAAGAAGTGAAAGACTTCTGGGCCAACCTTAATCCATACCACCCAATTTTCGTTGAGTTTTTGGATCCAGAGACGAGACATCCTGGACATCCCAATCCGTTTATTCAACCAAAATACCAAAAAATAATTGATGCTATGCTTGAGAATATCAGGAACGCCGATCCGAAACTTGGTGAGGCAATAAATAAGGATATTAAAGGAAAGATTGAGAAACGCAGAATAGAATAAAATCCAGCTTAAACCTTAGTTTAAACTAAATTAGCCTCAGACTGTTGACAAAAGCTAATTTTTAGTGTTACTGTCATTGCAGGTTTTTTCAAGCAGATGGACACTGTAAAACCCCTCACCAGCATATGGTTTGTGGCTGCCTGGTTTTCTACAGCCACTACCGCCCTAATATTCGCTATTACCTTCAGCTTGTTTTTATCTAACCTCAAATTAGTCAAACCGACTACTCAAAACTTTCAACTATATGCCGCCCTGCCCGAATCTACTAATTCCATTTCGGATGAGATCCAGCCGGCTGACGGCCGGGCTAAGATAATTGAGAATTTTTTCGAAGGCCATAAGGCCCCCCTTAGCGACCAAAGCAGGACATTTATTCAGGTAGCTGACAAATACAAACTGGATTACAGGTTGCTCCCGGCCATTGCCATGCAGGAATCAAACGGCGGCAAAAAGGTCATCAAAAACTCCTTTAACCCTTTCGGTTACGGAATATATGGCAATTTGGTAGTAAAATTCAATTCCTGGGAAGAAGCCATTGAACGGGTTGGGAGGGCTTTAAGGGAAGACTACCTAAACCAGGGCTTAAAAAATCCGACTCAAATTATGGCCAAATATACCCCTCCGTCCCTGACCAGAGGCGGAGTGTGGGCCAGGGGTGTTAATACCTTCATGGAAGAACTCCGCTAGTTCCACCTCGAAGGTGAATGCGTTTGACATTATCTTCCATTTCTGCTATACTATCGGACTTAAGACCTGTACCCTTTGGTACAGGTTCTTTTTTAATCGGACTGAGTTCTGCAATGCAGAACGAAGGAGATCGCTTGCAAAAATTGCGAATGAGCAATTTTTGACAAGGTCATATGAAAAAGAAAATTACAATTTTTCTTCTGAGTATCCTGCTGCTGAATTTCTCCCCCTTTTCTCTTACAGAAAAGGTCCAGGCGGAAAAATTGGCAGTGGAGAATTCCCTGGAGGTAATCGAGGCCAGGAAGCTGGACCAGAGGGCTGCCATCCTTTCCGATTATCTGGCCAAATATGATTCTCCCCTACAATATCACGCCCAGGATTTTATTGATGCTGCTGAAACCTATAACCTGGATTGGAAAATGCTGCCGGCCATTGCCGGAGTAGAATCCACCTTTGGCAAGTTTATTCCCGGCGGATTTAACGGCTGGGGATGGGGTGTATACGGAACCCAGGCGATCTATTTTACTTCCTGGAGAGATGCCATCTTTACTATCTCCAAAGGGCTTAGGGAAGGATACCTGGATCAAGGTTTAACTGACCCCTTTGCCATGAATAGGGTTTATGCTGCCTCACCTGTCTGGGGAATGAAAGTAAACTACTTCATGAATGACATGGAACAGTTTGCCAATCAATATGAAGCTGAAAAATCAGAAGCTGCCTCCATTGCCAAAACTCCTTATATAGCTGCTGTTTCAGGTCAGCTATCCTTTTAGAGTATAATTCCTACATGCGTCTACTCTTCGCAATTCTGTTGGGTAAATCAGTCTCATTTCTGACAAAGTACCTTAAGATCGGCGGGGGCTCAGCTGCACCTGGTTTATATGCCTTAAAAATCTGTCCTGATTTAGTGGAAAAACTAAGCAGTTCCATCCCCAGGAATGTAGTTATTACCGGCACAAACGGTAAGACAACAACTGCTAAAATATTAGCCCATTTTGCCAAAGAAAGCGGCTTAAAAATAATCAGAAACCATACCGGCTCAAATTTAGAAAGGGGAATAGCATCTGCATTAATCCACGGTGTCAACCTATCCCACCCCTGGGGTGGGTTGAATAGACACCTCGGGATTTGGGAGCTTGATGAAGCGGCTTTAAATACCGTGGCGCCTGAATTAAAGCCTGAAGTGGTGGTGTTTTTGAATGTATTTAGGGACCAGCTGGACCGCTACGGTGAAATTGATACTGTAGTTAAGAAATGGTGTCAAACCCTGCAAAAACTGGATTCAAATACCTTAGTTTTAGTCAATGGCGATGATGCTAATACTTCAAAATTAGCCGACTGCTTTAAGAGAAAAGTACAAAAGTTCGGAATTAAGGATTATAAAATCATAGGAGAATCCATTGAAAACTTAAAAGAAAAGGGGGACCTCGATTTTGAAGCTAAAAATGTCAAACTTAATGGCTTAGATGGCTCCAGCTTCTTGCTCCAAACTACCAACTACCAATTACCAATTACTTTGCCTCTTCCCGGCATCTATCACATCTATGATGCATTAGCCGCCTTCGCTTGCGCCCATAACTTAAATCTGCCGATCCACCGATTCACTGACACACTGACCAACTATACCCCAGCTTTCGGCCGGGTAGAAAAGCTGGACTTTGGGTATATCTTCCTGATTAAAAATCCGGCCGGTGCTACCCAGGTTTTTGAAACCATTGCCCCCAACATAAAGCCACAAGACAAACTGCTCCTAGTCTTGAATGATAACCTGGCTGATGGGACGGATGTGTCCTGGATCTGGGATGCGGCTTTTGAAAGGCTCTTCATTCCGTCATTGCGAGCGACAGCGAAGCAATCTAGAAAAAGGATTGCCACGTCGCTCGTTTCACTCGCTCCTCGCAATGACGTATTCGTTTCTGGCACCAGGTCCTATGATCTGGCAAACAGGCTAAAGTATGCCGGATTTTCACTTGACACATCCGATGTGGAACCTAACCTGCAGAAAGCTTTTAGAGAGGCCAGGAAGGGCTTAAAAGGCCGGTTATTCATCCTGCCTACTTATACAGCCATGCTGGAATTGCAGTCCATTTTAGCCAAATCTGGCCTAAAGAAATACTATTGGAAGGAGGAATTGTAAATTTTCAAGCATTTGAAAATTGAAAATTGAAAATTGAAAATTGTCATAGGCTATCTATACGGAGATTTAATGAATATTTATGGGGATACCGGCAATATTATTGCCCTGAAAAAACGGGCCGAATGGAGAGGTATTGAGGTTAAAGTAGTTAATATCTCCCTAGGTGCCAAGCTAAACCACCTTCCAGGTGGGATGAAACCTGACATCTATTTCTTTGGCGGCGGGCAGGACCAGGCCCAAGAGTTAGTTTCAGCAGATTTGATTAAATCCGGTAAGGGAAAAGTGATCAAAAAGGAGATTGAAAGGGGAGTACCGCTGCTTTCTGTTTGCGGAGGCTACCAGTTACTGGGGGATTATTACAAACCCCATCAAGGGCCTAAACTGCCCGGCATCAGCCTGTTCCCAGCCTATACTTTAGCCAGTCATGACAGGATGATCGGCAACATTGTCATTGAATCCATGTTTGGCAAATTAGTCGGTTTTGAGAATCACTCCGGCAAAACTTATCTTAAAAAGGGCGCAACTCCTTTGGGAATGGTTCAAAAAGGCCGGGGAAATAATGGGAAAGACCGGACTGAAGGCTGTATTTACAAAAATGCTATTGGCTGTTATATGCATGGCTCACTCCTGCCTAAAAACCCCAAACTGGCAGATTGGCTGCTGCAAAAAGCTTTGGAAGTAAAATATGGTAAGGAAATTAAACTTAAAGATCTGGATGATACTTTGGAAATCCAGGCCCACCAAAAAGCCATTAAAAAATTCGGTTAGTTTACCCTGATCCGGCGCAGCCGAAGAAGGGTGCCGGGAAGAGGAGTCGAACCTCCACACCTTGCGGTACATGATCCTAAATCATGAGTGTCTACCATTCCACCATCCCGGCCTGAAGCCATTTTACCAGTTAATTTGACATATAGCTATAAAGTAGTAGAATAAGCTCGTTTTATGAATAACCCACAAAATCCTGTTTTACATCCTGAATTAGGTCCGGCCAATACAGTTAGTCGGCCAGCCGGTGGTTCAATTCCGACAAGAGGAGAAATCTTGTTTGGTAATTCTTCTCCGCTTCCTAAAGGCCCTAGGCAGATCATAGAAGAACAAAGCAAAATACACCCTTTTGAAGAATATAAACAAAAAGCTGCTGAAGCATACCAGGAATCTAAGCAAAAGTAGCTAAAAAGGTGTAAAATTAGCTATATGAACACCCGCAAAATTTTAGGTGGTATTCCGGGTCTGTTTGATGAAACTGAATATGAAAAGGAGTCAACCCTTGTTTCCAGTGTAGCCTCCGGAGTGGCCTCTGCCATTTCCCAAGCCGCCAGCGGAGTTTTTGAAGTGGCTATGGATATCGGACAAAATATTAGCGGTACTGAATCCAAACAGGAAACAAACGGAAAATTTCCTACCACAGGATCCATTGAGTTTAATAAAAAAGAGGTTCAGAATGAGCAGAAAGCAGAAGCAGAATCAGACAGGAAACGGGCCTTTTTCCAGGCTCTAAAGGAAGAACAGGACAGGGCACAAAGGGCCAAAGAAAAATTAATCTTTGAAGAAGAGATAAACGACATGGTAACAAACTTACCCACAGACCAAAAAAATGAATTGCTTCACTATCAGGCAAGCTACAGGGATAGAAGTATTTACCAGCGGGCAGAACTCAGGAAGAAAATTATTGAGCAACAGAAAAAACAAGAAAAGCAGGAAAAAGCAGCTTCAATCCCCAGTCCGGCTAAACAGCCCAGTGCCATGGAAGGCGCTTTTGAAGGCAGAAGCGGAAACCAGGGCAGCGGCACAGCCAACCTTTCTAATCAAGCTGTAGGCTGATAAAGATCTTGATTATCAGTACCATAGATTATATAGTATTTTTATGCAATCTAAATGGTACGAATTGAAACCCCAGGCAATTCAACTCAGACAAAAAGGAATTTCTTTAAGAGAAGTTGAGAAAATGCTAAAAATTCCGAGATCTACTTTAAGCGGGTGGTTTAGGAATATTAAATTAACTAAAAAACAACAGGAAAAAATAAAAAGTAATTGGCTGAAAAACCTTGGCAAAGCCAGAAAACAAGCAGTTAAATGGCATAATAAACAAAAAGAGGCTAGGCTTATGATTGCTAAAAACAAAGCTAAAGAGGTATTATCAAAACTCAATTTAAAAGATAATTCAATTATAGAACTGGGATTATCAATGTTATATCTAGGAGAAGGGTCTAAGGATGGTCGCACTTTACTTGGAAATTCAAACCCATTAATCCTAAAATTCTTTATTAGTGCATTAAAGAAAATATATGAATTAGATATTACTAAAATTAAGTGTGAGCTTCATCTTAGGGCAGATCAAAATCCAGCCGAAATGAGGAAGTTCTGGTCGGAAGAACTAAGTATACCTGTATCATCCTTTACCTCTGTTAGTCTTGATAAAAGAACAACAGGTAGGCCGACTTATGATACATATCATGGTGTCTGTATCGTACGATGTGGTAATATTGCAATACAAAGAAGGCTAGTCTACCTTAGTCAGTCATTTTGTAAGAAGTTAACCAAAACAGGGGCGGTTAGCTCAGCTGGTAGAGCGTCCGCTTGACGTGCGGAAGGTTCACAGGTTCGATCCCTGTACCGCCCACCTATTTGTGATAATATCGATATGACGCCTCAAATAGAAAAACACTTAAAAGCTAATATGAATATGAGAAAAAGAGATATTATTGTGGCTAATTTTTTAGGGGGGCTGGCTTGGGGTTTGGGAACTGTGATAGGAGCTACAATTGTGGCAGCTGTAGTAATCTCAATACTAAATTATTTTAATTTCATCCCGGGTTTTGACCAGATAACCAGCCAATTGCCCAAGAGATAACGAACTTTTTAATGGATAAACAACTCAAAGATCATAAACAAATCGGCCAGGAGTTGGAATTATTTTTTTCTGATGAAATTGCCCCCGGAGCTCCTTTTTGGCTGCCAAAAGGGATGATTATTTTTAAGGAGCTGGAAAAGTTTATTCGACAATTAACAGAAAAGGCCGAATATTTAGAAACCTCAACTCCAATTATGGTAAAAAGTAAATTATTCAAAGACTCCGGGCACTGGACAAAATTTGGTGAACACAATATGTACAATCTACAACTCTCTGATGAGACGGACGATTCCAAACCGGAAGGCTATACCCTAAAACCCATGAATTGCCCTGAATCAACTATTCTCTATAGATTCAGACCACGTAGCTACCGTGAATTACCACTGAGGCTATCAGAAATAGGCAGGTTACATCGTAGGGAAAAATCCGGAGAAGTTAACGGCCTTCTTAGAGTCAGGCAACTGACCATGGATGATGCGCATATTTATGCTACTGAAGATCAGATCTCCAATGAAGTATCAAATATCCTAGACATGATGATTAATTTTTATAAAAGTTTTGGGTTTGAGTATGAATTCAGACTGGCTACCAGGCCTGAGACTCGAGCAGGATCGGACGAGAATTGGGATAAAGCTGAACACGCTCTGGAAAAAGTACTTCAGGAAAAGGAGATAAAAGCAGGAGACAAAAAGGGAGATGGAGCTTTCTATGGCCCCAAGATAGATGTCCATATCAAGGATTCCCAAGCACGTGATTGGCAATTAGCTACTGTCCAGTTGGATTTCCATCAACCTGAAGCGTTTAAATTGGAATACACAAATGAAAAAGGTGATAAACTACGACCGGTTATGATTCATCGTGCCATCTTCGGCTCCTTTGAAAGGTTTATTGCTATCCTGACTGAACATTTTCAGGGTTCTTTTCCAACCTGGCTCACGCCTGTTCAGGTACAAATTATACCCATTGCCGATCGGCATCAAAAGTATGCACAAAATGTACTCGAACAATTAAAAGGTTCAGAAATCAGGGTGGAAGTTGATTCCAGGGCAGAAACCATGCAGGCAAAAATCCGGGATGCCCAAACCCAGAAAATTCCTTACATGATTATAGTGGGAGACCGGGAAGAAAAGGAAAACAAGATTGCTGTACGGACAAGATCAGGCCAGGACTTGGGCGCAATACCAGTTGAAGAGTTTTTAGAGAAGATTAAACTAGAGATTGAATCTAAAGCCTAGTTTATGCTAATATCACCTTTGTCATTCTAAACGAAGTAATGACAAATGCTATGACGGAAGGAGTCAAGTAACTGGCCAAGTTTTATAGATTAAATGAGCACATCCAGGCGCCAAAGCTTAGGATTATAGACTCCAAAGGAGAACAAGTCGGAGTTTTAACCAGGCTGGAAGCATTGGAAAAAGCTAAAGAGTTAGGGTTAGATCTGATAGAAATTGCCCCTAACATTGACCCTCCGGTGGCTAAAATAGCTGATTTTCAGAAATTTAGGTACGAGGAGAATAAAAAGGAACGGGCATCCAGAAAAGGCGCATCTGCCGGAGAACTAAAAGAATTATGGCTTTCTCCCAGGATTGCTGATCACGATCTAAAAGTTAGGCTGAATCGGACCGAGGAGTTTTTGAGAGAGGGACACAAGGTTAAGTTAACGGTTAAGTTTAAGGGCAGGGAAATGGCCCACCAGGAAATAGGCCATCAGGTCCTGCAGGAAGCCTTAAATTTACTGGGAGATAAAGTCTCAGTAGAAAGGGATCCGAAGATGGAAGGAAGGAAACTGTCCATGATTGTGGGAAAAGGAAAAGGAGGGCACAATGCCGAAACAGAAAACAAATAAATCAGTACTAAAACGAATAAAGATAACCTCAAAGGGTAAAATCCTGAGGAAGCATCAGTTCGGCTCAGGCCACCTGAAAAGAAATAAAAGCAAAGGTGCCTTAAACAGACAGAAAAAAACCAGCACCTTTTTCAAAGGTGAAGCCAGAAACTTAAGAAAGGTAATAGGACTCTAATATGGCCAGAATAAAACGGGGAATTGTTTCACACAGAAAACACAAAAAGGTCCTAGAGTTAACCAAAGGTCACAGAGGCGGCAGAAGCAAGAATATCAAAGAAGCCAAGTCTTCATTGCTTCATGCCGGGCAATATGCTTATGCCGGCAGGAAGCTTAGAAAAAGAGATATGAGAAGGCTCTGGATTACTCAACTGGGGATTGCAGTTAAAAATGAAGGCTTATCATATTCTAAATTTATTTCCCAACTTAAACTTAAAAATATTAAATTAGACCGCAAAATCCTGGCTGAGCTGGCAGTACATCACCATGATGACTTCAAGAAAATCGTTTCCGAAATCCGTGGATAATCCCGCTAAAAAGATAATTTTGGCTGTTGGTGCTCATCCTGATGATATTGATATTGGCTGTTCCGGATCCATTGCAAAATGGGCACAGGAAGGTTCGGAGGTTTACTACTTAGTGCTGACAGACGGCAGTAAAGGCTCTGAAGACCCGAAAATCTCCAACGAGGAGCTTACCAAAAGAAGAAGGGCTGAGCAGCAAAAGGCGGCTGATCTTTTAGGTGTTAAAAAAGTTTTCTTTTTGAATTTTGTAGATGGAGAACTGGAAAATACCCTAGCTCTTAGAAAACAAATAGTTAAAATTATCCGTCAAATTAAACCAACTACCGTAATCTGCTGGGACCCCACGCTCTTCTATGACGCCGGCCGGATGTTTGTAAACCACCCGGACCACCGGATTTCCGGTGAAGCTACCATGGACTGTGTTTATCCTTTTGCCAGGAATGCCCGGACTTTTCCCGAGCTTTTAGATGAGGGATTAGAGCCTCATGTGGTAGAAGAGCTCTTGATAATGAATTTCAGTAAAGCCAGTTATTTTATAGATATCTCCGAAACTATAGATAAAAAATTGGAGGCATTAGCTTGCCACAAAAGCCAGTTTAATGATATTGAAAAATTCACTCAAATGATCAGGGAGATGAACAAAAGAGCCGGCCAGAAAGCCAAACCTAAGATGAAATACGCCGAAGGCTTTATCAAAATTACCCTTCGTAAACCCTCTTAATTGTGCTAGAATCAAATCTGTGCAAGAGAAAATCCAACAAATACAAAAACAGTATCTAGAAAAAATCCAGGCGGCAGAAAGCCTAAAAGAGCTGGATGGGATTTTTTTGGAACTGTTTGGCAAAAACGGGCAGATAACTTTACTCCCCAAAGAGTTTTCTAAACTTTCCGAAGAAGAGAAAAAAACAATCGGCCCGCTTTTTAACCAGGTCAAAACTGAACTGGAAAATGGGATTGAGGACAGAAGGAATGAAATCCGTGAAGCCTCCTACAAGAAACTGGAAACTGAAAAATTTAGCTTCCAACCCCCGGTGTTGGAAGCTAAAAAAAGAAAAGGCCACCTGCATCCTTTAACCCAGCTTTTACAGGAAACTATAGATGCTTTTAGTAAAATTGGCTTCCAGCAATTTGATGCCCCCCATATTGACAGTGATTACTATAATTTTGAAGTCCTAAATATGCCGGAAGGCCACCCGGCCCGGGATCTTTGGGATACCCTTTATCTGGATCCTGCCAATTTAGGATCCCAGCAGGGGAAAATGCTTTTAAGAACCCATACTTCCAACTCCCAGGTTAGGGCTATGCAGGAACTGGGGACTCCTCTTCGGATTATGAATATCGGCCGCTGTTTCCGCTATGAAGCAGTAGATTCCAGACATGAGCATACCTTAGACCAATTTGAGATTGTTTATGTAGACAAAGGGGTGAGTATGGCTAACCTCCAATACCTGTCAGAATACTTCCTTAAAGCTATATTAGGTCCTGATATTAAGGCCAGGATGAGACCAAAATATTATCCTTTTGTTGAACCCGGGGCTGGGGTAGACGGGCTGTGTATTTTTTGCAAGGGCAAAGGCTGCAAAGTCTGTGGCGGCATGGGTTGGCTGGAATTAGCCGGAGCCGGCATGATTCATCCCACTGTCTTAAAAAACGGGGGGATTGATCCTAATGTCTATTCGGGCATTGCCTGGGGTTTCGGCCCGGAAAGAATGGCCATGCTCAAATACGGCATTGAAGATATCCGGCTTTTCAAAAGCGGCGACCTGAGATTTTTGGAGAAATTCTAAACTTACGGTGTCAACCTACCCCACACCGGGGGTGGGATACGCATACACCGTAGAAAAATCATGAAAATATCTATAAATTGGCTAAAGGAATTAATAGACCTAAAAGTTCCAATGAAGGAGGTCATCCATCTTCTGCCTCTTCGCACCGTCGGCACTAAGGAAATCACCGAAGATTTTATTGAGCTGGATATGAAAGGCTACAACCGGGCAGACCTGTTATCTTTGCGGGGAGTAGCCTATGAAATAGCCGCCATCACGAATTCAAAAGTGGTCTTTGAGGAACCTGATCCGGAAAGCTTTACCTGGTCTGGAAAAAATCTGCCGGAAACCCCGGTCAAAGTAGAAAATACTGAATTGGCACCGCTTTACTGCATAGCCAAAATCAGCGGCTTAAAAGTGGGAGCTTCACTGACAGACTGGGTCAAAAAACTGGCAGATTCCGGAGTCAGGTCAGTTAACAATGTTGCAGATATTACCAACCTGGTCATGCTGGAATATGGCCAACCCTCGCATGCTTTTGATGCTGTCACTGTCAAAGATCAAACTTTAATTGTCCGGACTGCCAAAGAAGAAGAAACCCTGGTGACTTTGGATAATAAAACCAGAAAACTGCTTCCTTCGGACTTACTTATCACTGATCCTGAGGAAGCCGTCGGACTGGCCGGAGTCATGGGAGGCAAAAACAGTGAAGTAACTGAAACTACCACCGAAATACTCTTGGAAGTAGCCATTTTTGACCCCAAAACTATCAGAAAAACAGCCACCAGGCTGGGCCTGCCATCTGAGGCCAGTACCAGGTTCCAGCACGGTTTAACCAAAATAAGGGCCCTGCAGGCCCTGGATGCCTTAATCAGGATGTACCAGAAGCTGGGAGGAAAACTGGAAACTATTTCTATTGTTGATAATCTGCAGGAAGAACCAAAAACTATTACCCTAACCCAACAAAAGGTTAGCTCTTTAATTGGGATAGAAATTTCCCCCGAAGAGATAGAACTATCGCTAAGAAAACTGGGATTTAAACTTGAAACTGCACACCCCGAAGGTGAAGAAATGCGATTACACCTTCGGGGTGGAGTAGCCTGGAAAGTAACAATCCCATACTTTAGATTAGATATTAGTATTGAAGAAGATCTGATTGAGGAAGTAGCCAGGATGTATGGTTATGAAAAAATTCCCCCTCAGGAACTTCAGGGTAAACTGCCTGAAAAAATTGACCAGACACTATTTGATCTTTTGTATAACTTAAAAACAAAACTTGTCGGATTAGGATTAACTGAGGTTCAAACGTATTCTTTTTATTCCACCCAAGTCATTAGAAATTTGAAATTAGAAATTAGAAATTTAATTCACATTGCCAACCCAATTTCTTCTGAAACAGAGTATCTAAGGGATAAAATCTGGCCCAATCTTTTGGAAAAAGCTGCTGAAAACCTAAAATACTTTAAGGAAGTGGTCATCTTTGAAATAGGCAAGACTTACCAAACAATGAGCCTACACCCGGAGGGTGTAAACCAGAGTGGGCGTAGGGGGTTAAGGGAAGAGTACCGGCTGGCTGTGCTTCTATCAGACGATTCCGGTGATCCCACCCCCGAGCTTTATCAAATTATCCAGGAAACCACATCACACCTTCCAGGTGAAAAATTGCAATTACACCTGGAAGGTGAAGCGAAAGAGCGGGAATATTTCCATCCCACCAGGTTTGCTGGTTTGGAAAAGGACGGACAACAAATCGGCTTTATAGCTGAAATCCACCCCAGGATTGCCAATAAATTCGGCATTGAAAAAAGGGTGGCTGTTTTAGAAATTACGATTTAGGGCCAGGAAAATAACGATCCATAACTCTTTCGACTAGGTCTGCCAGCGGACCCTGTAACCTCTCGCCGAGTGCTAACCTTTCTCTAATCATTTGTAATGCCTCTTCAGGTCTTGATGCTTCTCTAGCAGCAGAAATAATCAGGCGTGCTTTTTGTGCGCCTTCCATACAAAATCCCACTGGTTTGAAGCGTCCTCTTTCTTCCATATTACAAATTAACTGTTACTCCAATAGAGCTGGAGAAGCTGCCGCCGCCATTATCTTCCAAAGTTACAGTAATAGTATGAGAACCCCTGTCTCCGGGAGGAAATTCTATATGTACGGCATATGGCTCAGAGGTTTGGCTGGATTTTTCCGCACCGTCTACCAGCCAGGTGACCTTTTTTACCCCGGCCGGGGAATTAGCCCTGGCTAAAACATCAAACACCCTGGGCACATTTGCTCCATTGCCGACATTAACAATCTCAATCACTCCGCCTCCGCCGGTAGTAAAACCAGGCACCCCGGAACAACCTCGGGTCGCACCCACCAACCTGGCATCCGGAGCAGTTACCACCCATTCATCAATGCCTTTTTGCCACTTATCCGCACCGGTCGGGTCATCTTCCTTCAAAACCACCACATCTTTTTCCTCATTATCTTCATTATCATTAGCCAGCCTATGCGGGTTGCTGCGGCAGACTTTCTGGCGCTGGTAAGTACCTGATTCACCCTTGGGCTCTGTCCCGCTAATAAAATATTCCTTGCGGGTAGGGGAACCGCCATGGGGTTTGCCGGTCATTAAACCGTCCACCTCGGTTTGAGTTACATTACTTGGCCGGTTAAACGGCTCATTTTGCTTATTTTTTAACGCGGACTGCATGATCTTATTCCAAATCGGGGAAGCGCCGGTGACGCCGGAGGCAATGGTCGGACTCATATCGCTGTTGTCATTGTTACCTACCCACACCCCCACCGCCACCGAGGGAGTGAAACCAACCGCCCAATTATCCTTTTTTTGGTCAGTGGTACCGGTTTTGACTGCCACAGTTTTGCCCGGCACATTAAGAACTGAATTCGGCCCGAAAGCTGCCGTCCTGGCCCCGTTATCAGCTAATATATCGGAAATGATAAAAGCAATTCCGGAATCAAGTACTTTTCTGCCTTCTGTTTCCCGGAATTCAAACAGGGTTTTGCCCTTGCTGTCTGTCACTTTCATAATGGAAACCGGATCCTGCTGGCGGCCTTCACCGGCTAAAACCGCATAAGCCGACACCAAATCCAGCAGCCTCACCTCTCTGCCTCCCAGCACCAGGGATAATCCCACTGAATTGACATTCTCTTCCGAAGGCTCCCAGGTGGTTAATCCCATTCTGTAACCTAATTCCATCACATCCTTGACCCCGACCATGGCCAAATTTTTCACTGCCGGGATATTGTAAGAATTGCCCAGGGCATACCTCATCTGGACCGGGCCGCGGAATTGCCCGTCATAGTTGACCGGAACATAAGAAGGCCGGTCTCCTCCCGGAAACTCGGTTTTAACATCCAGGTAAACCTGGCCGGCAGTGTAGCCTTTTTCCAAAGCCTTGGCATAGGCAATCGGCTTGGTGGCAGATCCGGGCTGGCGGGGCCGGATGGCTACATTAACATTAGGCTCAAAAGTGCAGCTGGCCCCTTCCTCGCAACCCGCGGGCAGGGAATCCCCAAAATAATCTTTACTTCCTACCATGGCCAAAATCTGGCCGGTCTTGGGATCCAACACCAAAGCCGCGCCGTTACCGACTTTGGCTGAAGCCAAGCCTTCAATTTCCTTTTTGACTATTTCCTCAGTCTCTTTCTGCAAATCATAGTCTAAGGTGGTGGTTACCCGGAGGCCACCGCTTTCCACCATCCGGTCACCAAATTGTTCGATCAGTTTTTCTTTAACATACAAAACAAAATGAGGCGCCTTAAAACCTCCTTCGGTTTGGCCGGTCCGGTAAGTCAACCCTGTTTCCGCAGCTTTATTTGCCTGTTCCTTAGTAATGTATTTGTCTTCCACCATCCGGTCTAAGACCTGTTTTTGCCTTTTTTTGGCCAGTTCCGGCCGGCTGCCGTAAGGAGAATAAACTGAAGGCCGCTGCGGCAGTCCTGTTAAAAGAGACGCTTCAGCTAAATTCAAATCTTTGGCAGATTTCCCAAAATATAAATTAGCCGCTGCCTCTATACCATAGGCTGTACCGCCATAAGGGATCTCATTCAGATACATCTCCAGAATCTCATCTTTAGAGTAAGAACGCTCTACCTGGATGGATAAAATGAATTCCTTAAGCTTCCTGGTTAAGGTCCGTTCACCGGACAGCAGGGCATTTTTAACCAGCTGCTGGGTTAGGGTTGATCCACCCTCCACCCGGCGGTTGACTATGATTTCAAAAACAGCCCTGGTAATGCCGACCACTGAAAAACCACCGTGCTTATAAAAATCCTTGTCTTCAATGGCAATAGTAGCTTGCTTTACCACTTCCGGAACTTCTTCCAGTTTCACCGGCGTCCGGTTTTCTTCATTGTAAATGTCATAAAGCAGGGTATTGTTGCGGTCATAAATTTTAGTAGCCTGGGCAATATCCCGGCTGGTTAGATCAGACGGGTTGGGAATTTGAGTAGCAAAAAAAATCACTGCAGCAAAAATAGCCAACAGGGTACCGATTACGATCAATAGGATGCTTTTAGAAATATGGGATAAGGCCTTAAATTTCCAGATTTTTTTGTAAGCCTGCCTTGCCTTCCATGAGCCGGGAGTCATAAGGAAATTATAACAGGTCAGCACCCCAAGGTCATCTACTTGACACATCCGATGTGTAAAGTTAATGTTAAATTAAGGATGAACTCACCATTGGAAAATAATTGCTATTATCATGTTTATAACAGGGGAGTTGAAAAAAGAACTATATTCCAAACACATCAAGATTATTATAGATTTTTAGAAACGATTAATTTTTATAGATTGCATCCTACACCCCGCAAACTATCAACGCATCTTCTTTTCGGTTCACCACCCATACCATCCCATTTCATACAAAACGAACTAGTCAGAATCCTGTGCTTTTGTCTAATGCCTAACCATTTTCATCTTCTGATACAACAAGTAAAAAACGGTGGTATTTCGGAATTTATAAGGCGACTGTCAGATAGTTACACAAGGTTCTTCAATACTAAATACAAACGTGTAGGAGCGCTTTTACAAGGCAAGTTCAAAGCTAAATTGATTGAGAAGGACGAATATTTACTTCAATTATCAAAATATATCCACAGAAACCCCTTAGCTTTTCCTCAATGGAAAGATAAATTAAAAGAATATACTTTTTCTTCCTATCCAGGATACTTAAATTATGCCAGGAATTATGAGTTTTGTGATACAAAAACTATCGGTGAATACTTCAGCACAGGAAACTCCTTATTCTCATATGCCTCTTTCGTAGAAGAATCAAATGAAATCATTTTACCAGAAGAACTTCTTTTAGAGGATGACTCCGCACTTGACACATCCGATGTGTAAAGTGATTATGTGTAAAGTGATTACAAACTTACCGGATATTCAACATGCCATTCATCCTTAAAACCAATTTTGTTGGTCTTGCCTTCTGATGAATGATAAAAACCGGCCCGTTCTACCGAAGGACGTCTAAAGCCGTACCTATCCCCGAAGTCAAGAGATTCAACCATTACCATTAAGCTTTGCTCTGGAACCTGTTTAACCATACCGGAACTAACAAGCGCTCCCTCTAAAACCTCAGCAAGTGAAAAAGATCTGTGCAGCCCTAAAGCAGTTGCTGTATCCGGAATGGGATTAAAACAGCTCATATAATCAGCACGTGTGTGATAATAACTATATTCAGCTTCGGGAATTTCTTCTTTTGTCAAAGATACTGCCACCCTCTTGGCTATTTTTCTCTCTAAATCAAACGCTACAGCAATCACCCTCTTAATTCCTTTGGAATCATTAATCACCCCACTTATGGATAGCGTTTCAGCTTCAACTTTTCCCTGTTTTACCTTTGAGATTACTTCCATAATCCCCTGAGACCCGTCCAGATCAAAAGGTTTTTGGGAAGCTGCTCCAATAAAAAGGGCCGACAAAGCATTTTGATGATAAAGCTGTTTCCATTTAAAATCCTTAGCATCAAATCCCATTTTTCCAATAAGGTCCAAAGGTAAGTCAACACCAAGATGTTTATCCATCATTCCCCAGATATCCTCAATGGAACGCTGTCTATATTCAAATTTCCGTTGTTCCAGAAGTTCTTGTCGGTTAATCTGCTCATGAACCATTGAAACTTCCTTTCCAATTCTCAAACCTAATACCGGTAACTCAGCCATAATGGCAGATTATACAAGTATCCACCTCTTTCTTCAACCTAACCAATCAGGTATAATATTTAACTGACCAGAGGTACCCAAGTGGCCAACGGGGGCTGACTGTAAATCAGCTGGTTTATACCTTCGAAGGTTCGAATCCTTCCCTCTGGACTTGACAAACTTATTATATGTAGATACAATGTAATTACTTATGATAACAACAATTATTGATATCGGAAATTCCCGTGGCATACGTATACCGAAACCAATCCTTAATGAAAGCGGTCTTGGGGAACAGGTTGAGTTACGGGTAAAAAAGGGTGAGATAAAAATTGTTCCGGCACCCAAAAAAGGTACCAAAGCAACAAATACATCACTACTATCAGAAAAAGCGCTCGCGGCTGATTGGAACCGACCTGAAGAGGATAAAGCATGGGCAAGTTTGCAGTAAGCAAAGCTTCGCGCTACGCACTAGGCAGTGTTGTTTCAGTGACATTCCCATTCTCTAATTTGAAAGGCCAGAAAGTTCGTCCGGCTCTAATCCTGGCAAATGTTGAGTTTGGTAATTTAATTTTATGCCAAATTACCTCAAAACCTTATACAAGCAAAATAGCTATTAGTATTAATCTAAAAGATTTTTCTAAGGGTAATTTACCAGTCGTAAGTTTTGTACGACCAGATAAACTGTTTACAGCCGATGTAAGTATTATTAAAGATATAGTCGGGGAATTAACTCCGACAACCAAAGATAAAATTCTAAAGGCTGTCCGTGGATTATTTACCGGCCACTGAATCTACCAGACCTTTTAACAAGTTTTGCTACAAAGACAATCTGCTGCAGTTCTCCGTCTTCACCTTCAATTTCACTTAAACCTGACAGTCTCTGGTACTCACGCAGGTAATCAGATAATCCCTCTTTTAATTCCTTTTGTTCAGATTTTAAGGACTTTAATTTCTCAGCTAAGCTTGCTACATCCGGCCTTTTCATGATTTCTTTTTTGGTATTGGACTTAATCCTGGCAGCTTCTTTGGCTAGCTTATCATGCTCCTGGAAAGTTTCATCATTAGCAAAAATATCATCCAGCATCTCTTTATGCTTGCTGATTTCTTCCTTTAGTTCTGCAATTTGGGATAAATGGGTTTTAACCATCTCCTCAATGCGGGTTAGTAAAACAGCATCATTTCCATCCATAATAAGCTACCATAATATCCGGAAAACATCTCAAAAAGCAAGGTAGGAAAAATTAATCCTGTTGAAAAAGATAAGACATTAGCTCGGTTAACCCAAAACTAATGCCCGATCCATTAATAAGCTCCGTAACCGGCCGGTTTATAGTTAATTTTCTAGCGGAATAGATCAAGTATCTGATTGATTAAGCCTCTGACAGCCGAAATGCCCTGGACTGCCGGAGCAGGAGCAGGCTCAGTGGCCGGAGCAGCAGGTGCGGGAGCGGCCGGAGCTGGAGCAGGCTCCTGAGGGGCAGCTTGGGGAACCGGCTGGGATTGCTGTTGGGCTGGTTGCTGCTCTGGTTGGGGTGCCGGAGCAGTATTTTGAACCGGAGCCGGTGCCGGGGCCGGGGCTGATCCGCCGGATGACCCTGAGGACCCAGAATAACTACCGCCAGACCCGGAATAGCTACCTCCCGATCCGGAGTAACTTCCACCCGGATAGCTTCCTGAACCTGAAGACTGCATCCGGCAATAACTACCGGTCCAACTTCCTCCTGCCTTTCTGCAGCCTTCGGCCGGATCCATGGTCCCGGTATAAGAACCCCCGGAAGTTCCTGAACTACCGCCGCCATTAGAAGTTGTGCCTCCGGAAGATCTGTATCCGCGGCAATTACAGACTCCGCTGCTCCAGTCACAACTGCCGCCGCCTGACCTGCAAGCTGCTTCCTGCTGGTCCCTGCTCATCATATTGCCGCCGGAACCACCACCACCGCTGCCTGTATAACCACCGCCTGAAGTACCACCCTGAGAAGGAGCACCTGATGCGGAAGGAGTTACATTTTCATACCTTGAGGAACACTGACAAGTTCCGTTAGTCCAGCTGCATCCGGAATATTTACTACACTCATTGGCCGGGTCATAAGTGCCCCGGGTATAATTTGAATATGTAGGCCGGCATTTTTCCGGATTTTCCCGGCAATATTTTTCAAAATCTGCCCGGTCTTCACGGGATTCAGTCCCGCCGATGCCGCCGGGAGTACACCTTTCGGGATTCTCGCGACAGAGCTTGGAATACTCATCCCGCTGTTTTTTATTCTCCTCGTCATTGTAAAGTCCGCATTGGCAGGTGTTATTCTTCCAGGAACATGCCGGAGTCCTGTTACACATTTCCTGGGGATCATACTTTATGGGCACCGGAGCCGGCCCGCCACCGATGCCGGGACCGCAACTTTGGGGATTTTTCTCACAATAGGACCGGCAAGAGTCTTCACTGTCGCAACCGCCGGGCCCCTGGAATTTGCCCCCGGCAGAGGAGGCAAACCCCTTACAGACCTGGAAATTTTGGGGATCGGAACAAAGGGTTTTACAGGACTGCTCGGAAGTACAACCTCCCGGCCCAACCGGCCTTTCTCCTCCCCGCAAGCCTGCCTCTTTGGCAAAATCCGAACACTTCTGGCGGTTACTGTCATCCGAACAAAAAGCAGCACAGCCGGTATAAGAATCGCATCCTAAAAGTTCCTTGGCTTTTTGGACAATCTCTTTATTTTTAGGGTCCTCCGTGTGGCCGCCGGCTATACCCTGATCCTTGGCAAAAGCATCACACTTTTCAAAATTAGTGGGGATTTGGCAGAAGCTTTGACAGGATTCATAAGAGTCGCACCCCAGTTCAGTTTTGGCTTTTTCTAAAATCCCTTCCTTCTTTTTAATATCTGCCTGCTCCTCTTTATAAAATCCTTTCTTCTTACCGAAGTCAATACAGGCAGATGAGTTCACCGGATCATCACAGAAACTTCGGCAGTCATAATAGTTGCTGCAGTTACCAAGCTCTTGAATCGGGAAGGTCACCCCGTAAATTTTGGCCCTGATTTCCGGATCCGCGTTTTCACTGGCGCTTTGTTCAATGGACTGGGCGTTAGTTACGCCTGCTACGATAAAGGATGCCACCAAGGAAACAAAAAAGGCAATCCAGGTTGTTTTTTTAATCCCGAATATTTTTATCATTTTAGTAAGTCAAAGGGATTTTTTAGAGAACGGAACTCTATTGAAACAACGATTTCAATAGTTGCGCAGTTCTCGCAAGAACCCTGAAGATCTACTTTAGTAGATCAAAAGGGTTCTTATAGCTAGCAAAGGGATTAACATACTGGGCGGATTTGTCAAAGGGGTTCTGGTATTGTTTCTGCAGGGAAACTGTCGGCTCTTTGGATTGACCGGGCAAGGAAATGGATTTAAGTGGATTTTTAATCAGCCCCTGGGAAATCAGGATAAAAACTACTGCTCCGACAACCAGCAGTAAAATTATTGGCGCAGCCAGTGCTATCACTCCCTTTTGATTCATGCCTTCTTAAATCCTTTCCAGGCATAAAAAGCGCCAATAACCTGGATTGATGCCATTAGCAAATTTAAACTGTCAGCAGCAGGACTGGTATATCCGAATCCCAGCCAAAAAGTAATGTTCAAAAATGCCCCGATTAACAAACCTGCTGTTAAGGTTTTATTTAATAATTTATGGGGACGCGGGCTTAACAAAAGGCCCAATGCGCCTGCTGTGATTAAAACAGCAGATAAAAATTCCCCGGTTAAAACCAAAGTGCCAAAAATTTGGGAATTGGGGATAACAAGCGAGGTCAGAAAATCTTTATACCAAAGATAGGGGTTCCTAGGTGCAACTTTACTCAATGTTTCACCCAGAGTTTGAACAAAAGTCCCATCTGTCAGCTTGCCATAGCTGCTTCTAAGCCAGACTAAACCGACAGCTAAAAGTATCAAGAGTAATGATTTCACGGCAGTAATTTAACCGTAGAATAAAAATTATTGTCTGTCAAGAGGGTTCTTTGGCCCAGCGGGATTCTGGAGTTTTCACCCGGCCGAAGATCTGGCCCAAGCGCAATACCAAAGTTAAAAGGGTATAGTAAAATTTTCCATGGTAGTGCTTGGAGGCTTCTATCAAATGTTCATTGGCTTTTTCCTGGCCTATCTTTTGTGTTGAGCCGCCGTGGTAGTGAACAAACTTAGCATCAGGAATAAAGTAAACCGGCACCTTAAACCTTTTTAGCCTTCTGGCATACTCAATATCTTCAAAGAAGATGAATGTCGCCTCATCCAAAAGCCCTACTTTATTTAGGATCCTTTTGGGAATCAACAAACAAGCCATCACCAATCCTTCCACCCTCACTGCACACCCCCGGGGTGGGTTAGCTTCACACCGTGGTAAAAACATAAAATAAGCGCCACTTTTTCCCAAAAAGTATTCGCTAAAAGCCCCTGTTATAGTTGGCAGATGAAAAGCAGAATCCTGGTTGCTTAAATCGGGAAACAGTAATTTGCCGCCCAAAACAGCTCTGCCCTTAAATTCCACAGCTGCAGCCAGTATCCTGGAGAGCCCTTTTTCCAAAACTTTAATGTCGGAATTCAGCATTAAATAGTATTCCCCCAGAGAATACCTAATGGTCTTGTTGTAACCTCTGGTAAAGCCTTCATTTTCTCTATTTTGAAGATACTTAACCTTGGGCAGAAACTGACTGATGGCCTCTTTACAGGGATCAATCAATCCATTATCCAAAACTATTACCTCCATGGTTTTGGGGTCAAAACCGGAATCTTCTTGGAAAATACTTTCCAGGAGTTTCTTTGTTAAATCAGCAGTGTTGTAGTTTACTATGCCGATCGAAAGCTTAATCGGATATTCAATGTCTTCCCTTCCACCTGGAAGGTGCAAACCTATCCCACCCTCCAGGTGGATTAGCTTGACACCTCCTCTTATCCCTAAATAAAAATCCAATATCCCTCTTCTTTGGGCAGGCCTGCCAAAAATAAACAGTTTTAAGGCTTCCCGCAAAAGGGCAAACTTAGTCCTAAACCTGCCGTAGTGTATACCAAAAATCAGCCGGTTCCTGGTATGATAATAATCCGTTATTTTTGAACCAATACCGGTTGATTGGGAAACTTTATGGTAAATAGCTGTCCGGCCATTGTAATAAATCTTAAAGCCGGCTTCTTTAACCCTTTTTGCTAAATCACTATCCTCAAAGTAAAGAAAATATTTCTCATCTAAGCTACCTACTTTTTCTAAAACCTCTTTTTTAATCAAGACACAGGCTCCGGAAAAAATCTCAGATTCTTCCATAACGTTATATTGACCAGTGTCTACTTCATCTATTCCGCGATGCACGGACCCGATATTGTCCCAGTCGAATTTGCCACCGGCAAACCAGATCACTTTGCCTAAATCCTGTTTTCTATACCTGTCTTTACCATCGTCAGATGGCAAGCTTTGCTTATGAAATTCAAACCCGGGAGCAAAGTAGATCTTAGGTGAAACCAATCCAATCCCGGGATCTGATTTAAGGGTCTCAATGAGTTTTGATACCAGATCCGGATCCTTAATCAAGCAATCATTATTAACCAGTAAGAAGTAATCCGCCCCCCAAATTTTTGCATACTCCAAACCCTTATTGTAACCACCGGAGAATCCCAGATTACTCCCGGCTTGTACGACATCTACCTCCGGAAAAGCTTTATGTATAGCAGGAACGCTTCCATCAATCGACCCGTTATCAACTACTATTACCTGCATCTTGTAACTTATAGCATGCACCACTTTCAAAGATTCCAAAAATTTCAGAGTATCCTTTTTACCATTATAGTTAAGTGTAACAATTGCTACCTTCATAATTTCCGTACGTGTCTACCTATCCCACCCCCGGGGTGGGTTAGCTTCACACCGTAGATAAACCGTCTATATAAACCCTGGCCCTTTTAGTTTTTCCCAAAAGAGAAAAAGTAACTACCCGAATAGTCAACCCCAGGATTAAAACCACCTTAAGCAATAGGTAAAATGACTTCATGTGTTTCAAAATATAATATTTAATTCCCCTCAGTTCATTTAAAAAACTGGGGGATAGGTCAAAATTGGTTGATGCCCCATGCAAATGGATAACCTCTACCGCCGGCACATACCACACCTTAAAACCTTTATCGGCAATCCTTTTGCACCATTCCACTTCTTCCATATGCATGAATAGATTCTCATCAAACCCGCCAGTATTTTCAAAAACCTGCCTTTTGAACATAAAGAAGGCTCCCATTACCCAACCAACCTGGCGGGCTTTAGAGAAATAACTTTTTCCAATCGGATGGAAGGCAGGAATCAGTTTACTAAGAAGAGGCAATCTGCTTAATCCAAAAATCCAAAAAACAATGTTCATAAAATTAGGTAAGTTACCGGCACTGGGCTGAAGCTTACTGCTGGCATAATTTAACCTGGCTCCTAATACATCACATTTGAGATTAACCCGGAAGTAAGCCAAAGCTTTATATAAACTTTCTTCCTCCATGTAGACATCTGAATTAAGCAGCAGTATATAAGGGCTTTTGGTTTTTTGCATGGCTGAATTGTTGCCTTTGGCAAAACCCAGATTTTCTTCTGCGACAGTCAATTTTACCCAAGGATAATCGGATTTCAGCATCTGGGCAGACCCATCAGATGAGGCATTATCCAAAACTACCACTTCTATTTTATTGCTTAACCTCCTCTCGCAATAATCTTTGGCTACTTTAACCTTATCCAAACACCTGGCAGTAATCTCTTTGGTATTAAAACTTAAAACAATAACTGATAAATCCATAATGTTAGTTGGTTAGTTTGTTCATAGTTAGTTCGCTATTCATATCTAAATCCCAGAATTATCTTAAACTTCCGGTAATGTTCCAGTAACTTAATTCCCCAGAGCACAAAATCCCGAAAAATAAATGGATACCTGTTGTAGTAATGTTTTTTATAAAAAATCCGCATGGCTGAGGCGGCATGGGTGGCAGCATTCAGCCTGGTTTCCCTTGCCACCTCTTTGGCGGATGTTTGCCAAAGACCTGAGGAAGAGCCTTTGTAATGGATAATTTTGACCTCAGGATAATAATAAATTTTCCAGCCTTTCTCTTTTAGGGAATAACAAAATTCAATGTCCTCCCCGTTAAAAAAATAATCACTGTCCCAAAAACCAATCTGTTCCCCGGCAATTTTTCTGACCATAAAAAAACTACCGCTAATACAGTCGATTTCATGGGGCTCATTAGGATTTAAGTATGACGCGCTGTAACCGGAAAAAAGGGGGGAGCGGGGAAACAGTTTACTAAGGCCGCTAAAATAGGCAAAAGAATTCCAGGGGGTGGGAAAACCCCGGTGGCAGGAGTAATCCATCCTCCCATCGGGCAGCTCCACCTTGCAGCCAACTGCCCCGATATCCGGATCTGAGAGTAATTTTTCCAATGATTTCTGGATGGCATGGCCTTTGATGACGGTATCCGGGTTTAAGAATAAAATCACCGGCGCTTTGGCTTTTTTTACTCCCATATTATTGCCCGCCGCAAAACCGGTATTGGTCTTGTTTTCAATCACTTCTACTATTTTGTCATTATACTTTTCCCTTACTGCCTCCACCGACCCATCACTTGATGCATTATCCACCACAATCACTTGCCATCTATCAAGTTTACCTTTGCTCTGAAAAATAGATTCCAGGCAGTTTAGCAGCAAGTCCTTTACATTATAGTTTAGGATAATGATGGAAAGTTCCGGAATCTCGTTATTTACCATGTATGGGTATTGTATAACAATCAACAAACAACCTCAAAGAATCCTCTCTCCAACACCGGGGGTTAGTTAGCTTCCAACCTAAGGATATTTAGTTTACCTCACTCTGTGGCGGCGTTTGACCCGAAGCTGGGCCAGGGATTTTTCTAAATTAGCTAAAGTTTCAGCATACTCTTCATCAGACAAAGTTTGAGTTAAAGCCTGTTCCGCTCTCTTTTTAGCTTCTTCTACCACCCGCTCATCTATTTCTGTCGCATAAGTTGCCAAATCAGTCATCACTGTTAAGATATTGTCAGAAATCTGCAAAAAGCCGTCTCCAATAGCCATTGAATCTGTCTTGCCGCCTTTTTTAATAACCAATTCCCCAGGCTGCAGTTTAGCCATTAAATTAGCATGGTTGGGGAGTATGCCGATTTCTCCCTCCTCAGTGGAAACATTTACCTGGGAAACCTCCTCATCAAATATTAATTTCTCCGGAGTAACAATTTTTAGATGCAACTGTGCCATACGCTTATTATACGGTATAATGAACCAATTATGAATAACCACGCAACTGAGGCAGCAATAGTAACCTGTATTGATTTTCGGTTTCAGGAATATATCAATAAGTGGGTTGCAGAAAATTTCCAACTCAAAACCTTTGACAGGGTTGCCATTGCCGGAGGGGTATTTGATTTTGGCTATGTTTCCAAGCAAATTGAAATTTCCCATAGATTGCACCATATTAAGAAAGTTATCTTAATAAACCACGAAGACTGCGGGGCTTACGGGGATCTGGCAGCTGCCGGACCAGAAAAACACGCCGAGGATCTAAAAAATGCTGCTACCCAAATTAAACAACAATATGCTAACTTGGAAGTACAAACTTACTACCTTCATCTAGATGGCACCTTCGAACTGATTCCTTAATCTGTAACAAATTTCTTAAATAATTCTTACTTAAAAATCTTAAATTAAGGGTAAACTGTATCCAATATGGTAAAAGGTATAGAAAGCATTCTGTTATTTTCTGAAAATGCCCAAAAGTTGGCGGATTTCTACAAAGATAAGGTAGGTCTTGAAATAACAACAGAGGCAGAGGTAGGTGAGGATGAGGATTTTTTTGGGTTTGAATTTGAAGGAAGTCCCGGACTTTATATCATGCATCATTCTAAAGTAAGAGGCTCGAGTAAGGAACCGGAGAGGATTATGTTTAACCTGGAAGTGGATAATATTGAAGAAGAAGTCAAAAAATTAGATGAGGCCGGAGTGAAAAAAATTCAGGATATTTATCATATGCAAAACTACGGTTATATCGCTACTTTTGAAGACATAGACGGTAACTACTTTCAGCTGGTCCAAATCAGACCAAGCCAATAAAACCCACTTTATTCTCAAGCACCCAGCTTGATTTAATTGCAACCACCACAGATTCTTCTATCCGATCTTTTGGTTGATATGATCTCGCCTTAACAAAAATGCTTCCGCAATTTACTACTGCGCCCGTTACCGCTGTATCAGCCGGGAGACCTTCTGTGCAATCTCCAATAAAAATACCCTTACCAACCCTATCTAAGTATTCGTGTAAGTATTTGTACCGGGCATCTGTACAATACCAGTCTCTACGGGGAACTAAACTATGTCCTGAACAGATTCTTTTTACACCATCTAAATCTAAAGACGACTGACCTTCAGAACTCCGCTCTTTCACTTCCCTTAGGACTTTTTCCACAGGGCAATCACTTTGCCTCTTACAAAATTGAGACCTAATATTATACTGGATTTCTAATTCATATCCATGCATTAGAGACTTTATATCTTTATATATAAATATAGCAGATTAGACTACTTAACTTCGTCTTTGGAGTATTTGTTTCATTTATCCCACGACCGGAGGACATTTGAAACAACTTTAGCCTGCAACCTGAAAGGTTGCCGCACAAACTTTAGCTTGACACCTTCGAGGTGTAAGCATAAACTTTCAAAAAATAATCGGTCTCTTGACAGAATTCCCCAAAGTGCAAACCCCACAGCCCATAGTTGACTTTTACACAAATTGTGATATTCTCCAATAATTATGAACGCAGATAGAATAACAGCACAGGGATTTCGCCCCAATCCATTTGAAACAGTACCACCATTAACAGCAAGGGATGCTTTTGAAGACACCATTAGGTTTATGGCTACTTCACTTCCAAAAGAACAGGTAAGGGAATTAGTAAAGGTTATGGATTCTGATAGAGTAGTTGCAGCCGTACAAGGTATGCACGTCAGACCACCCTTAAGTGCTGTTGAATTAATGTTGGGGAATACTTTGGAATACTGTATTAGAGAAGGATTATTAAAAAGTCCTATCGCTGCCATTTGTGAAATAGAATCTGTAAGACAAGACGTATTAGAAGGCGGAGTTTTTGTTACGTAAAAACGAATTACTTCAAATCTTCCGGGCCGCCGATCATGTAGAAATCCTGCTCAGGTTTTGAATCATGTTTTCCTTCTAAGATTTCCTTAAACATCCTGACTGTATCTTTAATGGAAACATATTTGCCTTTCCTGCCGGTGAAAGCTTCTCCAACAAAGAAGGGCTGGGTTAGGGCTCTCTGGATTTTTCTGGCTCTGGCTACTGTTAATTTATCGTCATCAGAGAGCTCTTCTATTCCTAAAATTGCAATAATATCCTGCAAATCTTTATATCTTTGTAATACCCTTTGAACACCTACTGCCACATCATAATGTTCCTGACCGACAATATCCGGGCTTAAGGCCCTGGAAGAAGAAGCCAGGGGATCAACTGCCGGATAAAGACCCTGCTCTGTTAAAGCCCGCTCCAGCGCAATTGTAGAATCCAGATGGGCAAAAGTGGTGGCAGGTGCCGGATCTGTATAATCATCTGCCGGAACATATACAGCCTGCACTGAGGTAATGGAGCCTTTTTTGGTAGAAGTAATCCGCTCCTGCAAGGCTCCCATTTCCGTAGCTAAAGTCGGCTGGTAACCGACAGCAGACGGAATCCGGCCTAACAGGGCTGACACTTCTGAACCGGCTTGTGAAAACCTGAAGATATTATCAATAAAAAGCAGCACATCTTTATTCATTTCGTCCCGGAAATATTCGGCCATGGTTAAAGCTGACAGGCCGACCCGCTGGCGCGCTCCCGGCGGTTCATTCATCTGCCCGAACACCATGGCTGTTTTATCAATCACCCCGGAGCCAATCATTTCATGGTATAAATCATTGCCTTCCCGGGTTCTTTCGCCGACTCCGGCAAAGACCGAAAATCCGCCGTGCTCTGCAGCAATGTTACGGATTAACTCCTGGATTAAAACTGTTTTTCCCACCCCGGCACCGCCAAAAAGGCCGACTTTTCCGCCCTTTACAAACGGGGCGATTAAATCAATAACCTTAATACCGGTTTCAAATACCTGGGACTCTGTGGATTGCTCGGCAAAAGTCGGAGCGCTGCGGTGAATTGGTAAGCTTTTTTTAGCCTTCACAGCTCCTTTTTGGTCAATCGGCTCACCCAAAACATTAAACAGCCTGCCCAAAACTTCCTCTCCCACCGGCACGGAAATCGGGGATCCGGTATCTGATACATCTGTCCCTCTTTTAAGACCATCAGTTGTACCCATGGCTACAGCCCGGACCACCCCTTCACCTAAATGCTGCTGGGTTTCCAAAACCAGCTTTTCCTTACCCCGGGTAATCTCCAAAGCATTATAGATAGTAGGGATCTTTTTAGGATCAAACTCTACATCCACCACTGCTCCAATAATTTGTACAACTTTGCCTGTTTTCATAATTATGTCATTGCCATGGCTGCTGTTGTTATTTCCAGCAACTCTTTGGTAATGGCATCCTGGCGGGTTTGATTATAGGTAAGATTTAAGTCTGAGACAAGATCCAGGGCATTATCCGTAGCGTTTTGCATGGCAATCATCCGGGCAGAATGCTCTGAGGCCTTGGTTTCCAAAAGAGACTGGTAAATTTTCATCTGCAAATTATGAACTAATAAGTATTCCAATAATTTCTCAGGAGAGGGTTCAAATAAAAATTCCTTGCCGCCGTCATTGCGAGGATCCGGCTGTGCCGGAGACGAAACAATCTTGTTGGGATTATGTTCCAAGCTGGATTGCTTCGCTACGCTCGCAATGACGGATTCTAGATCTATTGGTAACAATTTTACTTTGGTTGGCTCTTGTCTTAGGGTAGAGACAAAACCGGGATAAACCAAATAAACTTCTCCGACTTCGCCGGCTTTGAAAGCATCCATGGCCAGCTTGGACAGTTGGATAGCCTGCCGGAAAATAACATGATCCAGGTTTTCAAAATCAGCCAGTAAATTCCGGCCGGAACGGGCTACGAAATTGCGGCCTTTTTTACCGACTGTATAAAAGACTGTATCAGAGCTAACCAGACCGGAAGCAGAAAGCAGCCTGAATAAATTGGTATTTAAAGCTCCGCATAAACTCTTATCCGTAGAAAGTAAAATCACGCCCTGGGTCCTTGCGCCATTACTTCTAAGCAGGGGATGGGACTCAATATTAATAAGAGGCAACAATCTTTCCAGCGCCGAGCTTAAATTAAAGCTGTAAGGCCGGCCGTTAACAGCCTGGTTCTGGGCTCTTCTCATTTTAGTGGCCGCCACCATCTGCATGGCTTTAGTAATCTGGGCAGTATTTTTAACAGATCTGATTCTTCTTCTTAACTCTCTTGTATTAGCCATATCCTAAAAATTTCTAATTTCTAATTTCTAATTTCTAAATAATGACTAAATGTTTTAATTTTTAAAAATTTGGTCATTGGGATTTATTTAGGTTAATTAGTAATTAGGTCAATTAGGTTAATTTATCTCTTTACTCCTTTCAAAGACTTACTAAATATCCCCACAAATTCTTTGGTAATCTTCTCCAATTCCTTCACCATCTTCTCATCCAATTCTTTTTTCCCGGCTATCTCACTCATGAGTTTTTTCTCCCTTAATTTAAGTTGGGCCAGGTACCTTTGTTCAAACTCCCGCACTTTCTCTACCTCTATCTCATCCAAATATCCGTTAGTGACAGCCCACAGCGAAACTACCTGTTCTTCTAAGGCTACAGGGGAGTAGGGCGGCTGCTTTAAAATTTCAGTAATTCTTTTACCTCTTTCAATCTGCTGTTTGGTAGCCGGGTCCAAGTCAGAAGAAAATTGGGCAAAAGCCTGCAAAGCCCTAAATTGGGCCAAATCCAACCGGAGTTTTCCGGCCACGGACTTCATAGCTTTAGTCTGGGCTGCGCCACCGACCCGGGAAACAGACAGACCCACATTAACCGCCGGCCTGATTCCGGCAAAAAACAAATCTGATTCGAGATAAATTTGCCCATCAGTAATAGAGATAACATTAGTCGGGATGTAAGCCGAAACATCACCGGCTTGGGTTTCAATAATAGGCAGTGCTGTCAGAGATCCCCCTCCAAAGTCTTTGTTCAACTTAGCTGCCCGCTCCAGTAATCTGGAATGAAGATAGAACACATCTCCCGGGTAAGCTTCACGTCCGGACGGCCGTCGCAAAAGCAGGGAGACCTGCCGATAAGCCCAGGCATGCTTTGACAGGTCATCATAAATAATTAAAGCGTCTTTGCCCTGGTCCATAAAATATTCACCCATGGCACAACCGGCATATGGCGCCAGGTACTGCATGGTGGCAGAATCGGATGCAGAAGCGGAGACTACAATGGTATGGTCCATTGCCCCCAGTTCTTCCAGTTTAGCTACCAGCTGTGCTACCTTGGAAACCTTTTGTCCGATGGCCACATAAATGCAAATCACGTCTTTTTGATTAATAATGGTATCAATGGCAATGGTGGTTTTACCGGTGTTTCGATCCCCGATAATTAACTCTCTTTGTCCCCGGCCAATCGGGATCATGGCATCAATGGCTTTGATACCGGTTTGCAGGGGAGTAGTAACTGACTGCCTGGTAATAACCCCGGGCGCAATTTTTTCCACCGGATATTTTTCTTTTGTCTTTATCAGACCTTTGCCGTCGATTGGGCTGCCCAGGGCATCAACTACCCGGCCCACCAAACCTTCACCTACCGGAACCTGTAAGATTTGGCCGGTAGTTTTAACCTGGATACCTTCTTTAACTTTGGTAAAATCCCCGAAAATAACTGCCCCGACATTGTATTGTTCAAGGTTTAAGGCTAAACCGTAAACCCCCTGCCCAAAATCCAGAAGTTCTGAGTATTGGACATCTGATAAACCCTCAACTCTGGCCACCCCGTCACCAATCTCTGTCACCAAGCCCACATTTTGTCTCTGAGCTTTTAACTTTAAACCCTTAATATCTGTTTCTATCTGATCGATTAAATTAGCCATAATTAGTTTGCAACTGAGAATTTATTGTACATTGTAAATTGTACATTGAAAATTATCCTCCTATTGTCTCCTTCACCTGCTGGATTTTCCCTGCCACAGATTCATCCCATATCTCATCTCCGATCCGAAGCTTAAATCCACCTAAAATTTCCGGATTAATGTTAACTGACACCTTAGTTATTTTTACCTTTTTCTCTATTATTTTTTTCATTCTATTAACTTGGATAGGGGAAAGGGCAATAGTAGTTTCAATATACAAAGTATGTTCCCGCTCTTTTCTTTTTAAGCTTTTCAAGTATTCAGATAAAGCCTGTATTGCCTCGGACTTAGGCAGTGACTTCAATATCTTGATAGACTTAGTTACCTGAGTTTCCAATATCCTGCCTTCCTTAAAACTTAAGTCTACCAATTTATTCACTGTTTTTTGTAATTGTTTCCTTATTTTCATGAAATATTTTTAATCTCTCTTTCAATAATTTCCTTTTGATCCTTCTTGTTTAACACTTTGCCGGTTACTTTTTCCATAGCCGCTGCCACAACTTCCGCCACATTACCCATCACTTCTTGCTCCATTCTGACAGCTTCAGCCCGGGCAGCTTCCTGACCCTTTTTAATAATTTCCTGAGTCATCCCGTTTGCTTTCTCCCTCATTTCTTCAAGATACAATGCCCCTTCTTTCTTCGATTCCTCAATTATCTTTTGCGCTTCATCCGAGGCTCTGCCGACCATCACTTCTATTTTCTCATTGGTTTCCGCTAATCTTTTCTCAATCTCTTCCGCATTTTTTAAACTTTCCTCAATCTTTTTCTTTCTTTCCTCCAAAACCTTTAAGATTGGTTTGTATAGAAGCTTTTTTAGGATAAAAAGCAAAATAGCAAAATTAACTATTTGCGCAAGTAAAAGTAACGGATTGATTCCAAACTGTTTAAGTATTTCCATAAATAGCTATCAGTCATCAGACATCAGTCGTCAGACAATCACAAAATCTGATAGCTGAAGACTGAAAGCTGACGACTATTTTGTAAATGCTATCACCAAAGCATAAATAGCAATAGCTTCAGCAAAAGCCATACCTAAAAGCATTGCCGGTAAAATCTTACCCTGGGCATCCGGATTTCTACCAATAGCTTCAACAGCCTTCATGCCGATGAAACCGATGCCAAGCCCTGGTCCGAGAGCACCCAGACCGATTGCCAATGCTGACGGAAGACCTTCCATAGTGTTTTGGACAAATTTGGTACGTATAAAAAATACAACCTAAATCTGTTCTCCTCCTTTCTTTATCAGTTTAATGTTCTGCTGCATGTTTTTCTGACAATAACACCATAAATACCAGTGTTAACATCATAAAAACAGCAGCCTGTACAAATCCTACAATAATTTCCAGAAAATAAAAAGGGAGCGGTACTATAAAGGCAAAGATTCCCGAAATCGTTGCCAGCACCACTTCCCCGGCGAATATATTACCAAAAAGCCGGAAAGAAAGCGATACTATTTTGGTAAATTCTCCGACTAATTCTAAAATTCCCACAAATAAAAATATCGGGTTTAGGGTAAACCACTTTTTTAAATATTCAAGCAATCCTAAATAACGCAGGGCAAAAATATGGGTCAAAATAGCGGAGATCAAAGCCAGAGCCAAAGTCATGTTTAAATCGGAGTTCATGGAACGAAGCAATGGTTCACCATGAAACTTAATGGTGGCAAAACCTGGTAAAAGGCCAATCCAGTTTGAAAACAAAATAAACAGAAAAAAGGTCATTACAATCGGGAAAAATACCTTAGCCTTTTTGTCTCCTGCCAAATCAGAAACCGTAGTGTGTCCAAAATCAATGATCATTTCAAACAAGTTTTGCAAACCAGAAGGGACTAGCCGCACCTTCCAGGTGGCCAGGACAGAAATAATTATCAAAACTGCCATTGTTATCCAGCTGACCAGCAGGGTATTGGTAATGGGGAAATTCTTAAAATACCCCAATATTTCCGGCGGCAGTACTATTGCATTTTCCATAGCATATATTTTACGTTTTTCCGAAGGAAAAAGGCAAGGTTCTGATTTCTGAGTTATACAATATCATACTGCGAAGAAATCAGGTCCTTACAAGAAGCTAATAAGAGGCGTCAACCACTTGTATCATTTAATCTTCCGATCCCGGATCGGTTATCTATTGACGATCCGGTAAATTACCACTAAACTAAGATTATGGCTCTAAGAAAAACTATCTTAGCTACTGACCAAATCTATCACATATATAACCGTGGTGTGGAAAAAAGGCCAATATTTTTAAATAGAAGGGGCTACAATAGATTTCTTCAAGTAATCAATTACTATCGTTTTGCTAACTGTCCCGTAAAATTTTCCCAATTTAAAGCATTATCCCAAGATTCAAGAAACGATTTATTAAACAAGCTCGAAATCCAGTCAGATAAACATGTTGAAATCCTGGCTTTCTGTCTTATGCCAAATCACATTCACTTTCTCTGTAAGCAATTAAAGGAAAAAGGTATTTCTAAGTTTATGGGCAAGTTAAGTAGCGGCTATAGCCATTACTTTAATACCATTAATCAAAGAGTAGGACCTCTATTTCAAGGAAATTTTAAGGCAGTCAGAATTGAGACAGATGAACAATTAGTGCATACTTCTCGCTACATACATCTAAACCCGGTTTCATCTTATCTAATAGAATTTGATTCCCTGGAAAGCTACGAGTATTCTTCTTATCCCGAATATACCGGACGAAAAACAGGATTCTGCAACACAGAACAAGTCCTTTCTTATTTTAAGAGTATTAAAGCATACAAGGATTTTGTTGGTGACCAAGTGGACTATGCAAGAGAACTAGAAAATATCAAACATCTAATTCTGGAAGATTAAATTTCCGGAGAAGATAACCGAATCGCAAACCTATCCCGATCCCGGATCGGAGTTATTGGAATCACTCAAGATAACAATCTGCATCCGTATTCCCACTCGTCAAGTGGAAATGTGTTTTACTATCATAGCGAGGAAGGAGCGAAGCGACTGACGTGGCAATCTTCCAATAAGAATGAAGTTTTTATAAGCAGAAACATTAAACCTTAATGTCATTAAGATCTTTATGTAATTCCTCCATTCCCTCAGGAGTCAAAGGGTAGTATTCAATTGGTGAATCATAAGGATCATGAAGGAAACACCTTGACTTTCTTATAATATTTTTAAGTAATGCAGGCATTGTATCAAGCTCCTCTTTTTTCTGAGTACTTTCAAACGTAGAGTGACCTCTTAAAGCCCTAAAGATCATTTCTCCCATAGCTCTTATATCCGACTCATATCTACCAGCAGCAGCCGAACCCCAGTCTATTATCCTAACCTTACCGGTAGATCGATTAATAAATATATGATCCTCATATAAATTACCATGTGCTCCAAATACTTTATGACTTCTCATTAATACGCCTGAAACTTCTCTAGTAAAGCTTAAAGTTTCGTTCAAAGGCAGAATCCTACTTTTACCCACTAAAAAACTAAGTGACACAAATGGGGAACAAATAGGTTCAAGTAATAAGTAAGGCATACGATGCCGTAAAGGACCACTTCGCCAGCCATATCCTAACAGCCTTACGGGGCGGGACTCATCATCTTCAAAATGCGGTTGCAAACTCAGTAAAACCTCCCGCTCGGTCTCAAGATTCTTAGAACTATCAGTGTACTTTCTGCCCCAGCGACCACGCTTTTTCACTAATTCCTTTTTCACTAATTCTTGGCCTTCAATAGGATTTATTAACCAGGTATTCTTAGCGGATGAGAGTAAACCAGCATCAGGTAAAACTCCTGTAAGCCTTACAAGGTCCGCAGAACCATGGGCGCCTTCACCAAGATGACGAATAGTCTCAAACATAAGTGCATAGTATATCAAAGTAAACGAGGAAAATAATGCTATGGAATTGTAGGAAGACTCTCTAATAGTGCTTTAATCCAGCTTTTCACGCTGTGACCTGAGGAAAGAAAACCACTGTTCAAAAAAGGCAAAAATGCCCTTAAACGGGGTCTCTATAATAAAATCAAATATATATAAGAAAATATTAATTTGGGTCATGGTCAGGGTTAACCTTCTGCCGATTTGAATAACCGGCATAAAGAAAAAGTCAAAAACCAGGGACCCTAAATTATCCTTTTTATCTTTTAGGATATATTTATGGGCAGTCCGGTTAATCCGGTAACTGACAAATGACACAATAGCCAGGAAGAAAATAAATACCCCCTGGGAAAACGGATTTACCCTGAACCTGGTTAAAATAAATATGACTGCCCCAAAGCTTAAGGCAGCGGTAATCAGCCAAAGCAGGGCAAAAACAAACCAGAGCAGGGGATCAACCTTATTTGGTCTTTTCTTAACTACCAGGGGGGTAGTTAGCTGCGGCGGCTCATCATACAAAATGGAATTTATTTTCTTCAAAATCCGGTAGGAGTTTTCCCGGTTAGGAGAAGGCATTAACAATCCTACTATGATCATTAAAACAGGAGGAGTTAAGATGTTAATAATAATGGAAGACCAGTAAGTTCTTCCGTAAAAAAGCCTTTCAAAAGCTCCTTCCACAAACAAGGCAAAAAGGGCCTTAGTCACAAAGATAAATATCACACTTCTGACAATGGCCCGCTGGACTTTTCCGGCTACGGATTTATAACGGGCATTACAGGCAGCTATGACTTCCGAATTTAAGGTTTCTTGATTTGAAGCCAGCGTATGGGCATTGCCGCGATGCTTCCTTAACACATCATCCAAAATCAGGAAGGGGACGGTTTGATTTTTGATATAGGTGTGGATTTTGTCCTTGGCCGGATACTTAAATTGATTTTCTATCTGACGGTAAGCAGATAAAAAGTGCTCCGCTACCTTATCCAATTTTTCTTCTGTTAAGGGCCCGAAATACTGGATAAATAAGTGGTATCTTAAGAATGCCAAGTCATCATTGGCATAGGCGCGCCTGACGGCTATAAACACCTGCAGGTCCCTGACTTCTTCCGTATCATCACTGATAGTGACCGGATCCTTAAAAATCCGGAAGATAAAATTGCTCATCACATCCTTGGGGTCATTCGGCTTTAAAATGTGCTCTATTTCGGAAGATAAAAGATGCATGATCCATTCGTTAAGGGTTCCCCGGTTAATCTGGTGCAGCTTGTGGATTTTCTCTTCCAGCTTTAGGTATAAATCAATGGCTTCCGCCACTTTGGTAACTTGGGATTCAGGAATAGAGGAATCAGGAAAATAGCGGGCCCAAACCAGCTCACGGATTAAAGGCAAAGCTACTTTTTTACCTTCACCGTTTAGAAGCAATCTTCTTTTTAGGATTCTCTCAATGGTAGAACGGAGGATCACCTCATCTTCCCGGTAGTCCATGGCCGTACGGAATTTTTCATACCAGGTGGCAATTTCCGCTACCAGGGGATTGACGGAAATGGTCCGGTCATGGTTGGGGGCAGCTGCCCGGTCATAGGCTGCTATTAATGCAGTAGATAATTTATTTAATGTAGCCATTTGGTGTATTATAGTAATATTAACATATCAAAGGATAAAGCACCTCCGGGGTGGGCTTTAACTCCCCGGAGGTAGAGAAACTATGACTAGCGAAGAAAAATTTAATTTAATCACCAGGAATTTAGAGGAAGTTTTAACCCCGGAGGAACTCAAAGACCTCATAGAATCAGGTATTCCATTAAAACACTACATTGGCCTGGAAATCTCCGGTAAAGTCCACATTGGCACCGGCTTTGCTGTCTTACTCAAAGTTAAAGACCTACAGCAAGCTGGGGTTAAAACTACTATCCTTTTAGCAGATTGGCACACCTGGTTAAATAAAAAACTGGACGGCACTTTAGAAACTGCCCGGAAAATGGCCAGGGAATATTTTGAAGAGGGGATGAAAGCAGCTGCCTTATGTGTCGGTGCTGACCCTGACAGAATCGAATTTGTATTGGGCAGCGAAATTTATGAAAAGTTGGGCTCCGGATTTTGGGCTACGGTTATTAAGGTTTCCAAAGCCACTACGCTAGCCAGGATGATCCGCTCTACTACCATTATGGGGCGGAGAGAGAGTGAGATTTCCGATGCTGCCATGCTGATTTATCCGGCGCTGCAGTCTGCTGATATTTTTGCGATGGGAATTAATCTTGCGCATGCCGGAACTGATCAAAGGAATGTTCATATTGTGGCCCGTGACAGCGCCAAGCAGGTAGGTTTTCCTAAACCTATCGCCATCCATCATCGTTTGCTTCAAGGTTTGATGCAACCAACCATCATTACAGATGAGAGCGGAAAACAAGTAATGGATATGGAGGCGGCCAAAATGAGCAAGTCAAAACCTGACAGTGCCATATTTATCCATGACAGCCCGGATGAAATTAAAAGAAAAATCAACCAGGCTTATGCCCCGGAAGGGGTAGTGGAATTTAATCCTATTCTGGATTGGGTCAAGCATTTAATATTTTATAATTCAGGTTCTGGTTTAACTATAAAACGTGATCCGAAGTGGGGAGGGGATTTAAGCTATACAAATTATGAGGACCTGGAAAAAGATTATGCAGAAAAGAAATTACACCCACAGGATCTCAAAATGGCTGTAGCAGAATGGCTAATCCAAAAACTGGAACCTGCCCGAAAATACTTTGAAGACCCAAAAAGAAAAGCGGCTTTGGAAGAAATTGAGAAACTAACAACAAAATAATTTCTAATTGATCTAATTAACCTAATTCCTAAAGAATGACTAATGACAAAATTACCAAAAAATTTGATCTGGAAGAAAGAACT
>CAZKCV010000007.1:0-52179 GCA_964551605.1 uncultured Gammaproteobacteria bacterium | reverse complement strand
GTAAGACAAGCTCGGTTTTGGATACCATGGGCAGGTTTTGGTATTTGGAGCCCGGCAAGTCTAATGCCCAGGAGCTGAATATTTTCTGTAATTCCCAGAGAACCTATCCTTCAGTTTGGCTGATCAGTTTATCAGTGGTGTTACTTGCCTATTTTTTGTATACGGGTTTTAGGAGTAAAAAGAGGGAACTTTATATGCTTTCCTATTTTATATTGGTATCGCTTATTTTTTATATTGTTTATACGGGAGGCTCTTTTGAGTATTATCTCCATGGTTTTATAACCTTATTCACTTTTGTTCCGGCCATCTTGATAAGTCGGGCTAAGGGAAAAAGTAAGCTCTTACTATTTCTCCTGATAGGTATGTTATTGATGCTGGGTCTTAAGACAGTGATAAGCTCCTCTGACAAGTTTAGTCTTGGTCCTAAAAAGGCATTAATCGGGGAAGTTATGGATGAAGTAAAAAATGAAAGCTTTACTTTGGATAAAACCGGAAGCTGTCATATTTATGACGGATGGAGGTATTTATTTAAGGTTTACAGCAGGATGCCGGCCAAAAGTTTTACCGACCTGAATTTTGCCTGGTTATATCCGGAAGAGGTTAACAACGAGCCGGCAACATTTAATGTAATTGTTTCTGAGTATGGAGCAAAGGCAGAGCAGGACTTAACGGGATATGAGAAAATTGATGAAGGAGGTTTTTCTGCTTACGTAAAAAAGATTAGATGAAAATATGGATCGATGGGTATGAAGCAAATGTATTGCAAAGGCTGGGTTCTTCACAGGTAGCCTTTAAATTACTTTTAAGCCTGGAGAAGGAAGATCATAAAAATGACTATACGATTTTATTGCCGGCTCCCCCGCTGGAGGATCTGCCAAAAGAAAGATCGGGTTGGAAGTATAAGATCCTGAAACCAAAAAGACTCTGGACAAAAATTGCTCTGCCTTTAGCGCTTTTTACAAGTAAAGAAAAACCAGATATATTTTTCTCCCCTACCCACTATATCCCCAGGTTTGCACCAAGTAGGGTAAAAAGGGTAGTAACTATTTTTGATTTGTCTTTCCTGCGCTTTCCGGAGATGTTTACCAAAAAAGATCTCTGGCAGCTTAAAAATTGGACAAAATTCTCAGTAGAAAATTGTGATCATATTATCACCATTTCCAAATGTTCCAAAGAAGATATAATAAAAAGCTATGGACTTAATGAAGATAAAATTACAGTGGCTTATCCCGGATATGATAGGGAGAAGTTTACAGGCAACAGGCAACAGGCTACGGACAAGAACTACCTTATATATATAGGGACACTGCAGCCCAGAAAAAACCTGGTCAGGTTAATGGAAGCTTTTGCCAGGGTAGTAAAAGATGTCAAAGACCTAGAACTGGTGATTGTGGGTAAAACCACCGGGGAGGGAAAGCAGGGATGGCTGTATGATGAGATCTTAAAAACCCCGGCAGAATTGGGTATTCAGGAGAAGGTAAGATTTGTGGGATATGTGCCGACTAATGAGTTATCTGGTCTTTTATCCGGAGCAGTAGCTTTTATCCAGCCGTCTTTATGGGAAGGGTTCGGGATTCCGGTAGTAGAAGCCATGGCAAGCGGAACCCCGGTGATTGTTTCCAATGTCTCTTCCCTGCCGGAAGTAGTCGGTAAAGCCGGACTCCTGATAGACCCTTATTCCATAGACCAGATAGAACAGGCTATCAGAATTATTGTTTCGGATAAAAAGCTGCAGCAGAAATATTCCAAAGAGGGTATTGCCCAAGCCAAAAAATTCTCCTGGGACAAAATGGCAAAAGAAGTATTAAAGGTTTTTGAAAAACTTTAAACTCCCCTATTGACAATAAGATAATGTACTAGTATACTAGTATAATGATAAGAAATAAATCACTTAAAGAATTGATTGAGCAATTAATCAAGATTAAGTCCGAAGAGGAAATGGAAGATTTTCTTTTAGGGATTTTAACTCCTAAGGAATTGGAAGAGATGCCCAGGAGGCTTAAAATTGTCAAAATGCTTAAAGGTGGCATTTCCCAGCATGAGATTGCAGAAAGCTTAGGAGTAGGAGTTGCCACAGTAACCAGAGGTTCAAGAGAACTGCAGAAAGGTAGGTTTAAAGCAGTAAATTAAATTATGAAACGCGGCGAGATAGAACCGAGATTTCATCGGGATATACAGATACCGGAAACTCCGAATGGAATGCTATTAGTTAAATTTCATGGAAGACCGGCTTTTATTCCGGAAGAAAAGGAAGATGAATCACTTTTTAGAGGAACTCCTTTTACCGTGGGTCAAGCTAAAGCATTAGCGGAGCTTGAACGCCAGAGACAACTAAATGAGATACTGAGACATCCTGATGATTATCACTATCCTGTGCAATATGTTGTATGTAGAGTTGCTGAGAGTATGGGATTAGCAGAGCAAGAAAGATGAATTTTATGAAAGATAAACCTTCAATAGCGATTTTAGGCGGCATGGGGCCACAAGCCTCTGTATATATGTATAAACTACTGATAGAAATATCAGGAAGGTATCTTTGGGGCAAAGAGTAATGACGGTTACCCCGAAATTCATCTATATTCAGTACCTGTACCGGATTTCATTTCAAACAATAAAGCCCGTAGCATAGCTTTAGAGATGTTAAAGCAGAGAGTGAAATTCATAAACAAAAGTTGTGCTTCTTATGTATCGATAGCTTGTAACACAGCTCATGTTTTACTTCCGGAGTTACAAAAAGTTTCAACAATCCCCTTTGTTTCTATGATTGATGAAACAGCAAGGCAGGTTTATAAAGACGGTAGAATGAAAGTTGGATTAATGGGAACTCCGTCCACAATAAAGTATGGTTTATACCAAAAAGCACTTATTAAATGCGGAATATCCGTACTTGTGCCTTCTAAGAGACAGATTGCGATTATGGAAAAGGCCATCCGTAATATATTAAAAGGAAAAAAGGATCTAGAAGATAGAAAAAACCTAACAAAAATTGCAGACGACTTAGCAATAAAGGGAGCTGAAGGAATTATCCTTGGCTGTACGGAATTACCATTAGTGTTCCCGAAGGAATTCTCTATCCCTGTTTATAACTGCGTTGAAATTTTAGCAATGTCTTTACTCAAGAAATACTACAATTAGGAGTTAAATGACCAAACTATAAACGATCGTATAAACTTTAAATAAAGAATAGGTGTGAAGCTATACTACCCGGAGGGTGTAAGGCTAGAGTTAGGAGTTTGCTAATACTTTGTTTTCCCCATATAATTACTTTATATGTTTTTCTTTAGGGACCGGATGGGGAAGCCGCTGAGTGCGGGGGAAGCTTCAAATAAAATCTTTAACAGGTTGTTTAACTGCGTTTTAGACTTTGAACTGATGCTGGTTACCTGGGCAGGCTTAGTGCCGTCACATTTATTCCGTATTTTATTTTACAAAATGGCCGGAATGAGAACAGGAAAAGGCTCCCGGATTCATATCGGAGCCAGGTTTTTTTATCCCGCTAATATCAAAATCGGGAGAGGGACAATTATCGGAGATAATGTTTTCTTGGACGGCAGGGATAAATTAACTATTGGTGACCACGTTGATATAGCCTCAGAGGTAATGATTTATAATTCAGAACATGATATTAACTCCGAAGACTTTCATGCTATCTTAGCACCGGTTGAAATAGGAAATTATGTCTTCATTGGGCCCAGGGCAATAATCTTACCTGGTGTTAAGATTGGTAAAGGAGCAATAGTTGCAGCCGGGGCAGTGGTGACTAAAGATGTCCCGGAAAATATGATTGTTGGTGGAGTACCGGCAGAGGCAATAGGGGAGAGGAAGATAAAAGACCTGCATTACAAGTTGGGGAGAGCGAGATTGTTCCAATAATAAAATTATGTCATTGTGATCCCCCAGCTGGGGGAGAAGCAATCTTGGTCGGAGAAAGCATGAATTGGATTGTTTCGTCTCCGGCTTCGCCGGATCCTCGCAATGACGGAAAAAAGAATTAAAATAAGTATGATTAAAAGAATCTTCATTGTATTTTCCCTATTGCTTCTTATTTATATGCTTTGGCCGGGGCCGGGGAAGATTTCCGATTTTGCTCCCCTCCCCTCTTCTGATAAATCAACTTTGGAGGGGGATACCATACAGATTCCAAATGTAGCAGGCTATTTCTCAAATAACTTCAGGGAATTTGTAGTGCCTTTTTATCTAAAAAACTATCAGGCTTTAACCGGTTTTCCATTCCCCCCTTTGAAATTAAACCACCCGCCTGAATACTCCTGGATTGCCATAAAAAAACATACGGATTCTACTTATATTGAGGAATTGGTTTATCCTCTGCGTGATTCACTGTATGTTAACGGTTTGGAACCTTTTTATTCTGATGGCCAGCCAAAGTTTTGGGGATCCATAAAATTTGATATTGGTAAAAATAATTGGTTTACAAAAACAACTTTGCGTTTCTATCCTTCCGGGACAGCTTCAAGGATTTTAGTATGGTCTGGGATAGTAGCTTCCAGCTACATGCTTTTTAAGATGACTAAGAAAATATTAACTTAAATTTATGCAAAAACTGGCCGGTTTATTTCAGAATATTCTTTTCTATTTGAGTTTATTTATATTTGCATTCATTCCCTTATACCCAAAATTTCCCCTGTTTAATGTCCCGGGAACTTTTGTAGCTGTAAGATTTGAAGATTTGTTTATCGGTTTGGCAGTTTTTCTTTGGGGAGTTTACCTTTGTATATCGGGCCAGATCAGAAGCTTTTTAAAGGATAAACTTTATTTAGCGATATTATTATTCTTTTTTATTGGCGCAGTTTCTACATTCTCCGCAATTTTTCTAACACATTCAATTATTCCCCATATCGGACTTTTGCATTTTTTCAGAAGAATTGAATTTATCTTATTACTCCCTGTTGTAGCAAGCGTTGTCAGATCAAGAAGGCAGTTTATTTTAACTTTAATAACCTTAGGAGTAACTATTTTAATAGTAAACGGATATGCACTGGGACAGCAATTTTTAGATTGGCCGGTTATTTCTACCACTAATTCCGAGTTTTCCAAGGGATTGATTTTACGTTTAACGCCGGGGGCCAGGGTTAATTCTACCTTTGCCGGACATTATGACCTGGCGGTATTTTTAGCGATGGCAATCACCATACTAACTGCCTTATTTTTTGCAGTCAGAAAAAAATATAAAGTTCCGGTTTTTCTTTTAGGAATTTTATCCCTGGCAGTTTTAATAATGACAGCAGCCAGACTTTCTTTTGTTGCGGCTTTCGTCGGGATCATTGCCGCATTGATTTTTACAAACAAAAAAAAGTATTTGTTGCTTATTTTCGGGGCAATAGTGGTTATTTTACTTTACCCTTCCCAGCTTCGTGACAGGCTTGTATCAACGGTGACGGTTAATCTTTTGCAGCAGGGTCAAAGGTATGAAGGGAAAACTGATGATCAAAAGGTCAGAAGCAAATTAAACATTCCGACCCTGGCGGTACAAACTTCAAGCGAATCTGCCTCTACTTCTTCATTTGCTTCTTCTTCCGGTCAAACCGCCACTGACATTACTCCGGGTGAACCGGTAGATACTACTCAGCTGGGGGTTTACAGATCCTTTCAGATCAGACTACAAATAGAATGGCCGAGAGCTGTCAGAGCGTTTATTAAAAATCCGTTTCTGGGTACAGGTTATTCCTCATTGGATATTGCTACTGATAATGACTTTTTAAGATCCTTAGGTGAGGTAGGAATTTTGGGTACTGCGGCATTTGCCTTAATTCTGCTGGAAACAGGTAAAAGATTATTTGCAGCGGCTAAAAGTCATCTTAAGCTAGTCAGGTATTTTTCTGCAGGGGTTTTTGCCATGATGATGGCTTTTGTAGTGAATGGGCTTTTCATTGATGTATTTGAGGCCTCCAAGGTAGCCTCGTTATTTTGGATGGTATTGGGATTGACACTGGCAGTTTCAAAGTTAACCAAAGAGAGTTAAGCTAATGAAATTATTGAAATTTTTTACAAATCAATATTTTTGGCTTTTTCTAATTATTATTTTTGGCTTTTGGGCCAGGCTTTATAAAGTAGATTCCCCAATTGCGGATTGGCATTCCTGGAGACAGGCTGACACTGCAGCGGTTACCAGAAACTTCATAAAAACAGGTTTTAATCCTCTCTACCCCAAGTATGATGACATGTCGGGAGTTTCAGAAAATCCCGTAATTAATCCGGCTACTTTTCGCTTTGTGGAATTTCCAATCTATAATATGGCGGTTTATCCGTTATATAAAATTTTCGGCATAAATGATTTATACAGCCGTTTGGTCTCTGCTATTTTTTCTACACTTTCCATCGCATTTATATTCTTAATAGCCAGAAAATATGCCGGTTCCTTAACTGCTTTAACAGCTGCCTTTGTTTTTGCCTTTTTGCCTTTTAATGTATTTTTCGGCAGGACGACTTTACCGGAACCCACTTTTATTTTCTTTGCCCTGGGGATGATCTATTTTGTAGATAAATGGATTTGGGAAAGCAAGGGAAGTTGGGGGTGGTGGGGATTTGTTTTTACAGCGATAGCTTTTTTGATTAAACCTTGGGCAATTTTCTTCTTTCTGCCGCTTCTTTATTCAGTTTTTACCAGGCAAAATACCAGAAAATTTTGGATAAAGTTCATTACCTTTACAGTAGCAGCACTAATACCGTTTACACTTTGGCGGCTTTGGATACTCCAGCAGCCGGAAGGCGTACCGGCTTCAAGTTGGTTATTAAACAGTGATGGGATCAGATTCAGACCGGCCTTTTGGTGGTGGATTGTTTCTGAGAGAATCGGCAGAGAGATCCTTTCAGCCACAGGGATAGTTTTATTTGTAATCGGGTTTATCAGCAGGTTAAAAAACAACAATTACTTTCTGCATACATGGGCTTTGTCTTCCATTTTGTTTATGGTAGTTTTTGCCACCGGGAATGTCCGGCATAATTATTACCAAACGCAATTTGTGCCGGTTGCCTCCATATTTTTTGCCATTGGTTTTGTCAGCCTTTTTAGAAGGAACATCAATTTCATCCCGCGAATCTGGACGATTTTAGTGGCCCTTATTTTATTACCCCTGTCATTTTATTTTGGGTTTAACGTAGTGAAAGAATTCTACAAAATTAATAATCCGGTGATCGTAGAGGCAGGTAAAAGGGCATATCAGATACTGCCAGAAGACGCCGTAGTTTTAGCTCCCTATAATGGCGACACCGCATTTTTATACCAGACAAACCGGTCGGGATTTGCAGCTGAAATGTTGCCTTTGCAGGAATTAGTGGCAGATTATGGAGTGACCCATTACGTGTCCACCAGCCGGGATGATAAAACCAACTGGGTGTTGAGGCATTTTCAGATTTTAGAAGATAATCCAAGATTTGTTATTGCTGATTTGCAAGTTGTTAAAGTGCCCCTGACTGCTGAGGATCCTGAGCCGTGAAGATTTTAATGCTGACACCATATTTGCCTTATCCGCTACTCACGGGAGGACAGACCCGCTCATATAATCTGATTAAGAGACTATCAGCGCTCGGTCATGAAATTATCCTTTTTAGCTTGGTAAAGAATGAGGATGAAAGAAAATACGTTGGTGAATTGGAACAATTCTGCAAAGAAGTAAAAGTATTTAACCGGTCAGAGAAACCTTGGACAATAGGAAATATCTTAAGGACCGGATTTTCTTTCTACCCTTTTCTGGTTATTAGGAATTGGGCAGAAGGAGAAAAAAACGCCATAGCAGAAAAACTAAAGACAGAGAAATTTGACTTGATTCATGCAGAAACTTTCTACGTTATGCCTCATATTCCGGAAACAAAAGTCCCGATACTTTTGGTGGAGCAGACCATTGAATATCTGGTTTATAGGCATTATGCGGATAGTCATCGAAACTTACTTGTAAAACCACTTTTGTATCTTGATGTACTGAAAATGAAGTACTGGGAGAAAAGATTTTGGGGACAGGCTAACAAAGTTGCAGCTATGTCTTTGGAGGATAAAAGGATTATGCTTTCACAGCTGCCGGATTTGGATGTGGACATTGTACCCAACGGGGTAGACAGTGAATTTTTCGGGGAGCCGGTTGCAGCCCGATCGAAAACACCGGTTGTTTTGTATCTGGGAAATTTTACCTGGTTACAAAACAGGGAAGCAGTACAGGTTCTGGTAAAAAAAATCTGGCCGAAGATTAAAGAAGATATCCCTTCCGCAAAACTTTGGATTATCGGTAAAGAAGCCCGGAAATTTTTCCCGGATCTATCGACTACTGATATCAGGGTTGAAGAAGTCGGAGACGTCAGGGAAGTTTACCAGCAGGCTTCAGTTCTGGTGGCACCAATTTACGGGGGAGGCGGGACCCGTTATAAGAACTTTGAGGCTTTTGCCTCAGGGCTGCCTGTGGTGACTACCTCAATCGGCATCGGGGGGACTGAAGCTAAGGATGGGGTAGAAGTAGTGGTGAGAAATGCGCCGGATGAAATTGCCGGGGCAGCAGTTCTGCTGCTTCAAAACCCCGAACAGGCTAAAGCCATCGCTGACAGTGCTAAAAAATTAGTAAAGAATAAATTTGACTGGGACCCGATTGCCAAGTACTTAAGCCAAATCTACGAACAATTAGGAAAACGGACATGAGAATAGCAATAGATGCCAGGTTCTTTAATGAATCCGGAGTAGGCAGGTATGTCAGAAACCTGATTTATAATTTAAGCCGGATAGATAAAAACAATAAATATTTTATATTACTTTTAAAAAAGGACTTTGAACAGTTTAAAGAAACTGAAAACTTAACAAAGGTACTGGCTGATTTTCACTGGTATGGGTTTGCAGAACAGTTTAAGTTACCTAAACTGCTAAAAGAACTGAATCCTGATTTGGTGCATTTTCCCCATTTTAATGTGCCGATTTTTTATACCGGTAAGTTTGTGGTGACCATACATGATTTAATCCACCAGCACCGGCACAGCGGCAGGGCTACCAGGTTAGATCCGTTTAGCTCCAAATTAAAACAGATAGGTTACAGGAAAGTTTTTCAGGCCGCTGTCTTAAAATCGCAGAAAATCTTAGTGCCTTCAAAATCAGTTAAGGATGTTTTGCTTGAAGAATGGAAAGTAAAGCCGGAAAAAATCACCATTACTCATGAAGGGGTTGATGATAATATCCTGAAGATTTTAAATAATATTACTAAAAAAGACTGTGACAAGGTCTTAGAAAAATTCCGTATCAAAAAACCGTTTATTTTTTACGTCGGTAATGCCCATCCCCATAAAAATGTTGAGGGTTTGATTAAGACTTTTAAGATTTTAAGGGAGAAAAATAAAAATCTGTCTTTAGTTTTATCCGGCTATGACCACTTTTTCTGGCAAAGGGTAAAGACAGAAAACCCTGATGAAGGAATAAGCTACACCGGTTTTATTACAGACGAAGAATTAGCAGCTTTATATAAAGAGGCAGAGGCTTTTGTCCTACCCAGTTTTGAAGAAGGCTTCGGGATACCGGTTTTGGAAGCAATGGCTTCCGGTTGTCCGGCTGTAGTATCAAATGTCGGATCTCTGCCGGAAGTGGGAGGTGGGGCGGCAGTATATTTTGACCCGGCCAAGCCGGAAGAGATGGCGGAAAAAATTAACCAGTTATTATCCGATAAAAAGTTAAAGGAAAGCTTAATAGAAAAGGGATTAAAAAGATATAAACTATTCAGCTGGAAAAAGATGGCAGAGCAAACATTGGAGGTGTATGGAAAATGCGGGTAGCTATTGTACATGATGACCTGGTGCAGTGGGGTGGGGCAGAAAGGGTATTGCTGGGCCTTTCGGAAATATATCCTGATGCACCTATTTTTACTTCTGTTTATGATAAAGATAATGAGCCGCTTAGGCGACTGTTTGGTGAGAAGAAAATTTATACTTCTTTTTTGCAGAAAATTCCCGGCTGGCGGAGTTTGTATAAAACATTGTTACCTTTATACCCTTTGGCATTTGAGCAGTTTGATTTTTCCGGATACGACCTGGTGATTTCCCATACCACCCGCTTTGCCAAAAGTATTATTACCAAACCGGAGACAACACATATTTGCTACATGCATACCCCGCCCCGTTTTTTGTGGCATTTCTCAGGAGAAAAAAGTTATGGTTGGGGAGAAATGTTAATGACTAAACTGCGGTTGTATGACCAAGTAGCAGCCCGCCGGGTAGATCATTTTATAGCTGGTTCGCAGAATTCACAGAGAAGAATAAAAAAAGTTTATAGAGCAGACTCAAAAGTAGTCTACCCTTTTGTGGATTTAGAAAGGTTTAAAGGAGTGGAAGGTTTTGACGGGGGGTATTTTTTAGTAATCTCAAGAGGCAGTAAGTATAAGCGGGTAGATCTGGTAATGAAGACTTGTTCGGAGTTAGGGCAGCCGTTGAGGGTGATTGGGGAAATCAGGGAGAGTCAGGGAAATAGGGGAATAGAGTTTTTAAGCGGTTTGGATGATCAGACAGTTATCAATATTTTAGCTGGATGTAAAGCATTAATTATTCCGGGAATTGAGGATTTTGGTTTGGTTAGTTTAGAGGCCCAGGCTTTGGGGAAACCGGTTGTGGCATTTAAGGAAGGCGGTGCCCTGGAGACCGTGATCGTCAATAAGACCGGTATTTTCTTCAAGGAGCAATCTTTGGCCAGTTTAAAAGATGCTTTAGTTAAACTGGATTCATTCCGGTTCAACCCGGGAGATTGTGTGAGAAATGCTAAAAATTTCAGCAGGGAAAAGTTCATTAAAAATTTTAAGCAAACAGTTGCCTCTTTGTTGTACACTAAGTAATAGCTGATTTAATATGCTGTATGACTTTTTAAAAAGAATGGTGGATATAGCTGGTTCAGTGGTGGGACTTATCCTATTTTTTCCGCTACTTTTATTAGTTGCCATAGCCATTCAATTAGATTCATCCGGACCGGTGCTGGCCGATACTCCGATGAGGGCCGGCAGAAACGGTAAGCAGTTTAGGATTTATAAGTTTCGTTCCATGGTGCAAAATGCCCATGAAATTCTGGAGAAAGATCCGGAGCTTCTGGAGCAATACAAAAAGAATAGCTATAAAATATTTAATGATCCCCGGATAACCGGGGTAGGCAAGTTCTTACGGAAATTTTCAATTGATGAATTTCCCCAATTTCTTAATATTCTAAAAGGGGAGATGAGTATAGTAGGACCCAGGGCGTATTATCCGTATGAGCTGGAAGAGCAACAAAAGAATTACCCCCAGTCTAAAAAATATGTTAAAGTGATTCTGTCAGGAAAACCGGGATTAACCGGAGTTTGGCAAGTGACGGGCCGTTCTGATATTAATTTTGATAAAAGGGTGGAGATGGATGCAGAGTATGTACAAAGGCGGTCTATTTTTTATGACTTCTGGATTATGCTGAAAACTATACCGGCTGTGATATCCGGCAGAGGAGCAGTTTAGATGTTTCGCAACTTAAACAAACGATTAAGTTATTCAGACAAAAAATATTTAAGAAGGACTTCCCACAAGGGCAAATTAAGATTGTTGGTGATTCTAGTAATTTTGGCTATCGCTTTTACCATTCCTTCCCTTTTTGCCTTCTTAGGCCTAAGAGATACTCTTTCCCACGGAAAAAGCTTAGTGGCTGCCTATAAAGCCCAAGATTTTGACAGCTTAAAGAAAGAAGTTTCCGCTACCAAAAACGGTTTACAGCAAGCTAATCTTTCGCTGGGTTTTCTGTTTTGGCTGAAAATCATTCCTTTCCTGGGCGGGTATTACTCAGATGCTAAGGGTTTTACCAATGCCGGGGCAGAGGGGTTGATAGCGGCGGATAAAATTTTATCTAACCTGAAAGGTTCAGAGGCAGAACTCGGGTTTAACGGCAGCCCAAAGAGCGGACCGGAAAGGGTCACACAAGCCTTGAATATTTTGAATAAGTCATTGCCCTTTATGGATAAAATAGAAGGTAATCTAAGGAAAGCAGCAGATTCAGTAAAGAGCATAGATACCAATAAGTATCCGGAAAAATTTAATGGTAAACTAATCAGACGAAACATAGAAGCTGCCAAGGGTTTTATCATGGGAGCTGAAGTGGCTATAAGGGAAGGCCAAACTGCCCTGTCTATGGCACCGGCAGCCTTAGGCATTAACGGCCCAAAGAATTATTTCCTACTGTTCCAGAATGATAAAGAGATCAGGCCGACCGGTGGGTTTTTAACCGCCTTTGCTACTTTGACACTAGATAACGGGCAGGTCAGTGCCAGTACTTCTGATGACATTTACAGATTGGATGAAAAATTGTTGAATGTCTGTTTAACCAAAATTTGCCCTTTGACCCCCCCGGATCCCATCGTCAGGTATTTACCTGAAGTTTCCGGCAAACCCAGGTCAGCCTGGAGCATGCGGGATTCCAATATGTCGCCGGATGTGCCGACGGCAGCAGAGGAGTTTGAAAGGATGTACCAACTACTGGGAGAAGGTTTGCCGTATGACGGGATTATCTATATTGATAGCCAGGTAGTTGAGGAGCTAATTGAGATCACCGGGCCGATTGATGTTTTCGGGACTACTTTCTCCGCGGAAACCGACAAGAGGTGCAACTGCCCGAATGTTATTTATGAGTTGGAGTCATATGCCGAAATTGCGGCCAAAGGGGAAAAAGACAGAAAAGCCATCCTGGGAGTTTTGATGCAGCAAATCCTGGCCCGGACAGTCGGGGCGGATGTAGAAAAACTACCGGCCCTTGTTGAAACAGTAGCCAGGTTGGCTAACCATAAACATATTATGTTTTACATGCATGAGGCAAAGCTTCAGGAAGCCTTGGCTAAATTAAACTGGACCGGGGAAATTAAGAATGCGGAGGGGGATTACCTGCATATTAATGATTCAAACTTTGCCGGCGGGAAATCCAATTTATATGTCAAGCAGACAGTAACCCAGGATATCAGCATCCAAAAAGACGGTACGGTTAAGAAAAAAATTAACATTGAATATAAAAATGACCAGCCCTTTGGAGTGTGGTTAAACGGGATAAATAGGGACTATGTCAGGTTTTATGTGCCGGAGGGCAGTAAATTATTATCTTCCAAAGGTTCTGAGGTAACAGTCACTACCATAGAAGATTTAGGTAAAACCGTCTTTGAGGCTTTTATCCAGGTCCGGCCTCAAAATACCAGGAAACTGGAGATTGAATATACAGTTCCCTACAAAGCAGAGGGAGAATATAAGCTAACGGTACAAAAGCAACCGGGAGCCAAGGATTTCCGCTACATCATTAAAATCAACGGTTCAACAAAAGCTGATTTCAAGCTGGACCAAGATAGGGAATTTAATCTTGGTTTATAATCAGATTTTCCTGTTTCCCTGATCAACGGTAATTTTTATAGGTTGAGCAAGCGGCTTAAGGTCTTTAACTGTCGCTCCTGCTTCTAAAGCCAATACCACATGCTCAAGTAATGCACTTGCATGGAGTACTGGACTGGGACCAATTTGACCAGTCATTTCAATGAAGATCGCTTGTTCTTTTTGAATTGCAGCAATAGCTGCTGCTCTTCTTGCGGTTCTACTTTCGACTCTTGACATATACACCTCCTTTCATATGGCAGTTAAGTAGTGTAATTATACATACTATCTATCAACATTCAATGGTAACGACGAAGAAAGGATGGTAAACTGCACTTTATGCAGGGGATAAAGGTTGAGGGGATTATTTTAAAAAGGCGGAATTTGGGGGAGGCGGACCGGATTTTAACTGTTTTTACGCACCAAAAAGGCAAGATTTCCGTCCTGGCAAAAGGTGTCAGGAGAATCCACTCCAGAAGAGCCGGTAATGTTGAGCTTTTAAACCGGGTTTTACTGTATTTACACCAGGCCAAAACTTTTCTTATTTTAACTGAAGCTTCCAGTTTAGAAACTTATCAGAAATTAAAAGAAGATTTAACTTTATCTACTTATGCTTTTCATATAATTGAGCTGGTGGATAAGCTGACTGCAGAAAACCAGGAGAATAGGATTTTGTACGAAGATCTGGTAAATGTGCTGCAAAGACTATCCCGCAATCCGCGCCAGATTTTAGTCAGAGCATTCGAAGTAAAAATACTTTCACTCATGGGCTTTGCGACATTTCGAAGTTCCACCCCCGAGGTGTCAATACAATTCCACCCCCGAGGTGGAAATAGAGAATTATTGAAGGAACTTGAAATATTAGCCTGGAATGAAATAGAGAAGCTTAAGATAAAGGAGAAAGAGGCTCTGGAACTGGAAAGAGTGTTGCGGTATCATGTAGAAAGAGTGATAGAAGGGAGGTTAAAAAGCAGGCAGCTGCTGGCAAAGATATATGGATAATAATTTGATGGATAAGATAGTGTCTTTGTGCAAGAGAAGAGGATTTATATTTCCGGGATCTGAGATCTACGGAGGGCTGGCTAATTCCTGGGATTACGGACCTTTAGGGGTGGAGCTTAAAAATAATATCAAACAAGCCTGGTGGAAAAGATTTGTCCATTTGAGGGAAGATATTGTCGGAATTGATGCAGCCTTAATTATGAACCCTAAAGTCTGGGAAGCCTCCGGCCATGTAGCCAATTTTCAGGATCCCTTAATAGAATGTAAAAAATGCCACGCCCGTTTCAGGGCAGACCATATTAAAGACGGTGTTTGTCCAAGCTGCGGAGAAAAGGATTCATTTGCCCCTGAGCGGATGTTTAACTTAATGTTTAAAACCTTTATCGGTCCGGCTGAGGAATCTACCAATACTGCTTATTTCAGACCGGAAACCGCCCAGGCTATGTTTGTAGATTTCCGGAATGTGGCAGACACTACCCGGATGAGGCTGCCTTTCGGAATTGCCCAAATTGGTAAAGCTTTCAGGAATGAAATCACCCCCGGCAATTTTATCTTCAGGACCCGGGAGTTTGAACAGATGGAGATTGAATATTTTATCCCCCCTCCGAAACAAGATGCTGACTGGCAAGGGTCTTTTGAACTTTGGAGAAAAGAGATGCTGGCTTGGATTAAGGATGATTTAGGAGTCAGGCTGGAAAAAGTCCATGAACATGAAATTGGAGAAAATGAAAGAGCCCATTATTCAAAGCGGACCATTGATTTTGAATATGAATTCCCCTTTGGTACCAGCGAGCTTTACGGCCTGGCTTACCGGACTGATTTTGACCTAAGAAACCATGAAAAATTTTCCGGACAAAACTTAAAATACCGGGATCCGGATACCGGAGAAGAATTTATCCCCCATGTGATAGAGCCTACCTGGGGAGTAGACAGGTCAGTGCTGGTTACTTTAATAGATGCCTACAGTGAAGAAGGCGGCAGGGTAATTTTGAAATTAAAATCCGGTTTGGCACCCTTTAAGGCAGCTGTTTTTCCCTTACTGGCTAACAAGCCGGAATTGATTAAGCTGGCCAGGAAGATTTACCTTGACCTGAAGCAGGACTTCATGGTAGCCTGGGATGACAGGGGTAATATCGGCAAAAGGTATGCCAGCCAGGATGAGATCGGCACTCCTTATTGTATTACAGTTGATTTCGACAGCCTGGAAGATGATATGGTTACAGTCAGGGACAGGGATAATGCCAAACAGGACAGGGTCAAGATTAGAGAGTTGAAAGAGTATTTAGAAGTTAAAATTAAGTAGTTTGTCATCCTGAGTGATTAGCGAAGGATACAAATTTAGTTATATTCTTCTCCGGCAAAGCCGGATCAGGATGACAGTATCCAATGGACAACTTAAAGGAATTATTAATTGCTAATAAAAAAACTGTTATTTTAGTGGGAGTACTAATCTTATTAGGGATTTTAGGGTATTTTGGGGTACAAAGTTTTCTTGCCGGAAACCAGGGCCCGGCTGAGGAAGTTGACCTAATTTTTGATGCCGAAGGTCCCTTTGCCCTGCTTTCCCCCAGAAGGGACGGTAATGCTTTGATTTTAAACCTAAAAAGAACCAGCTCATATGATGCTATAAATTATGAACTGGCTTATACCAGTACTCCTGATGAAACAGTAGTGACAGGAACTAAAATTTCGGAAGACGGGGAAAGTGCAGGAGGCGGTTCAATTGACCGGGGGGTAGTCGGGGACATAGATACCAAAGCCAGGAAAGGGGAATACGAACAGGAGATTTTGTTTGGCTCCTGCAGTAAAAATGTCTGTAAATATGATAAAGGGGTAGAGAACGGGACCTTGACGCTCCGCATAAAAAAGGGAAATAAAATATATAAAATGATTACCCAGTGGCACCTGCAGAAGCCGGATGTGGCTTTGGGTAATTTAACCTCAGGTGACGGACACCTGGTTTACCAGGCGGAAGGAGACAGGCAAGCCTTAGCCAATACCGGTTTTACCATTATTAATGATCTGACCGGAGTGCCAAAATTGCCGTCCGCAAAAGAGGTTTTAGGTAAGGTTTATTCCCTTAATGTGCCGATTGCCAAAAGCTTAAATTCCGGCTCTGTCAGTCTGAATTTGGTAAAGAATCCTCCGGCCGGGGCCAAGCTCTACAGATATAACCAAAGTAACAGTGAATGGCAGGAGCTGGAGACTAAAGTAGAAGGCAGTAAATTATCAGCCAGAGCCGACGGCGCCGGCATCTTTGCAGTGTTAGTTAATAAATAGTTCCCCACTTTGCCTCTTGACAAGTTATTATAAAATGGCGGAAAATGAGAATAGATGGTGAATCTGCCCAGAATATATGTTTTTGGGTAGCTTCAAAACTTTTTTCAGTGGAAAAAATAGGTTAGTTTTGCCTAAGAGATTTAGAAGGGAATTAGGTAGTGAGGATAAGTTTTATATACTTTTGGGGGGAAATGGAGAGATTTGGGGATTTGATCCGGTAAATTGGTATAAATTGGCAGAAGGAAGCTTAAATCTTCCGCTCACCAGTGAAGAGGGGCGGGTCAGCAGGCTGAAGCTTTTTCCCAAGGCTGAAGAATGTGTATTGGACAGCCAAGGGAGGTTTATCTTACCTCAGGAGTTTATGGGAAACTTAAATTTTAAGTCAGAGGTATTTATAATCGGAGCCGGTGACCATTTTGAAGTTTGGGACTTAAACCTTTGGAGGAAACAACAGGAGAAAATAGGATAGATGGAGGGATATCATACAAGTGTCCTTCTTAAGGAGGCTGTGGATTTACTTATGCCAGCCCGTCTCCGCCAGGATGGCTTGGTTGCGGCGGGCAAGGGTGTTTGGTATTTAGACTGCACTCTGGGGGATGGGGGTCACAGTTTAGAGATTTTGAAGCTGGGAGGGAAAGTAATCGGGATAGATGTAGACCCGGAGGCTATTAGAAGAACCAGAAAAAGATTGGAAGAGTTTGAGAAGGCAGGCAGGTTTGTTGCGTTACAGGGAAATTTTAGGGATGTAAAAAATTTAATATCTTCGCAGGCGGACACTGCTCAATTAAAGATTGCGGGAGCAATTTTTGATCTGGGGGTTTCCAGCCTACAACTTGAAACCCCTGAGAGGGGTTTTTCTTTTGCAAAGGCGGGCCCCCTGGACATGAGAATGGATCCTAGCTTACAGGTTAAGGCCTTGGATCTTATTAATGTTTTAGGGAGAAAGGAGTTATATGAATTATTTTCTAATTTGGGTGAAGAAAAATATTCTTGGAAACTGGCTGATGCTGTGGTCCGCGCCCGTGAGGTAAAACCGATTAGGACGACTAAAGATTTGGCTGATTTGGTTGTCAGGGAAGTTAGGGTAGGAAGGGAAGTAAGGGGGAAAGTGCACCCGGCAACCAGGATCTTTCAGGCTTTAAGGATTGCAGTTAATGATGAGCTGCATGCTCTGGAAGAAGGATTAGAAGGAGTAAAAGATTTAATTAAAAAAGATGGTCGCATTTTGGTTATTAGTTTTCACTCACTTGAAGACAGGATCGTTAAAAACACTTTTAGAAAGTGGCAGCTGGGGGGATTGGGCGAGGTTCTAACTAAAAAGCCGATTGTGCCAAGTGATCGGGAGATAGCAGAGAATCCCCGGTCCAGATCGGCAAAGATGAGGATTTTTAGACTATGACAATAATATCAGCAGGTCCACTCCCGATATAATCGGGATGTGGCTCCTCTGATGTAATTATCAAGCTAATCGCTATGACAATTATAAAAAAATTTGAACCAGAAGAAATAAAGAAAGTTTTTTCAAAAAAATACATATGTTTTATTGCGGCCTCTTTCCTTATTTTGATGATTTTTGAAATATGGGTCAGTAATAATATGGTCACATATGGTGAGAAGTTTGATAAATTATCGTCGGTTGCAAAAACCCTGGCATTAGAAAATCAGATTTTGGAAAACGAGATAGCCAGGACAATTTCCTTAAACGAGGTCGCATCCAAATCAGCCGAACTTGGTTTTTCCCAGCCGCAGAGTATACAATATATTCGTTAAGCTTTTTGGATGCGAATATTTTGGATTAAAACAGCCTTCTTGATATTCTTTTTTGGTCTGATAATCAGACTTTTTTATTGGCAGGTAATACGGGCGGAATTTTTACAATCACAGGCTGAGAAACAGCATTTCACGGATACAAAAATAGATGCCGTGCGGGGCAACATCTTTTTTTCTGACGGATTTGTCCTGGCTTCTTCCAACCCGGTATTTACTCTTTATGGTTTGCCTAAATTGTTCTCTAAAGAAGATAAAGTAAAGAGTTCATACCTGTTGGCTAAAGCCTTAGCGACAGATACGGCAGAGGTGGATGCACTGGCAAAGGATTTCATTGCCAAACTGTCGCAGGATCTTTATTGGGTACTTCTTAAGAAGAATATTTCCCCGGAAGAAAAAAAACAGATTGAGGGATTAAGGCTGCAAGGCTTGGGATTTGAGGAAAGGCGGAGCAGGTTTTATCCGGAAGGTTCATCTTCAGCTCATCTTTTGGGCTTTCTTGGTTCAGACAGTAAGGGTGCAAATAAGGGCTACTTTGGGATAGAGGGATATTTTGACGGGGAATTAAGAGGTGTATCGGGGTTGATAAGAAATGAAAGGGATGCACTGGGTCTTCCGATACTGATCGGTAATTTCTTTACTAATAAGGTAAAAAACGGCAAGGATTTAGTGTTAAATGTGGATCGTTCTGTCCAGTTTATTGTGGAACGTGAGTTGAAAAATGGAGTTGAAAAATACGGTGCCAAAGCCGGCTCAGTTGTTGTCATGGATCCGAAAACAGGGGGAATTTTAGCGCTGGCCTCTTTCCCGAACTATGACCCTTTAAGGTATTTTGATTACCCTAAAGAATATTATAAGAACCCTATTGTGGCAGACCAATATGAACCCGGATCAACCTTTAAGGTATTGGTGATGGCAGCCGCAATAAATGAGGACGTAGTTAAGCCGGAGACGAAGTGTGATAGTTGTGCCGGGCCGGTTTCTTTGGGAGGATTTACTATCAGAACCTGGAATAATAAATATTTTCCGGATACAACACTAAAAAATGTTATTATCCATTCGGATAACACCGGGATGGTTTTTACGGCTCAAAAGTTAGGTTTGGAAAAATTTTATTCATACATTGAAAACTTTGGTTTTGGAGAACCTACGGATATTGATTTGCAGGATGAATCTTCCCCGGATATCAGGCCAGAGATAAATTTTAAGGAGATTGATTTAGCAACAGCTTCATTCGGGCAGGGAATTGCGGTAACCCCGATTCAGATGACCAGGGCGGTTGCTGCCATTGCAAATGGAGGAAATTTGATGGAGCCCCATGTGGTCAAGGAGATTAGAGATGAAAGAGGTAGTTTTCAGGTCAAGCCTAAGGTGGTTCGGCAGGTACTAAAGGAATCTGCGGCAGAAGTAATAAAGGAGATGATGGTGGCGGCGGTTGAGGAGGGAGAGGCAAGAGTTTTCAGACCTAAAGGTTTTAGGATTGCCGGTAAAACAGGGACAGCCCAAATCCCGGTTGCCGGCCATTATGATGCAAATAAGACTATTGCTTCCTTTGTGGGGTTTGCACCTGCTGATGATCCGAAGTTTGTGATGTTAGTGCGTTTTGATGAGCCTTCCTCGTCTGTCTTCGGTTCGGAAACAGCGGCTCCGACTTTTTTCGCCATCGCCAAGCAACTTTTCCTTTATTATAATATCGCACCCAGCGAAGAGTAAATAGGATATAATTAGCTTCAATGAAGGAATTAATAAAGAGTTTTTTGTCACAGAAAATAATAAACAATTTTTACCATTTACCAAAAGCCATCCTGGCTAATTTAATTTATGGTTTTCCTGCTAAAAAACTGAAGGTGGTAGGGGTAACCGGAACTGACGGGAAGACTACTACTGTCAGTATGATTTATCAGGTATTAAAGGCGGCCGGGAAAAAAGTATCCATAATTTCTACTATTAATGCCGTAGTAGCCGGGGAAAGTATGGATACCGGATTTCATGTGACCAGCCCGGATTCTTTTTTAGTCCAAAGGTTAGTTAAAAAATCCGCTGATTTTGGGGATGAATATTTAATACTGGAAGTTACTTCCCATGCCATTGACCAATACCGGTTTTGGGGGATTAAGTTTGATGTTGGGGTGATAACTAACGTAACTCACGAGCATCTGGATTACCATAAGACTTTTGACAGTTACTTAAAAACGAAATTAAAGTTAATTAAAGATGTGAGGCTTGCAGTTGTTAATCAGAATATTAATGGTTTTGGGGACATCAGGGGGAAGATAATTAGTTTTGGTTTAGATAAAGGTGATTTTAACCAAAAACAGGTCAAGCTAAAACTAAAAATACCTGGAGACTATAACATTGAGAATGCCTTGGCCTCTTTGGCCGTGGTTTTTGCTTTAGGGATTAACAAAAAAATTGCCCAGAAAGCTTTAGAAAATTTTGAAGGCATTACAGGTAGGATGGAGGCGGTAAATAATCAAAAAGGAATTAAGGTTTTCATAGATTTTGCTCACACCCCTAATGCTTTGGAGCAGGCCCTTATGACACTAAGAAAGGAAACTCCAGGTAAATTAATTGCAGTCTTTGGTTCAGCCGGCAGGCGGGATGAAGGTAAAAGAGGTTTGATGGGAGAGGTGGCCGGAAGGCTGGCTGACTTTACTGTTATTACAGCAGAAGATCCCAGGGGAGAGTTGGAAGTTATTAATAAACAGATTATGGAAGGGGTCAGAAAAGCCGGCAGGGTTTTAGGCAGAAATATCTTTGTTATTAATAACAGGAAGGAAGCCATTAATTTTGCCGTCAACCAGCTGGCTAAAAAAGGAGATACGGTAGGCATTTTCGGTAAAGGGCATGAAAGGTCCATGAACATAGACGGGAAAAAAGAGATCCCCTGGTCGGATAAAGAAGCTGTAGAGGAGAGTTTGGGTGGATAGTAAGCAGAGCTTTTCTTCGAATAAGCTAAAGCTGATTGTTGATTCCTTTGGAAAGGACAGGTTTAAAATTGATGAGCCGATTAAAGACTACACTGCCTCAGGTGTGGGCGGACCGGCCAAGCTGTTCTTTATCGCTTTCACGGAGAGGGATTTAGTAAAAATAATCAGCATGTGCAGAGAGTTGAAACTCCCCTATTTTTTATTCGGTACCGGCAGCAAGATGTTGCTTTCGGATGGCGGATTTAACGGGTTGGTAATTAAAAACCGGACCCAAGATATTCAGACAATTTCCGTAAAGGGTAAGGTAACCAAATTCGGTATCGGCGTGGAAGAAGCAATGATAGAAGTGGAATCAGGCGTGAGCATTAATAGGTGGGTAGAATACTTAAATTCTCAAAACCTGGAATCTTCGGGTTTTACCATGTCCGGCAGTATCGGCGGCAACCTGTTTTTATCGGGGTTTTTGCAAAGTAAGCTCAAAAGTATTAGAGTATTAGACCAAAGATCAGAGATCTGCCAGATTAATGTGGAGACTTTAAGCTTAAAAAAGCATATAATATTATCTGCCGTATTTGGAATTAAGGCTAAATAAATGAAGGCAATATGAAATATATAATTAATGGAAATCATAAGCTTCAGGGGAAAGTCCGTATCTCCGGAAATAAAAACTCCGTTTTTCCCTGTATGGCAGCAGCGCTTTTAACGGAGGATGAAGTTGTTCTGGATAATATCTCCAGTCTTTCAGATACGGAAGTGCTGATACAGATTCTTAAAAAACTAGGTGTTTTGGTAGAGAAAAAAGGCTCTCAAGTGCGGATTAAAGCCTCAAATATCCGTTACTTTACCCTCCCTGAAGATTTAATGTTAAAACTTCGGGGATCTGTTGTTTTGGTAGGTGCGCTTTTGGGTAGAATCGGCAAGGTTAATTTTTATTTTCCGGGCGGAGACATTATCGGCAGAAGAAGTATAGATACGCATATTGATGGACTTAAAGCATTGGGGGCAGAACTTAAAAAGAGTACCACCAAGTTTAGCTTACATATTAACCAGGTTTCAAAAAGTAAAGTTGAAATTTTCTTTCCCGAAGCATCAGTAACTGCAACGGAGAATCTGGTTTTGGCTTCAGTTTTAGGTCAAAAGGAAGTGATTCTTCGAAACTGCGCTAAAGAACCCCATATTGTGGATCTTTGTAAAATGCTTACTTCAATGGGTGCTTCGATTGAAGGGATAGGTACTGATACTTTAGGGATTAAGGGAGTTTCGAAATTAAACGGGGCCAGGTTTAAGATCGGAGCTGATTATATTGAGGCAGGCACCTATATCGTAGCTGCTGCCATTACCGGCGGTGAAGTAAGAATAGAAGGAATAGAAGGTGTATCTATGGAGCCGGTTTTAGTGCCCCTTAAAGGTTTTGGTATTAATATAGAAAAGGATAATGATGCCATTTTGGTCCATCCTTCCAGGTTAAAGTCTGTAGATAAATTGGTGACCAATATCTGGCCCGGTTTTCCGACTGATTTCATGAGTGTGGCTATAGTGCTGGCAACACAATCCAAAGGTGTAGTTTTATGTCATGACTGGATGTATGAAGGCCGGATGTTTTTTATTGATAAATTAATCTCCATGGGAGCAAAGATTATTTTAGCTGATCCGCATCGGGTTTTAGTATATGGTCCGGATAGACTGCATGGCAAAACCCTTGCTACACCGGATATTCGGGCCGGCATGGCTTTGGTGGTGGCAGCACTGGTAGCCAAAGGTGAAAGTGTGATTAACCAGGCACAACTTATAGAGAGAGGTTATGAAGACGTGGTAGGAAAACTTAGGAGTTTAGGCGCTGATATTCGGAAAGTTGAGGCATAAAGGGGTTTATGGATATTGCAAAGCATCCTATTTGGAGTCAAGTAACTCCTTATAAAACAAAAATTTCTTCTTTCAAAAAACCTTTTCATTTATTTCGAATATACCTGGCAAGGCAATATGCCCGGTTATATCCCCGGGAAACCTTTATCGGGGTAACAGGTTCAGTCGGAAAGACAACTACGATTGCCGTATGTGCTGCGGTATTATCCGGGAAATATAAAACGATTGCCACAAAACCTGATTTGGATCCTATCTTAAATATTCCGGCTACCATCTTAAGCTTAAACCCCACTGTTAGAAAAGTCATTTTTGAGATGGGGATTGAATACAAAGGCGAGATGGATTTTTACCTCTCAATAGTCAGGCCGCAGATAGCGGTAATAACCAGAATTTCATATGCTCACAGCGAGTATTTGGGGGACATAAATGAAATCCTGCAGGAAAAAGGGAAATTAATTGAGAGCTTAGACCAAGACGGAGTTGCTTTACTTAATTTCGATGATCCTAACTCCAAGAAGCTTGCGGAAAAATGTAAAGGAAAAGTATTCTATTATGGAACTGATGCGAAAAATTGTACTGTTTGGGGTGCTAATCCGAAAATAGAAAATTTTCAGACTACGTTTGAACTTAATCACGGTGTGGAAAGAGTAAAAGTAAATTTTAAGTTATTGGGACTGCATCAAATTTATCCGGCACTGGCCGCAGCATTAATTGGTATTATCCATGATATTCCGTTGACTAAAATAAAGTTGGCGCTGGAATCAATCGAGCCGGCTGAGCACCGTTTGCAGGTTTTACCCGGTCCCAATGAATCCGTATTACTTGATGATACTTATAATTCCTCACCGGCTGCTGTAGATAGTGCCATAGACAGCTTGTTGGCAATCCCGGCAAGAAGGAGGATATTGTGTTTGGGTGAGATGCGGGAGCTGGGTGAGTTTTCAGAGAGATTACACAGGCAAATTGCTCAAAGAATTTATAAAGAGAAGATTGACCTGGTGTTCCTGGGCCAGGGAGATGCGCAAATTATAGCTGATGAATTGTTAAGCCTTGGTTTCTGGCCGGAAAGGATTGAATCTAACTTGCAAAATTCCCAGCTTGTTTCTAAACTGTTAAAAACATTAGGAAAAAATGATGTTTGTTTAATTAAGGGATCGCGTGCTGTCAGGTTGGATGAGGTGGTCAGGAGGATTGCCAGAAAGACATGACATTATTATTGGGACTTGTTTTGTTATCGTTTGCCGTAACTTCCATTTTTATGGTGCCTTTCATTGACTTGCTTTTTTACTTAAAAAGGCGATTCGAAAAGATCCAAAGCGAGAAGCAGAAATCCGAGACTCCCATTCACGACAAGTTGATGAAAGCAGATGAAAAAATACCGTCGGGGGGCGGAATATTACTGACATTAATTTTGATAATTTTAAGCAGCGGGATTTTTTTCTTCAACCATGAGGTGGATAAAGTCAGTCTTTCCATATTGCTTTTTACAGTTGTTTCATTCGGATCTTTGGGATTATTTGATGACATTAAACTTATTATTACCAGAAGAAAAGGAAAATTTTTGGGGTTGGGAAGAAGAAAAATACTTTTAATACAGACAGGTTTGGCATTAATAATTTCCGCCCTTTTATATTTCGCGGGCGGGTTAAATAATTTTTATATTGCCGGTTTGGGTAATTTAGTTCTTAATGCCTGGTATATTCCAATCGGGGCTTTTATTATAGTTTCCTTTGCCAATGCCTATAATATTTCCGACGGTTTAGACGGTTTGTCTGCAGGGTTGCTTCTTATTTGTCTTATTGCCTTCCTGGCTTTAACTTCTCAGGGTCTTGATCTGACATTGGCGTCCTTTATCGGCATTTGGATCGGACTTTTATTTTCTTATCTTTACTTTAACGTCTGGCCGGCCCGGATTTTTTTGGGTGATGCCGGCGCTTTTGCTTTTGGGGCTACCCTGGCAGTTGTAGGACTTTTGACAGGAAAAGTTTTAGCCTTGGCAATTATCGGGGGAATGTTCGTAATTATTGTGGCTTCTTCTGCGATACAGATATTCTCCAAAAAAGTCTTTAAGAAAAAAATTTTCCCGGTATCTCCCCTGCACATGTATTTTAAGTACATCGGGTGGGAAGAACCTAAAATAGTCAACAGATTTTGGCTGGCCGGAGGCGTCTTTGCAATATTAGGTTTATGGATAGCCCTTCTTTCAAGGTAATATATGTTTTCAGGAAAACCAAATCTTGAATCTCAAAAAAAGCAAGTGGATTTACCCTTGCTTTTGACTGTCGGAGCGCTGGTAGTTTTTGGCTTAATGATGGTTTATGACGCTTCGGCGATACAAGGCCTGAGGGATTTCAAAGACAGCCTTTATTACATAAGACAGCAACTGATTTGGGTGGTGTTGGGAATAATCGCAATGCTTTTTTTCACGAGGTTTGATTATAAAAAATTCAAACCCCTTGGAGTGCCGATTTTAATGGCTTCACTGGCACTACTCTTGGCCGTATTTATCCCCGGGCTTGGAGTGGCCGGCGGAGGGGCTCATAGATGGTTGAGGTTAGGGGCAGTTACCATACAGCCGGCTGAAATAATTAAGCTTACCGGGGTAATTTATCTGGCAATGCTTTTTGAAAAAAAAGTCAGGCTTTTTCCTTTTTTAATGCTACTGGGAGTAGTAACTTTAATTACTGCTGGTTTACAGAAAGATTTGGGTTCGACAGTTGTATTTGTTTTAACTGCTGCTACCATATATTTTGCATCCGGTGCACCGATTTGGCATTTTTTAATCGTAGTGCCGGTTGGTTTTTTAGCCTCTTTAGTTTTGGTGTTAACTTCCAGTTACAGAATTAAGAGGGTGCTGGCACTCCTGGATCCGTTTTCTGATCCCCAGGGTTATACTTATCATATCTCACAAGTTCTGATTGCCTTAGGTTCGGGGGGATTATTTGGCTTGGGGTTAGGGCATTCCAGACAGAAATTTGAATATATTCCGGAAGTAAGCACTGATTCAATCTTTGGCATTGTAGGAGAAGAATTGGGATTTATAGGAGGGGGTTTACTGATTATTCTATTTGTGTTGTTGCTAATGAGGGGTTTTAAGATAGTTGCCGATACCCAAGATAATTTTGGCAGGATACTTGCTTTAGGACTAACCTCCTGGCTTGGGATTCAAGCCATTGTGAATCTGTCATCCATGACAGCTCTACTTCCTTTGACCGGAGTGCCGTTGCCTTTTATCTCATACGGGGGGTCTGCCTTAGTTGCTAATATGGTTGCAGTGGGTATTTTACTGAATATTTCAAGGCAGACAACATGAAGATATTGATTACGGGAGCGCATTTTACGCCGGCTGTGGCAACAATTGAGCAGTTAGAAAGAATGGATGATGTAGAAATTGTTTATGTGGGGAGAAACACAACTTTAGAGGGAGATCTGACTCAGTCAGTAGAATCAAAAGAGCTGCCTGCTTTAGGTGTCAAATTTATTCCCATTATTGCTGGAAGACTACAAAGGTCTCTGACAATTTTTACCCTTTTTTCTCTCTTGAAAATTCCTACTGGATTTTTACAAGCTTTCTTCATAGTTTTATCAGAAAAACCGGATGTAATTTTGTCTTTCGGCGGTTATGTAGCAGTGCCGGTAGTAATTGTGGGATGGTTATTTTCCATTCCGATTATTATTCATGAACAAACCCTTTTGCCAGGTTTGGCTAACAGAATCAGTGTTTTGTTTGCTGATAAAATTGCCGTCTCTTTTAAGGGTACTTTCACCGGGGAAAAAGTGACTTTAACCGGTAATCCGGTTCGACGTAGCATTATTGGGCTATCCCGAGGTGTGAGCCTAACACACCCCAGGGGTGGGTTAGGTAGACACCGAAGGTTGCAAACTGTTTTAATAATGGGGGGGAATCAAGGATCGCACGTGATTAACCTGGCAGTGGAGCAATGCCTGGAAGAACTGCTGAAGATGGCAGAGGTTTTTCATCAAACAGGGGATTCTAGATTTAAGGATTATGAAAGGTTAGTCAGATCAGAGAGGTTTGGGGAATCAGGGAAGTATCAAGTTAAGAAGTGGATCGGGAAAGAGTATCCGGAGATTTTACAACAAGCTGATTTGGTAGTTTCGCGGGCCGGGATAAATACCTTATCAGAATTAGCCCTGTTGGGAAAGCCGACCTTATTAATCCCTATTCCCAATAGGGAACAAAATAAAAATGCTAGATATTTTGAAGAATTGGGTTTAACGAAAACTTTGCCTCAATCAAGGTTGTCCGGGGAAACACTGATGGAAAATATTAAACAGATGCTAAAAAATTTAAGTTTACTTAAAGCAAGAGCAAAGGAAGCAAAAGGGGTTACTATTCCGGATGCACCTAAAAGGTTGGCACTTGAGACAATACTTTTGGCAAAAAATCCTGGGGTGTCAACCTAAGTCCACCCCTAGGGTGACCTATTTTTATGTGGAAGAGGCGAAAGTTACAAAGGAAACGTTTAAGTAAGTGGAGCAGATTTTTTTGGGTGACCCCCTTTTTTTTAATAATGATCCTGACATATCTTTTTTTTAAGTCAGGGATTTTCACCATTAAGCAAGTGGCTGTAGAGGCCAGGAGCTTAAGTTGTGCAACAGAAAAAGAAATTAGAAACTCAGCTAACCTTTTAGGGCAAAACTTCTTTCTGGCAAATACAAAGGCTACCGAAGAAGCCCTTAAGGCTAAGTTTTTTTGCATAAAATCCGCACCTGTCAGCAGAAATTTTCCCGACAAAGTTAAGATACAGGCTCTTAGCCGGCAACAGGTGGCGGTATTAGCTACCCTAAAGGAAAAAGAGGCTTCTCTGTCTTCCCTTTTTCTCAATATTGCTACACCAGGCGCCGCTGGGATAAGGGAAAATTTCAAGGTTGATTCGGAAGGGGTAGTCTTTTCAAAAGATACGGAAGAATTAAATGTTCCGAAAATATATATTTTTGATCCGGGTATTTCTCTTGGTAAGGAACTGGAGAGCAATTATATCGGTAATACCCTAAAGCTTTTGGAAGGAATGAAAACGTTCCGGGTAGCAGTTTCTGAAAGTTGGATTTTTGATAATATTTTTATTGTTAACTCTAACACATCAAAACTTAAAATAGTTTTCCGTTTAGATGATCCGGTAGATATACAACTTGCATCTTTACAATTGATTCTGGATAAAGCTAAAATAGATTTGAAAGAATTGGAGTTTATCGATCTGCGATTTGATAAACCCATTGTTCGATTTGCCCCGAAAAAGGTGTTGTAAGATTATGGCCAAAGACCGAGTAATATGCGGAATAGATGTTGGCTCATCTAAAATAGCCACCCTAATTGCATCAATTGATGAAACCGGTAAGATAAATTTGATCGGTGTCTCCTCCACCGCATCCAGAGGTGTCAAAAAAACCCAGGTAGTTGATATCGATGAAGCGGTTGGTGCAATCACGGAGTCGGTTGAAGCGGCAGAGCGAATGGCCGGTTATTCCATCTCTCAAGCTTTCGTATCATTGGGCGGTCCCCAGATAGAGAGTGTTAACCAGCATGCGGTGGTGGCTGTATCAGAGCCTGAAGGCGAGATTAAGGATTCTGATATCCGCCGGGTTAATGATGCGGCCAGGGCAATTCCCCTGCCATCTTCCCGGGAAATTCTGCATGTGATTCCGCGTACCTTTACAGTTGACGGCCAGGAAGGAATTAAGGATCCGATCGGCATGACCGGGGTGAGGCTGGAAACTGAAACACACATAATTACCGGCGCGACTACCTCTATGAGAAACCTGGTTAAATGTGTTTCTGAGGTGGGCATTGATGTAACTGAACTGGTTTTCTCCGGCATTTCTTCTGCTATGGCTGTGCTGACTGATACAGAGAAAGAATTGGGTGTAGTGCTGGTAGATATAGGGGGAGAGACAACGGATGTAGTAATCTTTATAGACGGCTCTGTTGCTTATTCATCAGTTATTCCCATTGGCGCCCGTCATATCACCTCTGATATGGCAGTGGGACTGCGGGTTTCTCTGGAATCGGCAGAAAAGATTAAATTGTCTCTGGGTAAACTGCCAAAAGTGCCGGCACTCTCAGAGAAACAGGAAGAAATTAAGGCTGCAGACGGGAAAAAGAAAGATGAGGAAGCGATTGACATTAAGGCTCTGGGTATTACGGAAGATATACAAAAAATTTCCCGCCGGGCCGTAGTTGACGGGATCATTAAGCCCAGGTTGCAGGAGATATTTAAGTTTGTAGGTAAAGAGATTAAAAAGAGCGGTTTCGGTACCCAAGTACCCTCCGGTTTGGTGATTTGCGGAGGAGGGGCCCAGACAAGCGGAGTATTGGATCAGGCTAAGTATGTGCTGGGGTTTCCTGCCAGGGTCGGTAATATTGAAGGCTTGTCAGGGCTGGTTGAGGAAATAGATTCGCCTCTGTTTGCAAGTGCGGCAGGTTTGATTCTATACGGTGCAACTCAGGGACCTCAGGGCCAATTGCATATTCCTGTGCTTTCCGGAAATTTGCCTATTAAAGGCATAATCCAAAAGGGAATAGACCTGGTTAAATCATTCCTGCCTTAAGAACGACTAGTTCGCAAGCTCCGCTTAGGACTTGCATTTGCCATTGCAAATCTGTTATATTCTGCCCGAAGAGTTCAATTTCTATGCTAATTAAACCTGACGTCCAAAGATTTGCCAAGATTAAGGTAATGGGATTGGGTGGTGGTGGTTCAAACTCCTTAAACTCCATGATTTCACTCCAGCAAATCCAGGGAGTGGAATTTGTCTCTGTTAATACCGATGCGCAGGCCTTAATGAATAACCAATCCCCTACCAAAGTACAAATTGGGGAGACTTTAACTAAAGGTTTAGGTTCAGGAGGTGATCCGGAAGTAGGTAAACAGGCGTCAGAGGAGTCTACCCAGAAACTTCAGGACGTACTTCAGGATGCTGACATGGTCTTTTTGACAGCCGGGATGGGAGGCGGAACCGGCACCGGTTCTATTCCGGTGGTGGCCCAGATTGCCAAAAGTATCGGTGCATTAACAGTGGCAGTTGTCACCAAGCCTTTTGCTTTTGAAGGTACCAGACGGATGGTGGTGGCAGAAGAAGGATTGGAGAAACTGCGGGATAAGGTTGATGCCTTAATTGTGATTCCTAACCAGAGGTTACTGGAAACAGTAGAAAAAAACATGACTTTGCAGGAAGCTTTTAAACTGGCAGATTCCGTATTGGGCCAGGGTGTCCAGGGAATTTCTGATTTGATTACCATGCCCGGTTTGATTAATGTAGATTTTGCCGATGTTAAAGCTATTATGTCTAATGCCGGGTCAGCTTTGATGGGTATTGGGGTGGCAGGCGGAGAAAACAGGGCAGCAGCAGCAGCCAGAATGGCTATTGCCTCTCCTTTGTTGGAAGTTTCAATTGAAGGAGCCAAGGGAGTCCTCTTTAACATTGTCGGTGGAGCGGATCTATCTATGACAGAGGTCAATGAGGCAGCCCAGATTATTGCCCAGGCCGCTGATCCGGATGCTAACATCATCTTTGGCGCTACCATCAAGGAAGACCAGTTGGATCAGATTAAGATTTCAGTGATTGCCACCGGCTTTGATGAAACCAGGAGAAGGTTAAGGGAATATATCGGAAACGGTATTGGTTCTGCAACTTTGCAGCCAAACCCGGCCTGGAATAATCCTGTTCCCCAAACAGATGATGTGCAGCCCCAGCAGGCAGTAGCGGATGCTGATGAAGAAGATGTGGAACAAAAAGCAGAAGAAGATGATGAAGATTTGGAAATCCCCGCTTTCCTTCGCAGTAACCGCTAATGTCTATAGAAGTACCTGATCCCAATTTTGTCCTTTTTGTCTGCGGGCATAACGCCGGCAGAAGCCAGATGGGCCAGGCTTTTTTTAATGAATTAAAAGTAAATTTTCCTAAGGTGGCAGAAAATTATCTGGCCATCAGTGTAGGGACCAGACCCGGTTCTGTGATCAATCCGTTAGTGGTGGAAGCTATGGGTAATGCCGGGATTGATATGAAAGATACGGAGATTTATTATCCCAAGTGGATGGATGACCTGTTGATTAGAAGCAATTTGGATCGGATCAAAAGGATTATTATTGCCTGTGATGATACCTGTGAATTCCCGCCTGAGGTCAATGCTCCGGTAGAGAGATGGAAATTACCGGATCCTCATGGTCAACCACTAGAAGAGGTGGAAGTAGTCAGGGATTTAACAAAAGAGAAAGTGTTAGCCTTGTTGACGGAGTTAAATAAGTCCTGAAAAGTGATAATAAATGAATTTAAGTTCCCAAGGTTTTGACAAAAGGGAAAATTGTTGGTAAGATGGCGTAAGTTAATATGAACACGCGAACAATAACAGGAATTATTGAAATTATTATTACCTCCAAAACGGGAGGAGTTTTTGTGTAACTTAAATTAAAATTTAAGCAACACATAAACCTCCCAGAAACGGGAGGTTTTTTTATGGGAAAAAATATGAATAAATTAGAAGGAAGAAAAGCAATTATTTATGATACTACCTCTCGTGATGGAGGTCAGACTCCGGATGTGGTTCTTAGTGTAGAAAATAAATTGCATATCACTAAAAGACTTGATGAAATGGGGATTCACTTTATTGAAGGAGGTTGGCCTGATGCTAATCCAACTGATATTAAGTTTTTTGAACAAGCTAAGAAGTTGGAACTAAAAAGTAGTAAGTTAGTAGCTTTTGGTATGACTACTAAGTTGGGAGTTTTGCCGGAAAAAAGTGATACGTTGCGGGCACTGCTTCAAAGCGAGACAGAATTTGTTACAGTTTTTGGAAAAAGTTGGATGTTGCATGTTAGGCATGCTTTGGGGACTACCGGTAAGGAGAACTTGGGAATCATTAATCAAACAGTTGATTTCTTAGCTAAGCGAAGAAGAGTTTTTTATGATGCAGAACATTTTTTTCAGGGTTTTGAGGATAATCCGCATTACGCCCTAAAAACGCTAGAAGCTGCCCAGGATGGTGGTGCAGAAGTAATCATTCTTTGTGATACCAATGGTGGTTCTACTCCTGAGTTGGTCTTTGAAGCAACTAGTACAGCAAGAACCAAACTAGGGGATAGTATGCCGCTGGGTATTCACGTACATAATGATACCGGTTTTGCTTTAGCTAATACCTTTGCTGCTATTCGTGCCGGAGCAACTCAGGTACAAGGAACTGTTAATGGTCTCGGAGAAAGAGCAGGGAATTTAGATCTTTGCCAGTTTTTACCCAACGCTGTGTTTAAATATAAGATGGATATCGGAAAAATAGACTTAAGAGAATTGACTAATCTGTCAAGGTTTGTTGAGATGGAGAGTGGTTTTTTAGTGCCGTCCAATGCTTCTTATGTTGGAAGGAATGTGCATACTCATAAAGCCGGTGTGCATGTTTCAGCAGTAAGAAGGCATCCTCAAGCCTACTCTCATCTTGATCCTTCTTTGGTGGGAGGTGAGATGTCGTTTGAGCATTCTGATCAGGGAGGTGGAGCAAATGTTTTGGCAATGGCAGACAGACAAGGTTTCTTTATTGAGTCAGGAACACCTGATCATCGTGAATTAGTGAGAAGAATGAAAGAGTTACAGGTGTTAGGTGATGCCCAGGAGTTTTTGTTACTGAATAGAGTTCTTCGGAAAGATCCAGAACCTTTTGATGTTTTACCTGAAAGCTTATCAACTAGTCGACGTAATGGAGGCGCTTTTGCTAATTTAGTAGTTCGTGTAAACGGAGATATATTGACTCAACAAGCAGAAGGTAATGGGCAGATAAATGGTTTTGATATAGCTTTGAGAAAAGCCTTAGAGAGAAAATATCCTCAGGTCGGTGAAGTGAGATTACTTCATTATAGTATGCCGGATATCCAGAGGCCGGGTACTGATGCAGAAGTAGTTATTCATACAACATTTGGAGCTGACGGGCAACGTTGGACATCAATAGCTAAGGGGACTGATCAACAAATAGCCGGCGAAAATGCCATCATCGACGGATATAAATGTTTCCTCTTAAAAAATTTAGAAAGGAAAGGTGCCAAGCTAATCCACCCTCCAGGTGGGAAGTAGATTAAGGGGCGGATAGTTTGTATCAGTATTTTTTGTTAGAATTGAGGATATATGAAGAAATTTAAACCAGTTTCATCACAAGTTAATTTTGCTGCTCTTGAAAAAGAAATATTAGATTACTGGTACAAAGAAAGTATCGTAGAAAAATACCTTAAAAGAAATGAAAACTCAGAAAAGAAGTTTTCTTTTTTGGATGGCCCGATTACCGCTAATAATCCAATGGGTGTCCATCATGCTTGGGGTAGGACTTATAAAGATTTATGGCAAAGGTTTTTTAACATGCACGGGTGTAAGCAAAGGTTTCAAAACGGTTTTGATGAACAGGGACTTTGGGTGGAAGTAGAAGTAGAAAAAGAATTAGGTCTTCATAATAAAAAAGACATAGAGAATTTAGTCCCAGGAGATGAGCGGAGCTCGCGGACTTCGTCCACTAAATTTAAGAGTTTAGAGAAATTTATTAACCTTTGTAAAAGTCGGGTTAAAAAATATTCAGCTATCCAGACAGAGCAATCAAAAAGATTAGGCTATTTTATGGATTGGGATAATTCCTATCATACTTCTTCTGATGAAAACAATTATGCAATTTGGAATTTTTTGAAAGTAGTAAATGAAAAAGGTTGGCTATATAAAGGTCACGACAGTGTACCATGGTGTCCCAGGTGTGGGACAGCCATTTCCCAGCATGAGATGTTAACGGAAGATTATAAGGAGGTTGTTCACGAGTCAGTCTATTTTAAATTACCTATTAAAAGTAGAGAAGATGAATATCTTCTTGTGTGGACTACAACACCATGGACTATTCCGGCTAATGTAGCAGTTGCAGTTAATAGTAATGAAGATTATATAGCCTTTCCAATGGATAGTGGAAATGTGTGGGTTATGCAAAAAGCGGTTGAGCGATTGCAGAAGAATCAGATCCTTCTAAATCAAACAATAAGACAACCAGAACCAGCTGTAAAAGGTAAAGAGTTAGTTGGACTGGAATATGATGCTCCATTTGATCACCTTCCGAGGATTAGTAACAGCTTAAAAGGGTATATTCATAGGGTAATTGCCACAGATGATTTAATTTTGCCGGTTACTGCAGAGGAAGGGACTGGTTTGGTTCATATTTCAACCGGAGCAGGGGCTGAAGATTTCAAATTGGGAGCGAAATTGGGTTTACCTGTTATTGAAGTAATTGATGAAGAGGCAAATTATCTGGATGGAATGGAAGAATTTTCTGGCCAAAACGCCAAAAAACATCCTGAAGTAATAATAGATTTTCTAAAGAGTAAAGAGAATGGAAAATTCCTGCTGACTACTGATAGGATAAAACATCGTTATCCGATGTGTTGGAGATGTAAGACAGAATTGGTTTGGCGAGTGGTGGATGAGTGGTATATAGCGATGGATCGCGATGATGATTCCGGTAAAACTTACCGGGAGCAGATGATAGAAACCGCCAAGAAGATAAACTGGATACCAAAATGGGGATTGGATAGGGAATTGGATTGGTTAAAAAATATGCATGACTGGTTGATTTCCAAAAAGAGGTATTGGGGGTTGGCCTTACCTGTTTGGGAATGCAAAAACTGTGGTAATTTCGAGGTGATTGGAAGCAAAGCAGAATTAAAAGAAAGAACAGTAGAAGGGTGGGAAGATTTTGAAGGTAATTCTCCTCACAGGCCCTGGGTGGATCAAATAAAAATTAAGTGTAGTAAATGTGGTCAAGTAGCTTCCAGAATACCGGATGTGGGTAATCCATGGCTTGATGCCGGAATCGTTCCTTTTTCAACAATGCCTGAGGATTGGTTCCCGGCGGATTTTATAACGGAAGCTTTCCCCGGGCAGTTTAAGAATTGGTTTTACTCGCTGATCGCCATGAGTACGGCATTAAAGGGGGTGTTTCCTTTTAAGAACCTTTTGGGGCACGCAATGGTCATAGACGAAAAAGGTGAGCCAATGCATAAAAGCTCTAAAAACTTTATTCCCTTTGACGAGGGGGTGGAGCAGATGGGGGCAGACATCATGCGCTGGACCTACAGCCTGCAAAATCCGGAAAATAATCTACCCCTTACTTATCAGCTTGGTGCCGAAGTTAAAAGAAGGTTTTACTTAATTCTCTGGAACTGCTATAAATTCTTTGTAGATTATGCGAATTTAACGGATTGGGAAATTAGGGAAATTAGGGAGATTAGGGTATTAGATAAGTGGATTTTAGCCAGATTAACGGAAGTGACTCTGCTAGTAAATAAGAAGTTAGCTCAGTACGATGGAGTAAGTTCTGCAAAAGCCCTGGAGGAGTTTGTTGTGGAAGATTTTTCGACTTGGTATATTCGGCGGTCAAGAGACCGGGTAGGAACCGAGACTGATGAGGTGGATCGAAATAGCGCTCTCTCAGTCATGTATGAGGTATTAATGACTATTAGTAAACTTTTGGCGCCTTTCATACCTTTTGTATCCGAGGAGATATTTAAGAATTTAACAGGTAAAGAATCAGTGCATTTGGAAAACTTCCCGGTGGGGGATAGTGATTTATCGGATAAGACTCTTATTGAAGATATGATGCTGGTCAGAAAAATAGCAGAGATAGGGCATGCTAAAAGGAAGGAAGCGGGACTTAAGTTAAGGCAGCCTTTGAGCTCTGTTTTATATAAACTGCCGGAAAAATTAGCAGAAGACTTAGAGAAAATTCTCTCAGAAGAACTTAATGTAAAAAAAGTAGAGTTTCAGAAATCATCAAAGACAGAGCCGGAAGTTGCCCTGGATGTTAAAATAACTCCGGAACTAAAAGCAGAAGGAGAAGCCAGGGATTTAATCAGGCAGGTACAGCAGCTACGTAAAGAACAGGGATTAACGCTGGCTGATAGAACTAAAATTATTGTGAGTAATTGGCCCGAAGCTTTTGAAAAACAGATCCTTAAAAGTACTGCTTCTTTGTCCATAGAGAAGGGTCTTAAATTTAAGGTTTTAAAAGTAGATGAAAAGTCTGACTAGCATTAACCTCCCGATTGGTTTAATAAGTCTTTTGCTGGTATCCATTGGCATATTGGTAATCTATTCTTCTTCAAAAGAATTAGCAATCCAGCAGTCAATATTTACCCTCACCGGACTTTTCTTTTTCTGGGCGATTTCCCGGATTGAGCTTTCCGCTGTCAAAAAATTAATCCAACCTGCCTATTTTTTAATACTGTTCCTCTTAATGGCAGTTTTTATTTTAGGGATTGAAACCAGGGGATCAGTACGCTGGATACCCTTGGGGATATTTAATGTTCAGCCGTCTGAGTTTGCAAAACCTGTTTTGATATTATTCTTGGCTAAATTCTGGTCCGGCAGACAAACTTCCTGGTTAAATGTATTAAAAAGTCTTTTATATTCTGTCCCTTTGATTTTATTGATCTTTAAGCAGCCGGACTTAGGTTCGGCAATGACTATTATTTCTATATGGATGGGGATGTTATTTGCAGCCAAGATATCAATTAAGAAAATACTGGTACTTGCTTTAATCTTTGCCTTAATAATTCCAGTCAGCTGGTCCTTTTTACATGATTATCAGAAACAAAGGATTACAAGCTTTTTGGCGCCGGAGTCTGACCCTCTGGGAAAAGGTTATAATTTGATTCAATCAACAATTGCAGTGGGTTCAGGAGAGTTATTAGGACGGGGGCTCGGCCGGGGTACCCAATCCCGATTACAGTTTTTACCGGAATTCCGGACGGATTTTATATTTGCCTCAATTGCAGAGGAGTTGGGATTTTTAGGTTCAGTTTTGATTTTATCATTTTACCTGCTCCTGTTAAGCTATCTGTTAAGAGTAGCCCAGAAAGCCAATGATTCTTTTCAGTTTTTGGTAGTAATCGGGGTAATATCAATGTTTTTATTTCAGGTGGCAGTAAATATCGGGATGAATGTGGGAATTTTACCAATAACCGGGATTACTTTACCGCTTATTTCATACGGAGGAAGTTCTTTAATAGCTACCTTTTTATCATTGGGAATGGCAGCTTCTTGTGCTATGGATAAAAGGGGAAACAGGTTGACTTAAACTTAAGGAAAGTATACAATTTCATCCATGTTAAATTACGCGATTTGTGAAATTTCCGGAAAACAATATAAAGTTGTGCCGGGACAAACATTGGAAGTTGCTTTACAACCGGAATCCGATAAAGATATTGAGGCCAGTGTCCTGCTTTTGTCGGAAGACAGTAGATTAAAAATAGGCAGTCCTTATTTAAAGGAAAAGTTAACCTTCAAGCGGGTGAAAGATACAAAGGGCCCTAAAATCCGGGTCAGTAAATTCCACGCCAAGGCAAACTACAGAAGGACAACCGGTTACCGCTCTAAGGTTACTAAAGTTGTATTAGAGAAGAAAAGCTGATATATTTGACACGCTATGGCACATAAAACAGGTGGAGGAAGTACCAGGAAAAATAAAGATTCCATCTCCAAAAGGTTGGGGATTAAGCTTTATGGCGGAGAAAAAGCAGAGCCGGGAAATATCATTGTGCGCCAAAAAGGAAATAAGTTTCATTCAGGAGTGGGAACTAAGAAGGGAAATGATTATACAATATTTGCTATAACTCAAGGCAGAGTAGAATTTAAGAAAAAAGTAGGAAAAAGAGTAGTTAGTGTTATTTAGAATTTAATTATGGATGAACAGATTTATGAACTTGAGATAAATCTCCTGGAACCTAATCCTTTGCAGCCCCGCGGTTTAATTGCTCCTGAATCATTAGCAGAGCTTGCGGAATCCATCAGAGCCCATGGTATTTTGGAGCCTTTGGTTGTGGCAAAAACCCCGGCCGGGTATCAGATTATAGCCGGCGAAAGAAGATGGAGAGCTTCTAAGCTAATTGGTTTGCCAAAGGTGCCGGTTATTATCAGGGAAACCAGCCCCCAGGGTATGCTGGAAATGGCCATTGTTGAAAATGTCCAGAGGATAGACTTAAATCCTTTGGAAAGAGCCCAGGCATACCGTCGCTTAATGGATGAGTTCGGCATGACTAATCAGGAAATTTCCGAACGTGTATCTAAAAGCCCTTCATATATTTCCAATACCATCAGGCTTTTGATACTGCCGGATGCCTTAAAAGATGCTTTAATGGCGGGTGCCACTACGGAGGGACATGCCAGAAGCTTGGCAGCTTTGGAAGATCCTCATCTGATAATTAATGCTTATAAAGAAGTTTTGAAAAAAAACCTATCTGTCCGGGGGACTGAAGAATTAGTCCGCCGGATGAGGGTAAATATCGGTATGGGTCCTAAAAAACAGGCTGATGTAAGTTCCATGAGGATTATTTCAGAAGATGTTGATAAAATTCAAGAAGAAATTGTGGACACTTTAGCCCAAAGGACAGATAAAGCGCATGTAAAGTGCCAATTAACCGGCAAAAGAGCCAGGTTGGAAATAATCATTAATGGAGAGCCTTCCAAAAGCACCCCGATTTTAGAAGATCTGCATCAGGCAATTGTGGGTTATTTTAAGCTTAAAGGATAGATCACTTGTCTAAAAGCAGACCAATGCTTTGGGGCGGGAAATAGCGGAATAATGCTCTGCCAATAATTTCCTGTTTAGTCACCGGTCCCCACTCTCTTGAGTCAGAAGAATGCTCTCTATTGTCTCCGATAACAATGTATTGATTACCTGCTATTTTTACAGGATTTCCTTCGTTTAAAAAGGCACCGGCCGGAGTCGGTCTTCCGGTAGGCAGATAACTTTCTTCTAAAGTTTTACCATTAAGAACAACCTTACTGTTAGAGATTTCTATAGTATCTCCTGGCACGGCAATTATTCTTTTGATAAAATCCTGTGATTCATCACGGGGATTTTTAACAACTACAATTTCTCCCAGCTTTGGTTCCCGGAACCGGTAAGTCACTTTTTCCGTAATTAAGTAATCTCCGGTATGAAAAGTGGGGACCATGGAATTTCCTTGGACCTTATGAAATTGGGCAACGAATAAATAAATAAAGGCAAAGATCGCCCCAAATACTACCAAAGTTTCTATAAATTCCACAGTGTACCCTCCCATCCTTCCAAAAAAGGTTTTTTTTGGTGCGTCTCCATAATAATAAGTATTAGGATCCATGTAAATAAATTATCTCAGAAATTTAGGTTGTGAAGCAAGTGGCGGAATGTTAAAATTATTTGGTTGGACGGATAGCTCAGCGGTAGAGCGCTGCATTCACATTGCAGATGCCGGGGGTTCAAATCCCTCTCCGTCCACCGAGAGGGTATCTTTAGAATGAATATATGAAGGCAATCCTCAAGCAAACATCGTATTTATTTTTTGCTCAGATCTTAAACAGGATTATCAGTTTTTTTTACCTTATTTATTTGGCCAGGACTTTGGGGGTGGCTGATTTTGGTTTATTAACAGCATCATTAGCCTATTTTTCTATTCTTTCTGCAATAGCTGATTTTGGATTTAACCGGTATTTAATAAGGGAAGTAGCTAAAGATATCTCAAAAGCCGGAGAACTTTTATGGAATGTAGTGATGCTTAGGATTACTATAACTTCCGTATTTTTTGCGTTTTTTTCCTTTATTTTATACTCACTTGACCCGGATAAAATAAGGGTTAGTCTGATATTACTGGCAAGCATTGCAATTTTACCCCAAGCCATTGCTTTTACTTTTGATGCCATTTTTGTAGCTACCAGGAAATTACAATTTTCTGCTGTGTCACTATTTATTTCTGCATTGACTACTGCCTTGGCGGGATTATATCTGGTGAGTCAGGGATTTGGTCCTTGGGGAGCAGTCAATGCCTTAATCATCGGACAACTAATGTATGTGATAGTTCTAATTTCATTTTTATATAAGGATAAGGGATTAATTCTATCAGCGGTTCAGGTTGGATTAATGAAGCAAGTTTTAACCGGTTCCTTGCCCTATGGTTTGCTGGCTGTTTTGGGTTTACTATATTTTCGGATTGATGCCGTAATGCTTTCTTACATCAGGGGTAGTTATGAAACCGGAATTTATGGGGCAGCTTACAGATTTTTAGAGGCGGTAATTTTTATCCCTTCGGCTTTTTCCATGGCTTTGTTCCCGGTGCTTTCCCGGGTGCATGAAACATCGGCGGCAGATATCAGGAAATTATATTTTAAGTCATTTAAGGTTATGTTAGGGCTGGGACTGGCAGTTTTGGCGGGGTACTTTTTAGTTTTGCCCCCGGTTATTGAGTTTGTTTTGCCTGATTATTTACCATCAATTTCAGCCATTAAGATTTTATCCTTGTCGATTCCTTTCATGTTTGTCCATGTCCCGGCTGTGACAGTATTATTGTCAACAGACAGATACTTAAAACAGGTTTTAAGTTTATCAGTACTGGCTTTAACTTTTAATGTCATTGCTAATCTGATATTTATCCCCCGGTTTGGCTTTATGGCAGCTGCCTGGGTAACAGTAGTTTCTGAGGTCTTGTCATTCATTATCTTTTTTCTGCTTACCAAGAAAAAATTCCTGGATAAAAAATGATTGTTTACGAAAAGATCTTTCAAAAATACGGCCTGTCTACTACCCAGCAGGAGATAATTAAAATTGTCGGTAGAGACAAAAAGATTTTAGAAATAGGGTCATCAACCGGTTATATGACCGGAGTTTTCTTAAAAAATAATTGCACAGTTGACGTGGTAGAAACTAATAAAAAGGCAATTGCTAAATTACCCAAAGGAATTAGAAAAGTATTTAATATCTCGATAGAAAATAAAGAAATCTTTGAAAAATTAAGTAATTATAATTTCATTGTAATGGCAGATGTACTGGAACATCTGGTTTTACCTGAGCAGGTATTGAAAGAACTATTGAAGATAGCTGCTGCAGAGACTAAATTAATAATTTCTTTGCCTAATATAGCCTGTTGGACTATGAGGAAGGAGCTTTTCTTTAAAGGGGATTTTGAGTACCAAGAAAGCGGGCTTTTGGATAAAACCCACCTGCATTTTTACTCTGTAAAGACTTTGCCAAAAATACTTCTGGAAAACGGCTGGAAAACTGAAAAGTTAGTTGGTACTATAACCCGTCTACCCCTGGAAGGACTGATCAGCAGGATCCCTGTAATCGGATGGATTTATAAGAAGACTTTATATCGAGTGTTAGTTAGTAAATATAAGAATCTGGCTTATTACCATTTTTTGGTAGAGGCTGCTAAGAAATGAAAAAGGTTAAAGCCTCAGTTATTATCCCAAACTGGAATGGTATGGGTTTATTAGAGGATTGTCTTGAATCCTTAAGAGGGTTACAGGTTACAGGTTACGGGTTACAGGTAATTATGGTAGATAACGGTTCGACTGACGGGTCGATAGAATATGTTGAAAAAAACTTTCCGGAAGTAGAGATAATTAGACTTAAAAAAAATTTAGGTTTTGCAAAAGCCATTAATGAAGGAGTTAAAAAATCTGCTGCAGAGTATGTAATTTTTCTAAATAATGATACGGCAGCAGAGAAGGAGTGGTTAAAGAATTTAATTACCTGTGCCGAAGATCACCCGGAAGTAATCTCAGTTAATTCTAAATTGCTGAATTTTTATGACAGAGAAATCATAGATGGAGTCGGAATTTTAATTAATGAAGTAGGTCAAGCCAGGTCAATTGGTTGGCTGGAAAAAGATCAAGGCCAGTTTAAAGAGCAATATATCTTTGGGGCTACCGGCGGAGGATCACTTTTTAAGAGAAAAGAGTTTATCAAAGTGGGGATGTTTGATGAGAGATACTTTATGTATTCGGAAGAAGTGGATTTTGCATTCAGGGCTCAATTTTTAGGATATAAGTCAATTTTTTGTCCCCAGGCTGTTTTGTATCATAAACATAAAGCTACTTCTAAAAAACTACCTGCTAATTTAGAATACTGGCAGTTTAGGAATATGACCCAAACCATTATCAAAGATTTCCCGGCCGGAATTTTACTTAAAAATTGGCGATGGTTAAAAATACTACTGGTACATTTTAATACTTATATTTATCAGATAAAGAATGGATTTTTCCTGGCGCCTTTTTTAGCAGATTTTTGGTTGATTTTTAATTTGCCCCGGCTTTTAATGGAGAGAAGAAAAATTATGAAAGGAAAAGAGGTGGCAGATAGCTACATTGAAAGTTTCCTGGTAAAAAAGAAAGTTACTTTTTGGGGGCTGCTGCGATGATCAGAATCCAGGCCAGTACGGGCGGATAAAAAAGACTATTGGCAAAAAGGGAATGAATTAATAATCCGGCTACTACCACTATTAATATAATATTTCCCCCCCCGGAAGATTTGACCAGCGACCAGAGAAAATAAAGGTATGCGAGAAAACCTGCTATCCCGGTGGTGGATAAGACAAAAAGCAGTGAGGAGTCATTTCCGGAAGAGCCGTGGCTTGCCAAAAACTGCTCATCCCCCAATTTATACTCTTTTAGTGCATACCTGTAAGCATTAAAACCCACTCCTAAAAGGGGAGACTTTTGAAAAATGGCCAAACCCTGCTGCCAGGTATCTAAGCGGGAGGATGCAGACTGAGTTCGGTCAATATTGAGTGGCTTAGTTACCAGTTGGGTATAAATCTGGAAACCTAATAGAAGCGTTATAAAAAGTACCAGGGTAGAGGCAAAATATATCCTGGATCTTTTAAAGAAAGATAGTGTCATGCCGCTTACTAAAAACATTAGATAGCCGGAACGGGAAAAGGTGGTTAACAGGGTAAGGTAGACAATGAAAAAAAGCGTGCCAAAAACCCTTGGTGTCATTATTGGTTCATTGCGAAGGCTTAATATGATAATAAGGGTGAGGACTAAAAAGCCACCGGCGAAATTAGGGTCCAAAAAAGTTGATACAGTCCTGAAATAATGCGGATCCCAGCCGGCGGTCTGCAAAAAATCAAGATTCGGGAAAAATATAAACTGCAGCAACCCCAAAACTGCGAAGGAAATTCCGGAAATTAGCAATGCTTTAGTGGTTCCTTTCCCCAGGTTAAAAGCATTGGCATAAAGCAGCCAGCCCAAAAAAATGTAAAGCGCAAACCTTAAGATATAAAAGAAACTAGTCAGATATTCCGGCCGGCTTAATTTCAAGGGGGTAAAGATTAAAGATAACGCGGCTACTGCTATAAAAATGACTGCAGCCAGTATATATTGCGGCGGTTTTTTAATCCGGAATCTTAAATTAATTAAAGCTCCCATGCAAAACAAAAAAACAGTTATGTCTAAGATGGTAATTGCCCCTTGCCCGCCTAAGGGTACTCTGATTAATTGACCGGCTGTTAGGGCAAATGCTAGAATCGGGACAATCAGGTTCATAATTAAATTCTAATGAAATTATACTCTAATGTCAGCATAATATTTCTTATTTGGGTGGGGGCAGTGGTAACAATATTCTATCTTGGTTTTTCCACTATACCCCAGACAGATTTATTTCCCAGAGATTTTATTAAAAATTTAGCCAATTGGGACGGAGGTCATTATTTGGGAATTGCAGACGGTTATGACAAGGCGTTTCAGTATGTTTTTTTTCCTCTTTATCCAATCCTCATTAATTTGGTCAGTAAATTTACCGGCAGTTTCCTTACAGCCGGATTATTAGTTAGTTTGGTATCTATCTTTCTGGCAGTAAATATACTTTATAACTTGGTTAAGTCTGAGTTTGGTAAAGAGCATGCCGGGAAATCCCTGTTGGCACTTCTTTTTTTTCCTTTATCCTTTCATTTTTTAACTGTTTATACTGAAAGCTTATTTTTATTTTTAACACTGGCTACATTTTTGTTTGCCAGAAACAGGAAATTTTTACCGGCCACACTTTGTGCAGGGCTAGCCTCTGCTACCCGGTTAGCAGGTTTGGCCACGGTTTTAAGTTTAGTGTTATCCGTATATTTGACAGAAGGGATTAATAGAAAAAATTGGTGGGTAATATTTTCTCCGCTCGGTTTTTTAATGTATGTTTCCTATTTGTATATCCAAACAGGAGATCCTTTTTATTTTGTTAGCGGCCAGTCAGCCTTTTGGCAGGGTGGGTTGGTACTGCCTGGTTCTGCTGTGGTTCATTCTCTCAGGCAGATTCTAACTACGGATTCGGTAATAAGCAACTTCCGGGTTTTGTTGGATTTCGCCTTTACAACCTTTGGAATTTTTACCGTTTGGAAAGTTCTTAAGAAATTAAGCTTAGACTATGCCATCTTTAGTATTGCGTCATTGATTTTACCGATGTTTTCTCCAACCATCGCAGCGATGCCCCGCTACCTGCTGACAATTTTCCCGATTTTTATTGTGTGGGGTTTTTATAAAAATGAATATCTGAATTTAGCTTATCAGGTTATCGCGCTAATGTTGTTATCGGTTTATGCCATTTTGTTTATTAACGGCTACTGGGTTTCTTAAGAATTAAGGGCTGTATGTTACCCTTCTTTGTTCTTCTGTAGTATTTAAGGCCTTATCTACTGCTTTTATAACAATGGTATTGTCTCCTTCATTCAAGGATTGTTCAATGGTGAAATTTCCCTCTGAGTTAACAATGGCCTGAGTACCATTGATAAACACACTGGCCCCGGGTTCTGTTTTGCCGGAGATCCGAACCTTCTTATCTCCGCCCTGGATTGCTCTATTATCTTCCGGTTCACTGATACTTAATGACGGCTTTTCATTGTCGAAGTTAACTTTAATAAGTTTGGATGGTAAACTTTCATGGCCTTTTTCATCAAGGGTTCTGCCATGGATATTGTTAGTCCCAACGTTTAGGGGGACCTCCTTGAAGATGAAACTGCCGTCGGCATCCGAGTTAACAGTATCTTTTGGTTCATCATCTATGTAAAGCCGGACTTTAGAATTGGGGGTGGTAAAGCCTTTAATGTCTATCTGGGAAGAGGCAGTGGCTTCATAGGGAATATTTAAGACCGGTGGAGGCAGGGTTAAATTATCCTTTGGGTTAGTTTCAGATTTTTTGGCAGGATTTAAGGTGCTAGTAACAAAACCTAACCCCCCGATAAAATTAGGTAAAATCCAGGTCAGGGTGAAATAAGACAAGCTGACTACTAAAACTATGGTAACCAGGAAATTACGCCGGCTTTTACGGGCCATTCTTTTAATGGATCTTCTGGATTGATATTTGTAGGTCATATACCCTCAAGTATATCAAAATCTGTTAAAATAGTTGAAGTAAGTTAACTTACTTCAACGGGATAACAACAAACAAATCCTCGTTCAGAGGATATCTTAAAATCAGTGTTATCCCAGGGGTTTGCGGGGTTAGTACACCGGTAGTATGCTACCTTCCCAAGGTAGAGAAGCGAGTTCAATTCTCGTACCCCGCTCATATCCTGTAGTCTTACGCTCCTAGGGGACGCCTTACAAGGCTAGTTACATCCAAAGAAAAGGTGTGAAGCTAAGTCACCCTCCGGGTGTACTGAAATAATTGGAGTTACTTCAAAAGGGCGAGCTTTTAAGCCCTAGAAATTTTTGAAAATATAGGCGGTGAAGCCGCCGGATTCCAAGATGCTAGCTCCTTTGGTATCAAAGTTAACTGGCACCCGGGATTCGGAAAAGATTACAATATATTTACCCGGCTTGTCGGAGATTTCTTTAGGATATAACCATCCCAGACCCTGGTCCGAATCGCTTCTTTCCGGCTTTTTGCCGTTTAAGACAAATAAATATCTCCAGCCTTCATAAAAATGACATAACCCCGTTTGTTTTAGCTCAAAAGGCTCATTTCCGATTTTAGAAATTACCTGTTTAATTAAGGTATTTTTCACCCCCAGGCCAAATTCAGGGTTATTGGTTACTGTAGTGAAGATTCCCAAGACAGCTGCGAGGAGAGCTATTGAGATTAGAAAAGGTTTAAGTTTAATGAAATAATCAGACAGGATTCCCGGCAGAAACATCAGCAATGGGAATACACCCAGCAGATAATATTCGAAAGCTCCGCCCGGGAAAAGCAAAAATGCTGCCATCAGGGTTATTAAAAATAAAGCCAGCAGGGTGTGGGCTTCTTTTTCCCGGGTTTTTTTATGAACCAGAAAAAGAAGTAAAGGAGCTGTTCCTAATAAGGATAACCAAGCAGGCGGGGTAAAGCGCTGGGAAATGCCGGCTACTTTTGGATTTCCTATCCGGGAAGCATCAGTACAAGAGGTAATGACTTCATCGGCATTGAGACTGGGAGGCTTGATAAACCAGACCCGTCCTAAAACTTGAAAAAGGGCCGGGAAGTGCTGCGCCGGGTTTATTCTGTTGCGGTAATCAGAGGTAATTTCATTAAATCTTAAAGGCGTAGTGATATTGGAGCCTCTGCGGAAATAGTCAAAGGCAATTAATGGAGCAACCATGATTAAGAAGGCGGTGATGGATAAAAGGATAATTTGTTTGGAAGGCCTGATCTTTTGTTTAACCAGCCAATAGCCGGCTATAAATATCACCGGGATCAAGGAAAGATGCGTATGGAAAACCAGGCCATAACTGGCGGTAAACAAAATTAACCATCCGGGATTTTGTCTTGCCTTAAAAAGGGACAGTAATAGAAGAAGAGATAAAAGGGGAATGAGTGAGGGGTTCCAGTATTTTTGGTCAAGAAAAACCATTAAGGGCAAAGTGGCATAAAGCAGTCCGGCTAACAGGCCGGTTTTTCTGCCAAAGAGGGATTTGCCGATTAATATAATTGATAGGGTGGTTAGGACTCCGATAATAGAAGAAATATAACCGGTGATTAAAGGGTTCCCTTGGGATAGCCATAACCAAAAAGCAGAAAAGTAAGTCCAGTAAGGTCCCAGGTAAAAACCTAAATGGGCAGCATTTACCCCTACCCAGATGATATGGAAATCCTTGATTAAGCTTTGGGCGAGGGTGGCTTGGTATTCTTCATCCCCGGCAAAGATGAAACTGTCCGGCAGGTTATAAAGCCTTAAAAAGGCAGAGACTATTAGGATTAAAAGTATCATAATACCCCATGCATCTTACTTTTTTGATAAAATATGTGCAAGATACATTCAGTTATATGAATATATCAGGGTCAAATAGTGCCGGTGTAGCTTTAGATAGTAAAACTATCGCAAGATACACCAAGTGAAACGCCGGTGTAGCTTAGTGGTAAAGCACCACTTTCGTAAAGTGGGGAGCGACGGTTCGATCCCGTCCACCGGCTCCGAAATCCTTAGGTTGGAAGCTGTTCAACACCGGGGGTTAGAATTGGAATAGATTTTGCTATGAATAAAAAGATACCGGATTATTATTTGGAGTTTGGAGAGTTTACCAATCCGGGTCTCTATGGAAACATTATAAAAAAGTTACCTGATGATATCAGGGAAATTGGACTGCTGGTGAGAAAACAGATTATCCACAGATCAACTTTAGAGCATGGCAATACCGGTTCAAATAAGGATTTAAGATATGGAGATATGACAAAAGTGCCGTGGTACAGGGGTTGTGAAGACGATCTTTTTCCAACAGCTTCAGCAATGCTTGCGGAACTTTTCAGGAGAGACAAGAGAGGTTTGGTGTTGGACAGAGCAACAGAAGATAAACTTATTCTGACTTGCAGATTTACAGCAATTTTAGTGGTTTCAATCCTAAAAGCTAAGGGAATACCGGCGCGGGCGAGGTGCGGTTTCGCTCCATATTTTGAAGTAGAAGGTTTGGAGGAGGGAAAAAGCTACGACCACTGGATAATCCAATATTGGAACAAGGAAAAATCGCGCTGGGTTACCGTTGATGCTGATGCATGTTTGGAAGGATATATAAAATTTGATGTTTTTGATATGCCGGATAAAGCTTTCGATTTTTCAGCAGATGCATGGATTAAAGTCCGAAAGGGAGAAGTTGAAGGCAGTCATTTTAAGGATGCTGTGGGGTTTGAAGGATTAGTTACAATCAGCTGGCAATTATTTCATGATTTTCATGCTTTAATGAATAATGAAATTTTATATCAGCACGGGCCTTCTTATATTCATAATAGAATAAACGAAATATCTAAAGAAGAATTGGAAGAAATTGATAATTTGGCAAGATTAATGCAAGAGCTTGATAATAATTTTGATAAATTAGAAAAAATCTGGGAAACAAATAAGAAATTCAGAATTCCGACTGGAGGATTATTATAGGAGGAGAATACTCCTGGGGTGTCAACCTAAATCCACCCCTAGGGTGACTAAGGGTGACTAATGACTAAAACTAGGACTAATGACTAAACCAATAGATGCAAATAAATTTATAACTGAGTTTACAAAATGGGCTGAAGGGCAAAGAGAAATATTGGGAATTTTGCTTGTGGGTTCCTATGCCAAAAATACTGCCAGGCCGGATTCGGATATAGATTTGGTAATTATTACCGGTCAACCGGAGGTTTATTTAGAGGATGATAAGTGGATCAAAGGATTTTGGGAGGTAAAGGAGATAATAAAGGAAGATTATAAAATGATACAGGGAAGAAGGGTATTTTATGGGAATGGATTGGAGGTAGAGTTTGGGATTACAACCCCGGAATGGGCAGAAGCTAACCCGGTTGACCCGGGTACCGAAAGGATAGTTAAAGATGGAGCAAAAATAATTTTGGATAGAGATGGGGTTTTAGGATTACTTGTAAATAAAATTAATAAACTATGAAATGTCCGAAGCGTCAGCAAATAATGGTAAAAGTGGTAAAAATTTTGCGGAGGGTGTAAACGTAAACTAGGGTTACAATCTATTTATTGGTTTCGGCCAGGCCTTGGGTAGCGATTTGGTTGGTTGGGTCAAATTGTAGGATTTCCGAAAAAATGGCTTTGGCTTTTTCCTTGTCCCCCTTATTAAGGTAAACCACTCCTAAATTAATCCTTAAATTAAGGTTTCCGGGATTAATCTGAATGGCTTTTTGCAGGTTTTCTATGGCTAAATCATAATTTTTCTGGCCAAAATAAACTGCGGCAATATTTTGATGGGACTGCCACAGTTTAGGGTTAAACTTCAGGGCATTTTGATAGCCTTCCAGGGCTTTGTCCGGCTGGCCCAGTTCCAGGTAAGTATTGGCTAAATTATGATAAGCATCCCCATAATTTGGCTTTAGTTCAATAGCCTGCTGAAATTCCCGCAGGGCTCCCTGTTTATCCCCCAGCCGGCCATAAACATCCCCTAAATTATTGTGGGTATTAGGGGAGGAGGGAGAGGTTTTACCGGTAGCAATCCAGAGATTATCCTCATTTTTCCAGTCAATATTGCGGATGATGGTTCTGGCTGAAAGCATGATGACTATCAGCACCAGTGCTACATAGCCTGCCTGTTTGAATTTTACGGATTTGGTTAATTTCTCAAACCCCAAGCCTAAAAGCACCAGTATTCCCAGAAGCGGCAGATATAAATAGCGTTCAGCCACAATCCAGTTTAGCCTGAAAGGTGTTAGGGTAGGAGCCAAAGCCAGCAGGAAAAATGAACCCCAAAAAAAGACGGCTTTGTTTTTGAAAAAAGCAAACAAGGTTCCGGCCATAAAAACCAGTACTAAAAAGGCCCTCAGGGCAAACTGGATCGGCCCGAAATTGAGCTCCGAATGATATAGAGTCAGGATTTTAGGGAAAAAGATCAGTTCAAAGTAAGAGCTTATGGCAGTCGGGATGATCAAAAAGATATTATCCACGCCGCCTTCCTGGTAATGGGTGGATTGCAGGGTGGTTTCCCTCTCCGGCAGGACACTCAGGGAAATCAGGATATAGGTGATGGATAAAAGCAGAAATGGAATTGATTTAAGCCAGTTCTTCTTTAAGTTTCCAGAATGAAGCTCCCACAAGGGAAAGATTAAAAAGAGCGCCAGGGGCATCTGGGGATGGGACATGAAGGCGAATAAGAAACTGATAATAGCCAGCCAGTAATAAATTTTTTTGTCTTTGGAAAACAGGTATAAAACAAATGATAATAAAAAGAAGAAGGCATACTGGGGATAGGTGCCGCCGGAAATCCAAACTACAGCTTCTCCTATGGCAGGATGGACGGCAAAAATAGCGGCAACAAAGATGGCTAACCTTTTAGAGTATGTCAGGCTGAGCAAGATATAAATCAGAAATACCGTGCCTGTGTGGAACAGGATATTGATGGAGCGAAAGAACACCGGGTTGAGCCCGCCAATATGAAAGGCCAGCCAGTTTAAAATCAGCCGGATAAAGCCAAAAGGATGGGTAAAAATATAGCTAAAGCGGCCAACATTGGGATTTTGGACTATTTCGGCCAGGTCATCGGACAAAAAAACATTATTAAAGGAATTGCCATACGTCAGGAGGATCAGGATAAATAGCAGCAAAAAAGCGGGCCAGTGTTTTTTTATCACTGAAAAAGTATACAAGATTAGCGGGGAATTGTTAAGACCTGTCCGGGTTCAATCAGGTCAGGATTGGCGATGTTATTGGCTTTGGCAATCCGGTCAAAGGCAAAGATATCCCCATAAGCCCGGGCTGAGATGGTAGACAGCCAGTCACCATCTGCTACGGTATATTTGTTGCCTTCAATCTTCGGGCCCCAGATGGTGGTATCGCCGCCGCCCGTTCCCAACGCTTCCTCAGGGGAAGCTGATGGTTGAGGAGAGGCTTGAGCTACCTGGGTAGTTTCTAGTTTTGGGATTTCTAGTACCTTGCCGGTTTCGAGCTGGTTTGGATCTTCCAGCTTGTTAGCCATGGCAACTTCCGTATATTTGAAACCGTCTTTGTAGTAGGTTTCGGCAATTGTAAAAAGGGTATCTCCTTCTTTGACTGTGTATTTGCCGGGCAGCTTATCCGGGGAAACATCCTGAGTTTCTTCCTGCCTGGCTTGTTGGGCCGGTCCTAACGAAGCTTTGTCACGGTTAAAGTAGTTGAAAACCAGGATTCCGACAATGATGACAATTAAAGCACCCAACACCATGCTGATTTTGGATTGCTGGGTATCGGTATTTTGTTCCATTTTTCCCAGCCGGGAATTTCCCAAAGCCTTCCTGGATTTTGTCCTTAAAGTGGTAGTTTTTCTTGGCATTTTCTTGAGAGCAGGTTAGAAGACAGATTAACGTGCTCTTTTTAACCTAAATCAGATTGGTTGTCAAGGGGGCAAATGCGGACTCGATCCAAAATTAGGGATTGGATAGGCTTTGAAATGGATAAGGAGACTCGGCGGCTATTGGAGGATTTGTTATAAAATGGTAATAAGTTGTGCCTCTTAATTCCTGCATTGGATATTCCGGAAATCCGCCTTTTGGGATAGGTAGAGGAAATATCCTTAAATTAGCCCCTTTTGGAATTATATCCTGGAAGTTTGCCAACACATATAAAAATCTGACTGCTTGAGGAGCATGCAAAACTACTCCGATTTCATCTTCAGGACTCATTTTAAAAACTGGTGGCAAATGGAAGCTTTTTATTTGGTCAACAGTATTATCAATACTTGTTATTGGGTTAATAACAAGTATTTTGTTACCCGGGTAAAGATTAGCTTCAGGGATACGAAGCCAAGGTGTTTTCTTTGCTTCCAAGAAAGCTGCATTTTCTGCAGGAGTGCCATTATATACAACCAGAGGACCCTGCTCAGTTAACTGCCTTTCTGCATCTGCCCAGTTATTGCTAACAGGATGTCCTAATTTCATTTCAGCAAGTTTTCTGCCAATTTGCAGGGCATAATTTATTCTTTGTCTATCCATAGAGCGAGCCCAGGGTTTAGCTTTGTAGCGGTCTTGTTTATAAGCTTGAAAATAAGTACCAGGCCCAGAAATAATCCATAAGGCTTTTATTTTTGTTGTCTCTTCTGGGGTTTGGGGTAATTGAGACAGGGGATTTTGGGCTAATGTTTCTAGCTGATTCAATACCTCTATAGCACCTGAGATAAAACTCGTTACTGGTTTTCCTTGCTGTATTAGGCTTTGTAACTGATTCCACCAGTTTTCTGTTTGTTCAATATTTTGCAGTACAGTCTCAACAGTTATTGCTGATCCTTTTTCTATTTCCGGTCCGCCTTCTGACATATGCTTTATTTTATATGAGGTCTATTCGAAGATTCAAGGCTGAACTTCTTG
>CAZKCV010000006.1:0-64155 GCA_964551605.1 uncultured Gammaproteobacteria bacterium | reverse complement strand
GAATGATTATATTTACCCATCGCATAGTCTTGCACCGATTGAATATCAGGAAATAGACCTGGATAAACCCTGGCAGGAATACAATATTACCCATGAGATGACTGATGCCGGTATTGACCGCTTTGCCTCTGACTGGAATAGCCTGATTAAAGCTCAATAACTAGGTTATCATCTGCTGCTATTGTATTGGGAAATATTTTTTTGGCTTCTTCCTCTGCCCATTTCCTTTTTTCCAGGTCAGTATAGCGGGAAGCATCAAAATGAGTCAGGATTAACTTTTTAGCATCCGCTTCTTTTGCTAAGGTTGCAGCCAGTTCCGGATCAACATGTCCCCAGTTGTCTGTGATTTTTATATACGAGCATTCATGAATCAATATATCAGCATTATGTGCAAGCAGTTTTGAATTGTCACAGATTCCGGTATCTCCGGAATAAGCAATTATTTTCCCTTCCAGACTCATTCTGAAACTATGATCTTCATATGTATGTTTCATCCGGAACATTTCGACCGGAAAGCCGACTTCATTTTTGCCCTCCTCAAGCTCGTGGACTTTAATATTAACATTAGGATCTGTGTACGGAGCATTAAAAAGTGTTTCAAAATCCTTTTTTCTGCCTTTGGCCAGGTAAATATTGATTGGTTGGCTGAAGTTAAATTTTGACAGCATATGCAGGCCTGAAACATGATCTAAGTGAAAGTGGGAAAGGAAAAGGGAAATAGGCTTATCATCCTTGATATATTCATCAATTTTATAAAAGCCATTTCCGGCATCAAAAAGTACATAACCTTCCTGACTGTCTATCAGAATACAGGGAGTATTGCCGGTGGGAGTTGTATACCAGCCATTTGTTCCCAGAAAATAAATTTTCATAGTTTGAGGCGGTTACAAAATACCATTTTTTTTGTCTTTAGTCTATGGTAGTATGATTAGCATGAATAGTTTGGATCCTAAGGATGTACTTGGTTCAACAGGTATGCTGGCGGATCAATGCAAACAAATCTGGACAGAGGCTAAAAAAATAGAATTTCCGCCGGATTACCAGGATTTCCAAAATGTTCTTCTTTGTGGCATGGGTGGATCTGCTTATGGCGGCTACATCATTTCTTCGCTTTTTAAAGACTCCTTAAAAGCTCCGATTATTTCCGATAATGATTACCAATTACCCGGTTTTGTTAGTGAAAAAAGCCTGATTTTTCTCTCCAGTTACTCCGGATCAACAGAAGAAGTTTTATCGTGTGCTGCCGCGGCTCAAGAAAAAAATCTGAAAATAACCGGTATTACCGGAGGCGGTAAATTAATGGAGCTATTTAAAAATTTCCCCGGTTTGGTATTTGATCCGAAATTTAATCCTTCAGGCCAGCCCAGATTAGGAACAGGTTACATGGTGATTGGGACTATGGCTATCTTGAATAGACTGGGAATTTTATCTGTCTCTGATGCAGAAGTTGATCAGGCAATTTCAGAACTGGAGGCAAATAGCGAAGATATCAAATCAAAAGCCAAAGCTCTTGCGGAGAAGATGAAGGATTTTATGCAGGTGCTAATGGCAGCTGAGTTTTTATCAGGTAATGCTCATATTATGAGAAACCAGTTTAATGAAACCTCCAAAAGCTTTTCTACCTTTTCCCTGCTGCCGGAATTAAATCATCATCTGCTGGAAGGTCTGAAAAATCCGGCAGGTAAGAAACTTTTTGTTTTATTCGTCACCTCAGATTTTTATTCTGATAAGCTAAAAAAGAGAGTGGAACTTACTAAGGATGTGGTGGGAAAAAATGAAGTTATCTTTGATGAATACAAACCCCAGGGTAGTTCTAAACTATCCCAGATGCTGAATGTATTATCATTCGGGGGCTATGTAAGTTTGTACCTCGCATTTTCTTACGGCTTAGATCCCAGCTTGATTCCCTGGGTGGAGTACTTTAAGGAACAATTGGCGAAGTAATTATTCATACCTTAGAGCCTGGATGGGGTTTAGTTTCGCAGCTCTGATGGCCGGGGCAACCCCAAAAATGACTCCTACCAGCATGGAAAAACCAAAAGACAGCATTATTGACCACCAGGGGATAGTGGTAGTAAAAAACCTGCCGATGATCAAAGCAAAACCAACTCCTAAGATAATACCGATAATTCCTCCCAGTCCCGAAAGAATTACTGCCTCAATCAGAAACTGGTTTCTGATATCAGCAGGTCTGGCTCCGACAGCTTTCCGCAGCCCGATCTCCCTGGTTCGTTCAGTTACTGAAACCAGCATGATATTCATAATGCCGATGCCGCCGACAATTAAGGAGATGGCTGCAATACCGCCTAAAGCAGCTGTTAATACCCCGGTAATTTGGGAGATGGTAGACAAAGTTTGTTCCTGGGTTTGGACGGAAAATTCATCTTCTGATAATCTTTTCTTTAGGATATCAGTAGCCTTTTTTTGGACGGTTTTTACATCATCTGACCTGTTGGCAGTAATATAAATAGTATTCAGCCGGTCCAGCCCAAACTGTCTTTCAGCAGTGGAAAATGGCACATAGATGGAATTATCCAGGTCTACTCCGAATATGGAACCTCTTTGAGATAAGGTCCCAATCACTATATATTTTAATCCGGCCACATCAATGGTTTTGCCCAGCATTTCTCTTTCATCAAACAGGTTAGTCTCTACTGTCCGGCCGATAACTGCCACCCTTCTGGTGGCTCTTTGCTCAGATTCCCGGAAAAACCTGCCTTTGGTAATTTCCAGGGTGATAATTTTTGGGTAATTGGTTTCTACTCCGAAAACGGAAACATCTTTATCCAGTTTATTGCCGAATTTTAGGGTGGCATTTCTCTGAATGGCAGCAGATACCTCTGCTTCAGTTTTTAATCTGTTTCTTAAAGTAACGGCATCTGTATAAACCAAACGGTTCGCTTGTATCCCTCCGGGAGATCTGGCACCTCCAATCCGGCCCGGCATGACAAACATTAAATTGGATCCCAATCCCTGGATCTGGCCGGTGATAAAAGTTTGTAATCCGGAGACCACGGCAATCAGTAAAATCACCGAAGTGACACCAATCACTATGCCAAGCATAGTTAAAAAAGAGCGCATTCTATTGGCTAAAATAGCATTTAAGGCTAATCTGGTGGTTTCAAAAATATCCATTATTTTATCTCTCCGTCTTTTATCCGGATCACTCTTTTGGCATTTTTGGCAATATCTTTTTCATGGGTAATCATGATAATAGTCTTACCTTCTCTGTTAAGCCTTTTAAAGATATCCATAATTTCCCTGCCGCTTTTGGTATCTAAATTACCGGTCGGCTCATCTGCCAGAATAATTTCCGGGTTATTAACCAAAGCCCTGGCAATTGCCACCCGCTGCTGTTGCCCCCCTGAAAGCTGGTTAGGATGTGAGCTGAGTTTATCTTCCAATCCCACCTGTTTTAGGGCTAACTCTGCTCTTTGCAATCTTTCTTCCTTAGCTACCTCGCCGTAGATTAACGGCATAGCCACATTATCCAAAGCGGTGGTCCTGGGCAATAAATTAAATGACTGAAAAACAAAACCGACTCTTTTATTGCGGATGCCGGCCAGCTCATTTTCTTCCAGCTTTGAAGTATTTATCCCTTCCAGTTCATAGATACCGGTAGTAGGTTTATCCAGTAAACCGATGATATTCATCAAAGTTGACTTACCGGAACCGGAAGCGCCGATAATAGCCACAAATTCCTTTTTTTTAACAATCAGGCTGATATTTTTTAGAGCCTGAAAGGAAACCTCACCGCTTTGATAGATTTTATTTACCTTTATAATTTTAACTAAGCTGTTCATGGTGAGGGCGGATTAAGCTGCACTTTTTCACCTGTCTTTAATCCGGATTTAATTTCCACATCAGTTTCAGAAATAATCCCAGGGGTAACTTTACGGGGAACCAGGTCTTTTTCTTCCCGGACCAGGACCGTATTATCATCACGAAGCGCTTCTATCGGAATAGTTAAAGAGCCTTTTACGGATTCAATAATGATATCAGCCTGGCCGGTTAAGCCATTGATAAAAGTTGCCGGTGGATTATCCAGCCTGATCCTGATAGTTACTACTTTAGCTCCTTGGGAAGTGGTTTTAGTCTGGGGCAGAATCTGCTCGACGGTACCATTAAAAGTATCTTCCGGATAAGCATCCAGGATAACTTCAGCCGGTTGTCCTGTCTGAATTTTACTGATATCAGCTTCATCAATATCAGTATCAAAATAAATAGCCGTGGTATCTACTACCTGGACAATTAGATCAACAGCCGTTACTACCTGATTAGGCAGCTCAGCAGCCTGAGTAACCAGACCGCTCAGGGGAGAAATAATTACGGTATCCTGGAAGCCCCGCTGCACTAATTTTATGGCATCAAAGGCATTATCCCGGGCTGCTTCAGCAGTTGTCCGAAGCTGCCTTTGGGTCATGGTTTCATTTTCAGTTCCCACGTTAGCGAATCCGCCGTTACCGTATTGAAAAAGGTGAATGTCATCTATAACTCTATCCGTGGTAGCCTGTTTATCCCGGAGGTTATTTTGGGCCTGCTGCAGTTCAATAGCAAGCTGCTGGGTATCCAAGCCGGCCAGCACCTGGCCTGCAAAGACATTGTCTCCGGTTTTTACATTAATAAAGGTCAATTTTCCGGGTAACATAAATTTTAGATCTGCGCTGTTTTTACCGGTCAGATTTCCGGAAGAAGAAACTATGGATTTTATCTCCTGTCTTCTGACTTCAACAAATTGCAGGGAATCCTGCTTTGGCCGGCTGTAGAAATAAAAGCCTGCTGAAGCAATAATAATTATGACTGCCAAAATAATCAGTTTTTTCTTAGACAGCTTCAGAAACTTTGAAACACCCATAGTCTGCGTATTCTAATACTTCAGGCTGGAAAAAGAAAGGTTTTAGGTTTCAATGAATGTTGGCTACCAGCATGAATTTTTTACTTTCTTCCAGTAAAAAATCTACGCGTCGGAGCGGATCAATAGCTTTTACGGCATTTTCTTCTGCAGTGCCGCTGAACTTTCTTCTGCCATTAAGCCACTGTGTCTGCTTTGAGAAATTAAAATAGCTCTCCGCAATGGGTTGGAGCCTTCTTCTTAAGATAGTACTGTATGGGAAATTTGAAAGGATTCCTTTAATAACAACTGTTTCAGGTTCTGTACACCGTGGGTAATGGACATCCAGTGAAAAGTACTGGTGGGCATTTGTGGGTTTTGGGTCGTCAAAGGCTAAAGTGTATCTTGAAACAGGCTGGTGGGGCGAAGCATGGTAAAACAAGTCATAAGCCGTTTTTGCCTTAAGTTTGGAATCTAAATCAAGTCTTAAAACTCCGGCATCTTCCCCGGGATTATAATCCTTAAGTGAACCATTTAGATTTATATATTGCGGGATGATTTCTTTAAGAAATTTAAGTCTTCCAATTCCTATCTCTTCAGCCCTTTCGGAGAGAGAGGGGGTACCTGTTCCTTCCCCGGGCAAACAATCCCTGATAGGTGAAGGCCGGGGTTCTACCGGAGGGTCAAGATATAAAAAGGGTGGTAGATTTCTGGATTTGGGATACAAATTGTTTTCCGGTACATACCCTGCTTTTCGAAGAGCTAAAATAATACTCAAATAGAACCCACCCATCATACCCACTCCTAGCCCCCTTAAAAGGATCATTGCTGATTCTCTGGTGAACTCCCGGCGGGTATATCCTGCATCTTCGTTTCTATCATCAGTCTCAGGCATAAAGAAATGCTACAGGATAAGGATAAGGTTTATATCAATATTGGGTAACAAAAAAGTAAGGCCTAAAACCTCCAGCAACAAATCTCCAACACCGGGTGTTAGTTACGTTCCAACCTAAGGATTAACTCTTGAAAAAGTTAACAACTCTGATAATATGGGGATATGCCATATAGAAAAGTCATCCTGGCTCAGGATCAGATTTACCATGTCTATAATAGAGGAGTAGCAGCTTTACCAATATTTTATTCTAATAGCGATTATCAAAGGTTCCTGGAATTAGTTGACTATTACCGTTTTGTTGATACACCTACCAGTTTTTCTCAATTCAAGAAGATGCCGAGAGATCTCAGAGAGAAAATTTTAGAGGGATTAAAGAAAGAAAATAAGACTCATGTAGAAATACTAGCTTTTTGTCTAATGCCCAATCATTTTCATTTTTTATTGAAACAATTAACAGAAAAAGGGATTTCTGTTTTCCTGTCTAATTTACAAAACGGTTATGCCAAATACTTAAATATTAAAAATGAACGGGTTGGCCCATTATTTCAATCTATGTTTAAGGCGGTCAGGATTGTGACGGATGAACAGTTGTTGCATGTCTCCAGGTATATACACCTAAACCCTGCTACCGATTATATAGTTGAACCTGAAAAATTATTAGAATATAAGTGGTCTTCCTTCGGAACCTACCTAAATGCAGGTGCGATATACCCATTTATACAAACAAGAGACATACTGAATTTCTGCAAAAGCTCAGAGAGATATTATCAGTTTGTATTAGACCAAGCAGATTACCAAAGACAACTTAATAGGATAAAACATCTAACCCTGGAATAATCCTTAGGTTTGAAGCTATCTAACACCGGGGGTTGGATTAAAACTTAACGATTAACAAAAAGTATTGCATTTGGAATGCTGCGGCCGGGGCCGGCCTTGTAGCCTCCGGACCAGAGGGCTGTGGAGCCGCCCTGGTCCAGGTTTAACGCTCCATCCATACCCAAGGCTTTTAAGACCTTGGCTGATTCACCCATGGTGGCTTTATAGACAATTCCGATGTAGACCATATTACCCTTGGCTGCTATGAATGTTCTCGGAGCTTTATTGCCGAATTTAGGCTCATTGGGAACCTCTGTGAAGTTAATATTGGCGCCTGCAATAAGTAAGGGGTAATTAGCAATAACACTGTCCGGTCCGGTATCCCGGCCCCATTCCAGGGATTGGCCTACAAACCTGGCTGAGCCGGCTGAAAAAATGGCAGCCGGAACAGTGGAATAGACATTATTATCTGAATTAAAATAGCGTTTACCCTTATTCATTAAAAGGGTATCAAAGGAATTGGTTTTTCCGGCACAGCTTGCATAATCTGCCGGGCAAAAATATGAGCCGTTGATGCCGGCATAGGCACCATTTCGGGATGCATAATCTGCCAGGGATAAAACCGGACAGCTGTTGCCGCAATCAGATTCGGAAGCCGTATCCACGATCACTCTGGTAGAATTTAAGTCAGCAGCAATAATAGCTACCGGGTAGGTATAGCCGTCAACACTGACATTTTGATTAGAAAAGCCGCTGCCGGGCAGGGCATTATTAATTACCGGCTGGGAAGCCACTGATGGAACAATCGAAGGGGTTGGTGTGGGGGTGACGCCTTGCGAGGCTACAGCTATAGGACTAGGAGTTGGGGGAAGTTCAGGGGAAGGTAAGGGTGTGGGGCCGGGTGTAACCACTGCAGCTGCTTTAGCCATTTGGGTAGGTTTTGTGGTTTGGTTAGACGCGATCAACAAAGCAGCAGAAACTATGGAAACCGCAAGGATAATGATGATAGGGATGAGCCCTTTTTGGCCTATCAGCTTCATGGCAGAGTAATTTAAGAGTGCTGATTCTCTATTATTTCAATAATTTTGTCAACTGTTTTTGCCAGCTCATTTGGGGTATTTTCTACTATATAGTCATAGTTAGCCTTATTTTCTTCCCACATTTTTTTATCATCAGCCATTCTTTTTTCAATTTCCTCTTTGTTTAGCCCTCTTCTCCGGAGCCTTTCCAAAACCACATCATCAGATACAGTCAGATAAATAACCGTAAGGGGTTCACTAATCAGTTCTCTTACTTTACCGGCCCGGGAAGGGTCTATCTTCCAGATTAGGCCATTGTGACTGCGGAATAAGCTTTTTTCAGTGCCGTACAAATTGCCGCCGTATTCTACGAACTCAATAAAATCACCATTTGCAATTTTCTGCTGAAATTCTTCCCGGGAGATGAAATGATAATCCACCCCATTTCTTTCCCCATTCCTGGGGGCCCGGCTGGTGGTGGTTAAAATCTTCCTAAAATCCGGTAGCCTTGATAAAAGTTTTGAAATAGCAGTATCTTTGCCTGCTGCTGTTTTACCGGTTAAAATAACCAGGAGATTACTCACGGGTGATATTTTTATCCAAGGCAATCATTTTTTCCATTGAGTAGTTTTTATAAATGATCCTGCGGTGGGACCTAGGCACGGTTAAACCATGGATAATCCCGCCTAAGAGCAGGCCTTTGGTGACAATGTAGTCGACTATGCCCATGGAAATGAAAAATGACAATACCAGAATGATGGAAAATGAAAACCAATGGTGCAAATGGATCACCCGGTTAAAAATTCTAAACCGCAGCACCGGGAAAACCTGGACCCTTCCGGTTTTGATATTAGGCAGTTTCTTCCTGATGCGGGCAGTCGGATGGGTAGTCACCCTGAGAGTTAAATAGCCCAGGGCCGTAGCCGGGATGAGCGAAAGATATTCCATAAATAGGTTCTTAATTTATTCTATTAGAACTAACCACTAAATGCAAATCCGCTGGATGGTGCCGGCTTAGAGTGATATAATATAACCTATGTCTGTGCAGGAAGTAATTAATATTTTATTGGTTGTAGGACTTTTGGTTATTTCCGCTTGTGCAGTTATTATCACTTTCTTTTTAATAAAGGCCTTAAGAGCTATTATAAGATTAGCAGATTCCCTGCAGGATACCAGCCAAAGTATCAGGGAAAAAATCCAGATGAGATTTCTGGCTGCGCTGCCGGCTATTGTTTTAGGTATTCTTGGGAAAATCTTAAAAAGAGGGAGGTGAGAAAATAAGTTCAGAGTACGTTCGGCTTTGCCGAACTTTAGTTATTAGTTTATAGAAAATACTACGAACTATGAACTCTGAACTCATAACTAATCATGGCAAATGAAAAAAAGGGGTTAAATCCTTTAGCAACAGGTGTTGCAGGAGCTGTAATTGGTGCGGCCGCTGCCGCAGCTGCTATAGCTTTATCTGATGAAAAAAACAGAAAAAAGGTGGAGAAAACCTTAGAAAGCCTGCAAAAAGAAGGCAATAAAGTCTTAAAAGAAATTACCCAGAGGGCATTCCAATTGAAAGATGCTGTCAGAAAAACTGCTACCAAACAGCTCAAAAGTAAAGTGAAATGAACCCTATCCGGCCAATGTCTTAAGTACGGTGTCAACCTAACCCACCCCGGGGGTGGGTTAGTTGGGATTTTTGGATTAATTCATCAATGCTTTTAGTCCGCATTAAATCTTCCCGGACTTCGGTGGCTTCCCTGAAGCCTTTGACATAGGTTTTAACAAATTTTTTCATGTTGGCAAAGTTTTTCTTTTGCCCCCAGACTGTTTTATATAGTTCCAGGTGTCTGACAAACAAAGCTATTTTATCTTCCCGGGAAACTTTCTCTATATCTATTTTTTCATTGAAAACCCAGGGATTTTCAAAAATACCCCGGCCTATCATTACTCCGTCTATTCCGTATTCCAGACACTTATCTCTGGCCTCTTTAAGGCTTTTTATATCCCCATTGCCAATAATGAGGGCTTTGGATTTGATTTTATTTCTGACCAGAACGGCTTTACTGATTTCATCCCAATGAGCCGGAGGTTTGGACATTTCCCTGACTGTCCGAAGGTGCAGAATTAAAGCTGAAATAGGGGTTTGCAGCAGGGAGGTAACCCAGTTTTCAGTATCAATGCTGCTAAAACCGATCCTGGTTTTCACACTGACAGGCAAACCACCGGCTCCTTTGATGGTGGCCTCAATAATCTCTACAGCCAGTTGGGGATTTTTAATTAAAGCAGAACAGCCGCCTTTTCTTACCGCAGCTTTATCCGGACAGCCCATATTGATATCTATGCCATCAAATTTCATTTGGGCAAGCATTTGGGCTACTTTGTAAAACTTCTCCGGTTCAGACCCCCAGATTTGGGCTACCATCGGCCTTTCAGATTCTGTAAATTTTAGGGTTTCCAAAGCCCTCTCAGAGTGCTTCGACATTAAGGCATCAACCGGTACAAATTCGGTTAAAAACACGTCCGGTTTACCCACAGAGGCTACAATCTGCCGGAAAACCGTATCAGTTACCCCATCCATAGGGGCTAAAATAAAAAAAGGCTTTTTGAGCTTTTGCCAGAAATTCATAATGCTAGATTATATCGTATAGCGATTCAAGCCTGATTCTATATCACCCGGTGACGCCACGTATTTTCGCTTCGCGAATTAGAAAATGAGGATTTTGCAAACCATTTCTAGGATTATACTCAACAGTTACTGATGCAACACTAAGATTACCTGATTCCAATAGCCTTACAAGTGGAATAGTTCTTAATATTTCAGGCTCTTTGAAAACAACAGTTACGGCTTCATCAGCTTTACGCTGGGGTTCCAGATCTTCTAATGCTTTTAAACTTTCCTCATTAATAATAGGAGTGGTAATAACCCTACGTCCGGAACCCACTGCTTTTACAAATCTTGATACTAGTTCTTTACCAATACCTCTTCGCCGATAACCGATGTCTACTTTCACTCTTTCTAATTTTACAAAGCCGGTTTCTTCTCCTGGTAAGGAATAATCTATAAGCCCAACTGATTCCTCATCATGCGTTTCTTCTATTTGGGCATTGATGGTATATACAAAGTTAAGTTCTTGCATTCTCCGGAAATTATATAACAAAAAGATATTAAATACAACCTATAGTGGAATTATCTTACTTTTATCCAGTAACGCCTCTTTAAGGGATTATCCTGGCCATTTTCAACCATATTTTCTAATATCCCGCCATTTGCTTCAATAATTTTAGCTGAGCCTAAATTAGTATCATCACAAGTTACCAAAGCCTTAAAAATCCCTAATTTTTTTGCTTCCTTTAAGGCCAGTTTCAGGATCATTTTTCCATATCCCATTTTTCTTTTGGAAGGCCGGATATAATAACCAATATGGCCGCCGAGCTTTAACAGGTTCTCTGTTAACCGGTGGCGAATGGAAACACGGCCGATAAATTCATCTTTATCTATTAGCCACAGTTCAGTAGCCGGGACCCAGCCTTCAGGTAAATTTAAACCTTTTGCCACTTCGACCTTCCTTTTAACAAATTGCCCAAAGGTTTGGTTTGCCTCGGGCTTAGTTAACACCGTAACTCCTGTTTCATCCTTAGCCTCCTCCAGAGCCTCCAAATATGATTTTTGATATTTAACTGATGGTAAAACCAATTTCATGAGCTAAGTATAGCAAAATTTGCTTTTAGATAAGAAGTATGCTAGACTTATAAAAGTTGATTTAGAATTTGAGCTAGCAGATATTTTTTCTTCATTGATTAGATCTTCTTAAAGTAGCTCCCTACTAATTTTCAAATATTAGTTTTTTCTTCTTCAATTATTTTAATATTCTTCTGTCTCTCTTCTTTTAAGTTGGGAGAAGAAGAATCCAATTTTTAAACAATATGTATAACAGCAACAGATACCGAAAAAGGACATCAATCCGCCATAGTGGTTCATTCTCCAGGCCCCCTCAAAGAGGCGGGTTTAATAACCAAAGAACTTTTTCAAACAGAAGAGGCGGCAATCAAAGAAGAAGCCGGTTGGAAGGTGCAGATATTAACATGTTTATCCGAAAGGCCGCCCCAATTATCCAGGAAGAGCTTCAGGAGGAGACACAAAATTTTGAAGGCTTCAACCTGCATCCGGCCATCAAACAAAACATCTCCCTATTAGGCTATACAAAACCAACCCCTGTTCAGGCCAGAGCCATCGAACCTATCTTAGAAGGCCGGGATGTCATCGGATTAGCCTCTACCGGTACCGGTAAAACCGCCGCTTTTTTAATTCCCCTTATCAATAAAATTTATCTTAATAGAGACCAAAAGGCTTTAATTATTGTTCCTACCAGGGAACTGGCTATACAGATTAACGAAGAATTCAGGGCTTTAAGCCGGAATATGAAACTTTTTTCCGCCTTTTTAATCGGCGGCACCAATATGCACCGGCAAATCCAGGATCTTCGAAGAAATCCCCACTTAGTAATTGCCACACCCGGCCGTTTAAAGGACTTAATTGAGCGAAGGGCCATATATTTAGAGGATTATTCCCATATTGTCCTGGATGAAGTGGATTTGATGGTAGATATCGGCTTTATTAATGATGTGAAATATTTTATCTCCCAAATGCCGAAGGCAAGGCAATCCCTTTTCTTCTCCGCTACCATTCCTTCTAAAATACAGGATATCCTGCACTCTTTTGTCAACGATCCGGTTACAGTTTCCGTTAAAAAGCAGGATACTTCTGAAAATGTCATGCAGGATGTAGTTAAAATTGACAGCATGGATAAAAAGATAGACCGGTTACATGACCTTTTAATTAAGGATGGCTTTGATAAAGTAATGATATTCGGCAGGACCAAGCACGGGATTGAAAAACTAAATAAGGAGCTGGAATTCCGCGGTTTTAAAGTAGGAGCCATTCATGGCAATAAAAGGCAAAGTCAAAGGCAAAGAGTCCTCCAAAGTTTTAAGCAAAACGAAATACAAATTCTTCTGGCTACGGATGTAGCTTCCCGGGGCTTGGATATTGATAATGTCACCCATGTCATAAATTATGACCTGCCGCAAACATATGATGATTATATTCACAGAATCGGCAGGACAGGCCGGGCCGGAAAAACAGGTTTTGCCCTGACCTTTGTCGAGCATTAACTTTTCATTTGTGTTATAGTGGCTTTGTGCAAACCTCCTTTTATGCCAGCGGATTCCTTTACAGCCGGAAAACCCACCAGATCCTTTTAGTAGCGCCCCGGGAAAAAGATAGTACTGACTCTTTATGGTCTACATTCGGCGGGGAAAGCAGTACAGGGGAAGAAGCACAAACAACTTTTCAGCGGATCATAAACGAATCCCTTAATTTAGAACTTAAATCTAAGGATATTTATCCGGTTTATGATTATTTTCATGATGCACAGGAAAAAATTAATTTTGTTTTTTATGCCGAAGTCAAAAACCCTCAAATCCTAAGTGATATCAAAGATGATACCTGCTCCTGGGTGGATTTTCATGAGATAGCAAAGTTACCATTTGCCCTTCATTCCAAACAGGATGTAATAGTAGGCGAGAGGGTAATTAGTGCCAAAATGCGGGATAACGAAGCCAAAAAATAGAATCCTTTTCCGAAACCTTACATTGAAGAAAATTTCGTACACTGTGCTAAAATACTTTTTGTGATTATTACTAAATCCCAGCCTTTTACTAAAGAAGAAATTGAGAACCTAAAGGAAGTTTTTGATAGCTACATAAAAACAGTAATTGATGTAGAAAAGAAAATTTGTTCGGCCGGAATGGATAAGCATTTTGAAGGAGAAAGTATCCTTATGGAACAGGGATCAAAGCAATCTGATATCTGGGGCGGGGGAATTGATGCAGAAACTGAGGTTATAGATTTTAATTCATTTATTAATATCCGGCCGAATGATAATAATACAAGTAATCAAATCCAGAATCCTGAAATTAGAAAAGTTTATGAGGAATTAACAAAATTCTTTTTCAAGGAAGTATTATAAACAAAGCTTGAAAAATTGTTTATGAATCAACTAAAAATCAGTTTAGGTTCTATGGCTCTTGACTTAAATAGAGCGGCCATAGGAATAAATCGCGGTTCATCAAAAATGGCAGAAAGATTTTTTCAGGAGGCTCTGGAAAGAAAAAAAGAAATAAAGCCTACAGTTGTACCTACATATATAAGGCAGGTTTTAGATAAGGTAAGACCTGATCAAAATTTAGATCAGAACTGCGCAGAAAGACTAATGGTTTACAGTATTTTATTGGAAAATTTTGCAGTTAGGATGCTGTAAACAAACTTTGATATAGTTGCATTTAGCCGGAGGTTGTAAGATGATTATTTTAATGAGAGAAAAAGGCTTTTATAAATTATGAAATGAAAAAACCTTTCCCGGGCCAGAGAGGCTATGTCCCCCTTAGCTTTAATAATTAGATTCAAATAATTCCCTGGTGTGGGTGATGGTATAATCAATTTGATGAGAAAAACAGCCCGGCAAATTCAGGATAATATCTTTCGAAAGATGTCTGCTGAAAAGAAGATTAAACTGATTTCATCATTCTGGCACTCTGCTAAAATGATCTCTGGAGTTGATAAAATTTACCATAACACAGATGGAATTAGAGAATACATTAAAAAAAGTCGCTAAAATTCTACATAAATTAAATATTCCCTATTTGGTTACTGGTGGAGTGGCAATAGTAGTTTGGGGAAGACCTCGTTATACAGCCGATATAGATATAGTCATAGAGCTTAAGAAGGAAAAAGTTAATAAATTAGTAGCAACCCTTGCAAAAGAAGGATACATTGATGAGGATGCTATTAATGAGGCACTAAAGTCTAAAAGTGAATTTAATTTTATTGATGATAGCAGCAGTATGAAAGTTGATTTTTGGATTCTACAGTCCTCAGAATTTGATCAAACAAGATTAAAAAGAGTTGTAGTAAGAAATATCTCAGGGCTACCGGTTAAATTTAGTTCACCGGAAGATTTAATCTTAAGAAAGCTACTTTGGTTTGGTGAATCCAAATCAACCAGACAACTAGAAGATATCCATTCGGTAATGGCAATAATAAAAAATAAGCTCGATTATGACTATCTAAAAAAATGGGCAAAAAAACAAGGGACCCTGGATCTTTTGGAAGAAATGATCAGACTGGTTGTATAACTTCTACTTAAAATGGGTGGTCGACGGGATTTGAACCCGCAAACCGTCAGATCCACAATCTGATGCTCTACCATTGAGCTACGACCACCATTTCTACCTATACCTATTTTAACAGTTTATTCTTTAATTCTCCACAGGTGGCGCTACGCACTGAAATAAATTTCGCGGCTACGCCACTAAAAAAGCTCCTTGCGGAGCTTCCTTAGAGAACCTGTTAATATCTGTCTTACGACTGATAAAAAACTAATTGTCTTGCGACTCAAAGTTTTTAACAGGTCTAATCACTTTACATCTAAATTACACATCCGTCAACTATGACGAAATAGGTCAAAATATAGCAACTTCACTCCACCTCCGGGGAGTCAAAGCCCACCCCGGAAGTATTGCCCTCTTATTGAGAAAATGGCAACAGGTTCCAGAATTCAGTGGGATGGAGGATGGCAGATAATATATCAGGCTGCAGGGTACCAAAGTCTATGGTATTAACCCCGGCAGATAGTTTCTGGTTAATAACCCTTGGTTTGTAATACGGTTTTTCCAAAGAAAATTCAAATAAGTAATCAGGCAGTAAAAACCTGGCTTCTATTTCCGGGGAGACGCCTTTTTTATTAAGGTTTACGCTTTGAGCACTTTCCCCGCTTACACCCTTAACCTTTAATATGTAAGTACCTGCAAAATCCTTCTTCCATCCTAAGGCACTGATAATTTTTAGGATAACCGGCGATTTAACCTGCGTAGTGAACCGGACAGGCTTGGATTCAAACTGGTTGTTTCCCATAAATAAATTGAAAGCCACGTCATATGTTCCGCTCTCCGGAGCTTTTAAGTTTAACTTAAAGGTATATTCCTCTCCTGGTTCAATCCTCTTATCTTCCGGCAAGTTTACACTGTCAATACCTAATTCCCGGCTGCCGTTTAAGGGAACCAGCCTTACTGCTTCCCCGTCATTCCAGATGTATTGACCGGTATTCTTAAAAGTCAGGGAGATAGAATAAGTTTCACCGGAAACAATGGAGCTGTAAACCTCCCCTTTTGTCAGTTTAGCTTTTGTTTCCTGCAAGGGTTTACCACTGACCTTTGGCAGATCCATCAGCGTTTGGTACATGGAGTAATATTCCGGGTACTGAACACCCAGGACTTTAGTATCGGGAAGTTTTTCCTGTTGTTTTTCACCGGTCAATTTCTTAAATGAAAAATGGTCAAAAGGAGCTTCCTGGTAGCTTAATAAAAAGGGAGTGATAGCCACAATCCGATTTGAACTCCAGGCATTTTCAAAGGCTTTTTTATAATAACCGGCCACGGTTTCTGCATCCGGTAACCGGGCATCATGATTAATGCCTTCCGCATGCCTCCAGCCGGTCTCTGTAATAAAAATAGGCAATTCCTTTTTAACCCCTAAGCTTTTAAGCTGCCCCATTTCCCAAAGATAGGTCCTGATTGTACCCCGGCCATTATCATCAGGGGAACCGGCAAATTCCGGATTAGGATAAGAGTGCGATGTCCAGCCATCCAGCCTCTCAAATATCCCGGGTACAGCTTCATTCATCTGCTGCATAAAGGTCAGCTGGTCTTCATATTTTGGCGCCCGCGGGGGGGCAGAGGCATCAAAGCCGCCGTTGAGTACAAAAAAGTCACTATTTTTAAGTTTTAGCGCTGCAATAGTCCGATCCAGCACTTTTGCATAATCTTTAGCGTCAACATAATTTCCCCATTCCTGAGCATGATTCGGCTCATTATAGACAATCACATAACGATTTTTGGTAGGCCAAATTAACCGGTCCAGAAAGTCGGCCCAGGCTATTTCTTCCCCTTCATAGGGCCTTATCCAGAAACCGCCGTTTTGCGGCTGGGTGGCTAATCTGACCAGGGGAATTAAGTGCCGGCGCCGCAGGTCATTAAAAAATTCCTGCCATTTTTCATGGTTTCTGTCTTTGCTTTCAACTAAAACAGTAACATAGCCCCAGTCGCCGTTGGTATTAACAAGCGAGGCAGCCGGGGAGGACTCATCAGGAGTTGCCTGAATAATATGAATACCAAACTTATTGTTGGGTACTGATAAAGGATCAACAATGGCATAGGCAGAAGAAGGCAACAGTAAAAAGGCTAAAGTTAAAAGCAGTAAACTTACATATTGATCTTTGGGTTTGTTTCGGGTAATAATAGAGATCATGTTAGAAATAGAGGAACCTATTAATGTTTGGGTCTTTTTTAAACAAAACTGCATACAACCTCATTCATTTTTCTGGCATGACAGAGAAATCAAAATAGATAAAATCAACCTGATCCACACTTCCAAAGAAGGTGTTTCGCTATTTTACCATTTTTCCGTCAGCTCAGGCGGGAACTTTTACAGATTAAAATTTGATACCAAAGAAATGAGATGGCTACTGGAGGCAGTGGAATCGGACTGAAGATCAAAACAATTAAAATCTTAAAGAAATTGTTTTGATCAAAGGAGATCGCTTGCAAAAATTGTCTAAATGACAATTTTTGACAAGGGCAAGCTTATGAAAGCTATATTACACATTGACTTCAATTCTTATTTTGCTTCAGTGGAACAGCAGGCAAACCCCAGGCTGCGGGGAAAACCTATTGGAGTAACCGGAGGGGATAGAATGAAAAGAACAGTCTTAGGTGCAGCTTCCGTAGAGGCCAAGAAATATGGGGTTAAAACCGGGATGCAGATTTGGGAAGCCCGCAAGCTTTGTCCGCAAATTATTTTGGTACCGGGGGATTCTGATAAGTATCTGGAAACTACCAAAAGATTTATAAATATCTTAAAAGACTACAGCTCAAAACTAGAGGTGTTTTCTATAGATGAGTGTTTTTTAGAAACATCTTCTCACAATGTTATACCGATGGCTTTAGATATTAAAAGAAGAATTCGAAGTGAAATTGGTGAAGTGATAACTTGTTCCATCGGCATCTCTTATAACAAATTAATGGCCAAGCTGGCCGGATCCCTACAAAAACCTGATGGTTTAGTAATCATTCCTAATCAGGAAGAGGCCATTAAAATTCTGGACCGGATTGAGCTGGATGAAATCTGCGGCATCGGCTCCCGGATTAAAAAAAGGCTTAATAACTTAGGGATATCTAATTTTTACCAGCTCAGGCAAGCACCTTTAGCAAGCTTACTGGCTTCCTTTAAAAGTTACGGCCAAATTCTGTATAACATGGCCAGGGGTATTGACCATTCACCGATTATTCCTTTCTACGAAAAAGGAGAGGTAAAAAGTATCGGGCACCGGCATACCATTAGCCATGATACAAACAATCCGGCCGAGATTAAACAAATCATACTGAAACTTTCAGAAATGGTAGCCAGAAGACTGAGGGCTAAAAGACTGGTCGGTAAAACCATCCACTGCTGGTACAGAAAGGCTTTAGATCTATACGGTGTCAACCTATCCCACCCCAGGGGTGGGATAGCCGCACACCGTGAGAACGTATTCTCCGGTGACAGCATGCAAACCACCATTCATTTTACCAATGACGGCCTGGAAATCTTTCAGGCAGCCTGGAAAATTTTTCACCAAATCTGGACTGGTGAAAAGATCAGGATGATAGGTCTGTCTGTTTCCAACCTTAGACCACAAACTCCCCAGAATTTAAGCTTTTTGCCGGAAGTTAAAAGAAAGGAAATTATCACCCGGGCTTTGGATAAAATTAATGACAAATACGGAGAATTTACCCTGCAGCGCGGCATCCTGCTAACCTCACCAGGAATCCGCCGCAAGCCTAATCCCTTTCTGGCTGATAGGAGGTTTAAGCTTTAATGTACAATTTAGAATTTACAATGTACAATTAAAGCATGAAAGTTATTGTAACAGGCGGAGCCGGATTTTTAGGATCACACCTATGTGACAGATTAATTGAAAGAGGTGACCAGGTAATTTGTGTAGATAACCTCTTAACCGGTTCTTTAGATAACATTGCCCATCTGCAAAACAGCCCGGATTTTCAATTTATAGAAGCTGAAGCCTCGGAACCGTTTCCGGAAGATCTGGATTTTGACCAAATCTATCATCTGGCCTCTCCGGCCTCCCCTAATAAAAACAACCCCCAAAGCTATATTACCCTGCCTTTTGAAACCATGCAGGTTAATTCCTTCGGCACCTGGAGCTTATGCGAAGAGGCGCTGAAACGGGGAGCCAAGTTTTTATTTGCTTCCACTTCCGAGATTTACGGAGATCCTCTGGAGCATCCCCAGAAAGAAAGCTACCGGGGGAATGTTTCCACTACCGGGCCCAGGTCTGTTTATGATGAGTCCAAAAGGTTTGGTGAGACTATTACTTCTGCTTTTGTGCGCCTGCAAAAGCTGGACGGCAGGATCATCAGGATCTTTAATACTTATGGCCCCAGAATGGCCCGGGACGGCCGGGTGGTGATTGAATTTGTGATGGCTGCTTTGCAGAATAAACCTTTTCCGGTTTTTGGCGACGGTAAGCAGACCAGATCCTTCTGCTATGTGTCGGATTTAATAGACGGGATGATCACAGTCATGGATAGGGGAGAAAAAGGTGAAGTTTATAACCTGGGAAACCCAAATGAATTCACTATTCTGGAACTGGCGGAAATTGTTAAAAAAATCACCAACGCCTCTTCTGAAGTTGAATCTGTAGAAAGCCTGCCGGAGGATGACCCGGTCAGACGCTGCCCGGACATTACCAAAGCCAGAAGATTAGGCTGGGAACCGAAGGTTGAATTAGAAGAGGGCCTTAAGAAATTAATTGTCCATATCCAGAATCTCCAGAAACCTTAGGTGTCAATAAGCAAAGCTTTCCTTCGCCAACTGGCGAACGTAGAAATCCACCCCCCAGGTGGGATATTCTTGAGGTGAATTGTATCAGCTTTGCTTAATTAGCCCTAAATTGTTAAAATAGTCAGTGCGACCTTGCCCCTGTAGCTTAATGGATGAAGCGAGCGCGTTCTAAGCGTTAGATTGGGGGTTCGAATCCCTCCAGGGGCGCAAATCTTAAATAAAGAATAGGTGTAAACCTAAACCACCCGGAGGGTGTAAAGCTGTGTAAAGCTAAATAGTGAAGTACCTGAGAATTGCTTTATTAACCCTTTTCCGCTATAATCCGGCTGTAAATTTACCTTTCATCAGATGGCCAAAAAAGCAGTTGATTATCTCCAAAAAATCTATGAGGCCAGCCTAAAATTCCTGGTGCCTTTAACCCCTGAGGAAACCTACAGAAACATTGTCCATGAAGCAATGAAGCTAGTGGGTGGCGAAAGCGGGATGATAGTGTTGGAGAAAAATGGTAAATTGCAAAGAGTTTATAAGGAAGCTCCCAAGAATTTCCCTAATTTGAGAATGAGAAAGGGCGGATTTACGAACAAGGCCTTTCGTGAGAACAAAACCCTTCTGGTTCACACAAACGAACTTGCTAAATCACGCCCTAAACTGATTGCAGCCGGGGTAAAGTCTAACGCCTATATACCTTTAGGATATAAAAATAAGCCTATTGGGGTATTGATAGTCCGTTCTCATAAACGCGGTCATTTTACTCAGGAGAAACCTCTGATCCTGCAACCATTCAGTTCTATGGCCAGTATTGCAATCAGGAAAGCCCAACTCTATGATGAAACACTTAATGCCCTGAAAACCCGCGACCTTTTTGTAGCCATGGCTGCCCATGAATTCAGGACCCCATTAACCACCATTGCCGGATATTCACAGCTTTTGATAAACAAACTTCCCCCGCAAAGTTCTCAATCCAGGTGGGTAAAAGAACTATACTGGGAAGTTAGCAGGTTAACTTCTTTAGTTAATGATTTTCTGGAGGTCAGCAGAATCCAGAGGGGTAAATTTGGTTATACATTCCGTGAACATAATTTAACGGAAATTATTGAAAAAGCAATTTCTGAATTCGGGTTCGAACGGCCTAAACATAAACTAATTTTCCATAATAAATTAAACAAAATGGAGGACAAAATAATCTGTGATTTTGAAAGAATACTTCAGGCAGTTAATAATCTGATAGAAAACGCCGCAAAGTTCTCAGATCCCCATAAAGATATTTTAATCACTTTAAGTTTTAAGTCACCCTATCTTTTATTAGCAGTCAGGGATTTCGGGATAGGTATTTCCAATAAAGATAAATTACGGATATTTGAGCCGTTTTTCCGAAATAATCAGGCGGAAAGAGGAGGAGCGGGACTGGGCTTATTCCTGACCAAAAATATCGTGGAGGCTCACAGAGGTTTTATCAGGATCCACTCAAGAATGGGCAAGGGAACCACTGTAGAGGTGAAATTACCAAAGGCAAAGTATGGTTGAAAAAGAATCTTCACGTTCAAGATTGCTTTCCGCGGTTTTTAATAATGTACCGGAGTTGGTAGATTATTACCCAAGGATTACATCTTTAGTACCCTACACCGATGATACATATATATGGATCATCGGAAGGCCGGGTTCTACCAAAACTACGATAGCCCTGGCCCTGGCTGATAGATTAAAAGATGATACAGAAATAAAAAGAGAAAAGTCAAATGTCTGGTTGGTGGATTTTGACCGGCATTTGACATTTATAGAGGAAGCAACAGGTTGGTCCAGAAGAAACCCTGAACATGCAGGATTATTATTGCCATTAGCCTCATTCTCAGTGCTGACTTCTTTATGGTGGATAAGAGAGTCTTCCGGCAAGCCTAATACTATAGTTATCGACCTACCGGTGATTCCCCATCGCCGGGACAACGGGAGGAATACACTGCATCAGGCAATATCCGATACGCGCGACCAAGCAGGGCAGATTCATCGGATTATTCCGGTAAGACCTAGTCAAGACCTGCTGGAACAAATTTTGACAGGGAGAAAGAAAAGGGACCAGAACCGGTTGTATAGCCGGAACACAGCTTCTGCGGATGTCACTGAAAAAGCATACCTGGATGAAATGGATTTGATTGATGAGTTGATAAAAAAGGGAGAATTATCGCAGGACCTGAAAGGTTTCAGGAAAGACCCTGAGAAGGCAGATAAAGCACTGGAGGCATTACATATACTGGAGTGCCGGAAAGCTTTGGGGGTGAACAGGCTTAAACACAGACTAAATAGCGAAGAATTTTACCGGACAGCAAGAATTGCACCACTGCCTCCGGATATAGCTTCGCAGCTTGATGACAGTACATTGGAACAGTGGGTACATGAATACTATCTGCCGCTTGGCAGGATTTTAGAGAACCTCATAACACCCAACTCTATAAATGCATTTAGAGAGTATATAAAGAGGTCTCCGCCGGATCAGAGGATTGCTTTTCCTTTTACCGAGCCACCTTCTTTTCGTGAATTACTTTACATTAACTTGAAGAGACGCTTAAAGCCAAAACCAAAACCCTGAGTTCTACATGTAATGCAGCATTCGCCCTAAGAAAAATTACATCGAGAGCTGCCAGAGGCGGACTATTTGACTTAGAGGATGAATACTACATTAAGCGTGACCGCTAGTTTATTAAAAGAGCCCGACAATTTTTCTCTCTGAGTCAATATCTATTTTTTCTCCGGCCGGGACTGAAGGTAAACCAGGCATGGTCCGCATCTCACCCAAAAGGGGATAGAGGAAACCGGCACCGGCTGAGAGCCTTACATCCCGGATGGTAACTGTAAAGCCTTTTGGTCTTCCCTTTAAAGTTTTCTCATGCGACAGCGATTCATGGGTTTTAGCCATGCAAATCGGCAGGCCAGCATAGCCCATTTCCGTAAACATGGCAATGGCTTTCTCTGCCGCCGGTAAATAAGAAACGCCGTCCGCACCATAAATCTTTTTGGCAATGGTTTCTACCTTTTTCTTAATCGGAGCTTTCAAAGGATACAAGAACTTAAACTTTTTCGGCTTCTCACAAGCCCTCAACACTGCTTCTGCCATTTCTATACCGCCTGCTCCTCCCCTGGCATGGACATCACTGGTACAAGCCTCCAGGGCTCCGGCTTTTAGGGAAACCTTTTTAACCAGTTCTATTTCCGCTTTTGTATCCGTACTGAATTTATTAACCGCCACCACCACCGGTACTCCGAAATAGCGCATGTTTTCAATTTGTTTTTCCAGATTTTCAGAACCCTTTCTGACGGCCTCCAGGTTTTCTTCGGTTAACCCGGGATCGAGAGGTTTACCGGCAATAACTTTGAATCTGCCGCTGTGCATTTTTAATGCCCGAATAGTAGCCACTATTACTACTGCATCGGGTGTTAAACCGGAAACCCGGCACTTAATGTTCATGAATTTTTCAGCTCCCAAATCTGCTCCAAAGCCGCTTTCCGTCACTACATAATCAGATAATTTAAGCGCAATCTCATCAGCCAAAATGGAACTGTTGCCGTGAGCAATATTAGCAAACGGGCCGCAGTGGACAAATGCCGGGGTATTTTCCAAAGTCTGCATCAGGTTAGGCTTGATGGCATCTTTCAAAAGTACGGTCATGGCCCCGGCCACCTTTAAATCCTCGGCTGTGACAGGCTTGCCGTCTTTGGTAGTGCCGATAACGATTTTTCCTAAACGCTCCCGCAAATCCTTCAGGCCGGTGGTTAAAGCCAGAATTGCCATTACTTCAGAAGCGACTGTAATGTCATAACCGGTTTCCCTGACCACTCCTTCCTTATTTAAGCCGATAATGATGTGGCGAAGGATCCGGTCGCTGACATCCACCACCCGGCGGAAGGTGATTGCCTGGGGATCAATATTTAATTTATTGCCGTGAAAAATATGGTTATCAATAAAAGCCGCCAATAGGTTGTGGGCCAGACCGATAGCGTGAATGTCTCCGGTTAAATGTAAATTAAAATCTTCCATCGGGATGATCTGCGAGTAACCTCCACCTGCTGCACCTCCCTTGATACCGAAAACCGGCCCTAAAGAAGGCTGCCGGATACAGATAATTGCTTTTTTACCGATTTTATTTAGAGCCTGGCCTAAACCAACAGTGGTAGTGGTTTTACCTTCCCCAAGCGGGGTAGGGGTAATGGCTGTGACATCAATATATTTGCCGTTTTTTTTAGCCTTTAACCTTTTCAGGACGTCCAGGGAAACTTTGGCTTTATAATTTCCGTAAACTTCAATTTCGCCGGGCAGCAAATCAATTTCGGAAGCAATTTCAGTAACAGGTTTTAATTTAGCTGCCTGGGCAATTTGTAAGTCAGATAACATAAGGCTCAAGTATAACATGTTTGTAAGAAAATCTTGCAAGCTCGTAAACTCGCTTGTAAGAAAAATTACTGAAATCAGTAAGCAGAAAGGATATAAATAACAGGCTTGGGTTGGGGCAGGAGTGTTGGCAGTAAATTAAGTATCCTGGAGATTTGAAGAACACTTGTATAACTGATCTACCTTAAGATTCTTAAAAAACCTGCCCCCACCCGGGCAGTCATATTGACAGATGGGGATTATTCTGATAAATTAGTAATAATGTCCAGAGCTGCTTACATCCCCTTTTCCGTTATTTTGGCTGCGATTGCCGTATGGGTAGTTTTGGCTTTGCCGGCTTATGCCCAGGATACAGCTACTTCAGCAGCCACCGCGCCGGTTAAAAAGGATCGAATCCAGGCAGTAAAGGAAAGGCAACAGGTTGCACAACAAAGAATTGAAGCAAAGAAAGAGAATATTCAGGCTAAAGTAGCAGCCACCAAGGAGAGGATAGCCTCCAAAGCAGCAGCCTTAAAGACAAGGCTTCAGTCTTTCAGGGATCAGAAAAAAGCAGAAATAGCCGACAGGTTAAATACCAATTTGAATAATGTCAACCAAAAACAAACCAGCCAGATGCAAAGGCACCTAGACAGCATGTCATTAATTTTGAATAAACTGGAAGCCCGGGTCAATAGCGGCAAGCCGGATATTAAGGATCAGACCAGCACCCAGACTGCAATTGATGCTGCAAGGGCCGATATCACAGCTGCCGTTGAAGCAGTTTCGGCCCAATCACTCAAAGATTACACCATCACTGTTACATCTGAAGGCAGAATCGGCCTGGATGCCAAAAGCCAGCGGGATGCCCTGCATAAGGATCTTGAGTCCACCAGAAAAACAGTCCGGGAGGCTAAGAAGTCAGTATCAGATGCCATCAGAATAGCAAAATCCGGGTCAGTATCGTCAGCTGATAAAGCAAAGGAGGCATCAGTAAGTGGACAATAATCAGGCGCCGGCTCCTAACCCCCCTGTCCAGGCAGCACAGGCACCTGCGGAGACTGCTATGCCTCCTGCAGCGCCTGAGGTAGCGGTTTCCGGCGGGGGCGAATCCAAGAAAATGGTTCTTTGGTTGGTAATTGGATTGGTGGTAATAGCGGCAATAGTCGGAGGGTTATACTTTTTCCTCAGTAGCCAGCAATCGAAAGCTATCCCGGCCGCAACCCAGGTTAACACCGTACAGCCGCCTCCTGCCGCGCCTGAGGAGAACCTGGAGGCTGATCTGGAAAGTATCGATGTGGAGAGCGGTGTCGATGATGAATTTGCCACTTTAGACCAGGATTTGGAACAGCTTTAACCCCTAAAAACAAATCCACCCGGCTTGCACCGAGTGGATTTGCTGCCCTATCTAACTAACCCCATGGTTAGTCTTCGTCCTCATCGTTTCCGTCTGCTACAAAAAATTATTTACTTAATTTAGAAATAAGCATACAAAAAGAGATAAAAAGATTCAGTGAGAATTATCACAATACAGAAGTTTTTATTCTACCCGTACTTACATCTTTCCGAAAAGGAATTATTTCTTTTTTGAGGTTTTTTTCCTGGTAACTTTCTCCGGGGCATCAACAGCTTTAATCTGTTGAACTTCTGCTATTATCTCTTCCTGAACTGCCGGAGCTGTCTTTGCAAAAGCATTCTGCTCTAATAGTAGTAAAATTTTATCGAGTTTGTTATGCAGCTCTTCAAAATGATCCCTGTTTTTATCTCCGGCGCCTTTTTTCTCCCCAAAACAGTCACTGCAGTAAATTGGCTTTCCGCCGCTTGGCTGAAAAGGAACCTTGCAGCTGTTTCTGCACTCATCACAGGTAGCCTCAAACATTCTTCTCTCATCCGAGCCAGCGGATCTACCAGTATTCCGATCATCAAATCTCCCCGAATCAGAACCACGGTTATTTTGAAAACAATCACTGCAAAAAATCGGCTTGCCGCTGGTAGGACGGAAAGGCACTTCACAGTTTTTTCGGCAATTGTCACAAACAGCCTGGTGCATCTCTGCAGACCCCCTTCTGCCTCTGTCATTAAAACCTCTTCTTTCAAAGCCTCTTCCCCCGCCTGCATCGCTTCGCGAAGCATAGCGGGCAGGTCCGCCTGATCTGCCGCGGTTAAAATTTCCCATAGAAAGTATTGTAACATCAATTCATTTTAATTGTACAGGCAAAATATGCTATCCTTTGGAAATGGCAAACGGCGATCTCTATAAAGCGCAATAACAATTTTTAACTAGGATGTATACTATAAACAGTAGAATGTGCTATTTTAAGATATAAAAACTACTTTTAGTGATGCCCTTTTTTTCAAGATAACCCTTTTTTGTAAGAGCTCTTAGAAGATTGAACGCCTGTTGTCTTGTTATATTGAGCTCTTTTACTAAATCAGCGGAATTAATTTCTCTATACTTTTGTATTATTGCTAAAGCTACCTGTTCCTTAGGAGTTGGACGAATATCAAACGTAAGATTGGTGAGTCCTGATTCAACCTTTCCTAATGCGCTTTGTAATGAATATTTCACTCCATCTGTAAAATACTTTAACCATTCTGTCTTGTCCCCAAAATCAGCAGTATGTAATTTATCCGAATATTGCTGTCTATCAATATCATAATAATCATCCAGAACAAAGTACTTATTAATAAGATAGTTATTTTTTAATAAAAATAGCGCCGTTGATAACCTGCACACTCTTCCATTGCCATCCTCAAACGGATGAATAAAAACAAATTGATGATGAAACAATCCCGCTTTTAAAATAGATGGTTCAGCGCTATCTTGAATCCAATTCAGAAGTTTTTTTAGAGACTGCTCTATTTCTAAATATGTGTGAAACGGAGGATTATGTTTAATAATAATTTTATTGTCTTCACCATAATTGCCTATTACTATTTGCTTATTTCGAATTTTACCTTTGATTTTATCACTAACCGCTTCCATTAATTCCGTATGAATATCAAGAATAATATTAAGGTCAAAGGGTTGTCCAATTCTTTTATGAAGAGTTTTTAAAATTTTAAAGTAATTGACCACTTCTTTTTCATCCCGATTAACCGGTATCCTATCATTTAACAATAGATTTGTTACTTCTGCTTGAGAGAGAGGATTACCCTCAATGCTATTTGAAATATATGCAGATTGAATTAAATTGTCCCGTTCAAGATTTAATAAAAGATGTCGGGGAATAGTCAAACCCTCAAGTCGTCCATAAAGCCTTTCTATCTCATTAATATTATTGAGGATTTCGGGAGTTAAAGTATATTTTGGTTTAAACATACTCCAATTATATAAAGGACAATTTTAATTGTCAAGTTATTTGTCAATATAATTGACAAGTCTTTGGTAAAGAGACGGGATTCGAACCAAAATGAGGCTAAAAATTAAAAAATACTTAAATCAGAAAACAACTTGATTTATGAAACATTGACGATTAGCCCGTTGTATCAATATATTCGGGACTTGATACACAGGGTATTCCGTATGGAGCTCCTGACGAGGTCTTAGCCAGACTGCCAGAATTCTTCAAAATGTTCCTATCTGACGGTCTACTACCTGACTTCGTCTATGCCTTAGGTCTAAAAAATGCATAAATATGCATATCAGAAATTCGATCCTCGTGGCCAAGATGAATCATCGATTATGATGTCAACATTAGCTCCCTAATAGTAAGGTACTTTCACCACAAGGATCATTCGGTAAAAATAATTATACATTAATATACTCAAACTTGTACGACACATTTTCAGTTTTTGAATATCTGGTGATGCTAAAAATCTTGTGTATTCTTAAGTTAGTTAAAACGAAGTTGTTAATTTGTAAATTGGAAGAATAACAGACAAAACAAGGAATGGAATTAGTAAGAAAAATAAAGTTGCTCCGAGTATTAGTAGAACTTTAGCAGTTTTGATAGAACTCTGACTTATGGTTTCTGGTGCCTTTTTCTTAGACCATAATATACTGCCCCATATAATTTGAGCAAAACAACTCAATCCTATTATTCCTAACATTAAGTATGTAATTAAAGGATTATACCCACCTGTTTCCATGGTTTCGTAAAGTGTTGTTAGCTGTCTCACAACTGAAAATGCAAAGAATGATATAAAGATTACTTCTGCTGCTCCTGCGAAGATTAAAACATAAGGAAGTGAACCTATTTTGCCTTTTTCCTGTTGCTTTAAATATTCCTGATAGCTAATGGGTTCTATATGGATAACGTAGGTTTTAGCAATTTTATCATGCCAAGCCTGTTTTTTGTTATCAATGGCAGCCCATAAATAACCGAGATTAAAAACTAATCCTGAAAGTATCTTGCCTCCTGTTTCACGCTTCAATACTTGAAAGAAGCTAACTTTCTGATAATTTGTATTTACAATCCTAAGACGAAGGAGCATTTTGCCTGGAGTAGCACCATATAGCGCAACAAAAGTGATTGAATATATGAGGGAAATAAGTGTTACCAGAAATTGAAATAGGGAACCTTTACTGTAATTTAATGACTGTCCAGTGGCTAACTGAAGAATAAGGTTTAACAGAAGTGTAATTAATAAAATAATAACTACATCAACAATAAGGGCAAAAAGTCTTACGATAAAGCCACTGTGTTTGAAATAAAGCGGTTGTGTTTGCTGTTGTTGTGGTGGTAACAGAGTAGATATATCAGCCTGACCTTGCATAGTAGAAGATTGAACTGGCATTTCCGGACTGTTTTCCATACTGAATCCAGTATAGCAAATTTTAGAAGCTTTCGATAATTAGCTATAGTTGAAGAAAATAAGTGATTAGTAATTGGAGAAAAGGTGGTGATTTGTTGATGCTACCTATGGAAGAAATAAGAAAATACTATCCCGATGTTTCAGAAGAAGAGCTAAAAGATATCCAAGAGGTTGTTTATTTATTGGCATGTGCTGTTATGCAAGAATTTTATGGGTCGAAATGGATGGGAGATTTTGATGAACCCGTCCTAGAAGAGAAATAACAAGCTTAAGGCTAGTTCGATTCCCGTTGTGGTCCTATGTTATAGGATTAAATTTCGACAAATTTTAGCAATTTTTTGAAGCTAAAGTTTGTTATTTCAATAAAATTCGTATGGAGCTCCTGACGTGATCTTAGCCAGACTGCCAGAATTCATCAGATTATTCCTATCTGACGGTCTGTTACCAGATTTAGTCTACGCCTTAGAACTAAAAACTGTATAAGTATGCATATCAGAAATTCATTCACTAAAAATTCGGCTTTAGAGGCGGTATATAAGGTCCATAGTTAATTTCCTTTTCGGGCTCATACGCTTCGCCTGGCAAATTCAAAGCTTGTTCTAAAGTGCGTTCCAGAAGATCCTTGTCCTTTCGCCAGTCGGTTTCTGGTATTAAAATTTCTTTCTGCGCATAAAAAACGATTTGTCCATTAGGTCTTGTTGCAATACTAACATAATAATTGCCCTTGCGAGGAGATCTCATATAACTAGTTCTTGATAATTTACCCCATCTGATACTATCAAAAACGCTATCAACTTCTGTAATTGATTGATTTTGAATAGCTTGGCCGTTACTATATGAAGCATCTGGAAACCTTACTTTTTTGAGAAGATCAGCAGCTGTTAATGCTAGATCCCCGATTCCACTTTCCGTGCGAAAGGTAGCGGCCTGCTCTCTTCTTTGTTGATGAAGTGCTTCTGCCTCAGTTAATTTAGCCTGCTGGATTGCCTTCCCTTGCTCTATTGCTTCTTTTTCTTGTTTTAATTTTTCTATAAATCCCATATGGTTTAATTTAATGTGTTCAAAGCTGCTATTATCTTATTTTCCCAGCTTGTCTTAATCCTATTAAATTATTTTGTTCTTCAGCCTCCGCTTGTAGAGGTAGTCTGCTATGTTCAGTTATTTTGTAATAGGCTGTTGAAATTCTTTTGTTTGTAATTATATCGTGGCAGTAATCAGTTATCACCATTTCTAAATATGAAGGAGAATTAATGCCAATTTCCCCGTATCCATGAAAGTGCCTATAATTTTCCGTAAAACTACCTCTATATTCCATCGGTACATAATGCCAATCAAAATTATCTTTTGGCTCTAATCCATACCATCCACCACCAGCATCAAAAACAAGATTTGATGAGGTTGCAGTAAACTTTGATGAGCCTGGTGATTTGTGGGCTGTAGCTCGAGCTCTAATAACTACAGCGTCAAACCTTCTTCCTTCTTTGAAAAAACCATTGTGCGTCCACCCGCTATAAGTCCATTCTTTAGGGCCTCCACTACCAGAGGCGGGCGACTCGTGAGTTGGCACAGTCCATGTACCTCTCACCATAATTGGAACTGCTGCTGGGTATGTATGTATTAAGTAGAGACCGTCATTGGTTCTATCGTTTGGCTTAACCTCTCCCACTTTCCAAACACCATCACGTATTGCCTCTAGTCTCTCTTTTACAGAATATCTTTCTAGAGCGTCTTTTATTTCCTGCTTTATTACTGATTGTCTGGCATTTTCATCTCTTACATCACTTTCTTTTGTCTCAATAACCGCTTTAGCTTCAAGTTCAGCTTTCTCGGCTGTTGAGATCTGTGCTTTCCGCTCTATTTCTTCTCTTGCCTGTATACCATGCAACAATCTCTCAAGAAAACTCATCTTGGCTGAATTATAGTCTCTGTAGGCTTAAAAGTCAAAAAAGGAGGAGCTGATAATTTATTATGTTACCTTTGGAAGTAATTAAAAAATATTACCCTAATGCTTCGGAAGAAGAGCTAAAAGACATACAGGAAGTTGTATATTTGTTAGCTTGTGCTGTTATGCAACATGTCTATGGGTCAAAGTGGATGGGAGATTTTGAAGAAGTTGAGCAAGATGAGAAATAATAAAATTAAGGCTAGTTCGATTCCTGTTAAGGTAATACGTTATAAGCCTAGATTATAGCAAAATTCAGCAATTTTTTGAAGCTAAAATTTGTCAGTTCGATAAAATTCGTCTGGAGCGGGTGAGGGGAGTCGGACCCCTTACGTTCACTTTGGAAAAGTGACATTCTACCGGTGAATTACACCCGCTTCTCTCTTCGCTCGAAGTAAACTTCCCGAAGCTAGTCTATTTTATCCGAAAAGGATAACTGATTTCAAGAAAGGAGAAGACTACAAAATTTCGTAGCTTAAGGTGACTACAACTTTAATTTCAGAGGATCCCGGCTCTATTGTAGTATTTACTTTTTCACCGCCTCCGGGAACCGCTAAAGTCCTAAGCTGTATTGGCCCGGGCCCGCCGTCAAAGCTTTCTGAATAATTAACCATTCTGCCTAGCCTGAATCCGGCAATTTTGGCCGCGCTTTCCGCCTTTTTCCTGGCCTCTGCCACTGCTTTTTCTCTGGCTTCATTTTGAAGTTTAGCTTTTTCATCCACGTCAAAGCTAATATTTCCCACCTGGTTTGCCCCATTAGCTGTTGCCTCATCTATAACCTGGTTTATCTGGTCGATTTTCCTGACCTTTATGGAAAGGTTTGTGGAAGCAGAGTAGCCGGAGATACGTTGGGTGGAGCCCTGGAAATCATAAGTGGGGTTGATTTGGTAATTTTGGGTTTGGATATCCTTCTGTTCCACCCCCAGCTTTTTAACGGCTTCTGAAACTCTATTAATATTTGAGTTTATCTGATCCTGGGCTGCCTTGACTGTAGAAGCCTGAGCTAAAATACCTACACTCAGGGTGGCTATATCCGGCTTAGCTGCTACCATTCCTTCTCCTGTCACATTAAAAGTATCGGATTTAGTAGTGGTAACACTGGTTACAGAAAAGGGTATCGGCCCTGCTATTTTTGTATAAGCAAACAATAAAATGAAGAAAATAAGTATTGGAGCAGCTACTGAGGCAATTGTCCGCATATTGTTAATTGTATAGTTATCCTCTAAAAAGTACAACCAGGCTTTTAACCCGGTTGTACTTGACTTAAGGTTGGGTTTATCCCTAGTCTTCGTCCTCATCCTCATCTACATCTTCAGCCTCATCAGCTTTGACTTCTTCAGCCGTAAAGATGAATCCGTCATCCACCATGCCCTCAGCTTTAACTTCAGCCCCTACCACCAGGTCACCTTCCATCTCAACTGTAGCAGGATCAAACATAACGGTTGTCCCGTCTACCATAAAGGAATCGCCCTCAACCGCTGTTACCGTGCCTTCAGTCTTGAATTCCTCCCCGTCTGATTCGAACCTGAAATCTCCGTCTCTGATTTCAAATTCATCACCTTCTGCCTCAAACCTAAAGTCCCCGTCTCTGATTTCTACCTTATCTTCACTGGCCTCAAAGCTTGGTTCATCTCCCGCAGAAACTGTAAAGGGAAAAGCCAGAGCCAAAAATACAGCAAAGACTAAAAATCTTTTGAATTTACTCATCGATTCTCACCCCCTTTCTTTTTTCGTTAAAATATATAACGGAAGAGGGCAAAAATTGTTACAAATCCTTTCTCAGAACGTATTATGTATTGAGGAGTTATAATATGTGGTGTGTCCGACAATTTAGAACGAGTAATAAAGAAAGCAAAAGGAGGGGATAAAGATGCCTTTGGAAAGCTTTATGAAGAGTTTCGGAAACGGATTTTCCGTTATATTTATTACCTTACTTATGACAGGGATCTGGGAGAGGACCTTACCCAGCTTACTTTTCTCAAAGCCTGGGTGGCGATACCTAATTTTTCATCCCGGAAGGGGACACTGCAGGCCTATCTTTTTTCAATTGCCAGGAATCTGGTTATTGACTACAAAAGGCGCAGAAAGGAGGTCTCCTTGGAAAACATAGCTGAGCCTGCCTATACTGCTGACTTTGAAGATAAATTGATTAAGGAGGATAATGTAAAAATAGTCCACAAGTTGCTGGCCGGACTGGACGGGGAAGAAAAACAACTGGTAATTTTTCGTTACTTTGAAGAGTTACACTTTGGTGAAATTGCCGGTATCTTACATAAAAAAGAGGGTGCAATCAGGGTCAGGCTACACCGGATTTTACAAAAACTTAAAGGGAGGATAAAGAAAAATGGATATTGAAAAGAGATTAAAAAAATTCAAAAGAGCATATCTTGAAACTGAACCGTCAGAGAAGTTTATTAAAGACGGCTGGCAGGAACTTCAGGAAAAGAAAAGACAACTGGAACTTATTCAGGCAAAAAGCGGATTTTTTAACTTCCGGGCTTTTGCCGTAACTACCTTAATAATATTTATTCTGCTGGGCGGGTTAGGCGGAGTAGTCGGGGCTGCGCAAAACTCATTGCCCGGGGAAACACTTTATGCAGTCAGGAGATTATCTGAGGATGCTGTATCAAAAGTTTCCGGTAATACCCTAATCAGGGTAGAAGGCAGGGCTAAGGATATTGTAGGGCTAAGTAAAAAAGGAAGAAGTCAGGAAAGCGTCCGAAAAGCAGTGGAAGAGTATAATGCAGCGGTTAATGAGGCAAGCCGCTCAGGTAAGTATGCAGAGGAAATTGAGAAGAAGTTAGAAGACCAGGAGAAGGAATTTGAAGAAATAAGAAGCGGACCGGAGGATGAAGAAATTAATGAGGCAATAGAAATCAGCAGGTCCGGGCGGGATGAGAATAGGCAAGATGAAGAGGATAAAATTGAAGAAGAAAAAGATGATGAGGATCGATCTGGATCAAATTCCGGTGAAAAATAATGTCGGGGACCAGGGAATAAGATAGGGTCGCCTTGAACAAGTTCAATGGCGCTTCCTTCTTTATCCCTGTTCCTCCTCCTTCGATGACTCAGTCGGGGACCAGGGAATTGAACCCTGTGCTTCTCGCTCCCAAAGCGAGCGTTCTACCGATGAACTAGTCCCCGCAAAAAGTGCTGGTGAAGGGAGTCGAACCCTTATGCCTTATGGGCACTCGCTCTTAAGGCGAGCGTGTATGCCATTCCACCACACCAGCTTAGCAGTTATTGTAACAAAAAAGTCACAAAAACTTAAGCCTTATTGACTAAGGATATAAAAACTTACCTTTTCTGCAGGGAAATTTTGCTTAAATTAACGGTCTTCCCGGGGACGGGCAATGTTAACAACGATCTTACGACCTTCAACATCTGTTCCGTTTAAGTTTTTGACTGCGTTTTGAGCTTCTTCATCAGAAGACATCTCAACAAAACCAAATCCTCTGGATCTGCCTGTTTCACGGTCTTTAACCACCTGTGCGCTAACAACTGTACCTGCCTGAGCAAAAAGCTGAGCAAGTCCTGCATCGTCAATAGCCCAAGGTAAAGAACCTACGAACAATTTTCTGTTATTCAAAAAAATTCACCTCCTTTTTTCTAGATTTCTGTGGAGGTGAATTACTGTATAAACACTAAATACACTCTACTCACAAACTAATTGTTTCATATTTTTTTGTAAATAGCAAGTGGTGGCTATCGCGCAATAATCGCGCAACCTATCGCGCAAGGATATAATAAGAGCTGGGGCCTTTGCCTTTTAATTTAAGCAGACCCTTATCCGATAAATTCTTAAGCTTAAGCTGGGCAGTCCTTTTGGCTACTTTTAAGATATCTGCCACATCATCTGAGGTAATCCTGCCTGTAGTAGTCAAAAAATCCATTACCTGAATCTCATCCCGGTCTAAAAAGATCTGCTCGCTCTTCCTGCTGACTTTACCAAACCCTATTGACTGGATTTGTTCCAAAACCTTTCTGGCTTCCACCAAAAACCCGGTGGTAAAGTATTCCAGCCAGTTGGTAAAATCCATGTCCTCCTGGTAAGTTTTTCCCTGGGCCCGGTTTTCCGCATTATAATAAGACATCCGGTCCTGGTTATAATAGTCCTCCAGCACCAAAATTTTCCGAAAATCCCAGCCGTCCCGGTAAAGCTGAAGCTGGGTCAAGAGTCTGGCCACCCGGCCGTTGCCGTCTGTAAAAGGGTGGATGGTGACAAACTGCAGGTGCAAAATACCGGCCCGGATAATCGGGTGGATACCTGTTTTTTTTGATGATCTAAGCCAGGCCATTAAATCCTCTATCATTTTTTCAACCCCGGAAGCAGGGGGGGCCTTAAACCTTAACATTTCCCGGCCGTCTCCCAAATCATCCAATACATAAACATCAGCCGGTCTGAAACTCCCGACTTTCTCATTTTCCACCAGTCCTTCAACCACCGCCTTGTGTAATTTTAATATTTCCGCCACCGTTATATTGCCTTTTTCCCTGGCCATTTTCTCAATCAGCTTTAGGGCCTGGTAGTAGTTTTCCACCTCTACAATATCCTTTTGGGTCGCCCGGACAGACTTTCCTTCCAGGACTTTCCCCACTTCAAATTCAGCTAATTTATTTCCCTCAATTGACGTGGAGGTATGGGCCATCCGCAGAATTGCCTGGCGCCTCAGTTGAGCTTCATTTAAGGGCAAAACGCGGGACCTTTCAACGGCCGCTTTTATCTCGGCAATTTCAGCAATCCGGGAAAGGGTCAGAGTGGTAATGTTGTATCGCGGTTCAAACATAACTTAAATTATACCACAAAATCGCGCAATAATCGCGCATTAAATCGCGTAATGGTCTGTGATACAATTTTTTAATGTGGATTAAAATTCTCCTGTTATTTTTCGTTTTTTCTTTCCTTTTCCGAACCGATGATTCCTTTAACCAGGACTTAGGCCGGCACTTAAAATTAGGGGAAATTATCTTACAAACCAAAACCGTACCTTTAACCAACCTGTTTTCCTACACTTATCCTGATTTTCCCTTTATTAATAGCCACTGGCTGTTTGAGGTTCTAGTCTTTTTGGGCCAGCAGACAATCGGCCTGCAGGCATTACTTATTTTAAAAGTGGTCATTATCCTGCTGGCTGTCTGGTTTGTCTTAAAAACCACACCTAAAAACCAATATCTGCTTTTACCTATTGGTTTTCTTTTCTTACATACTTTACGGGAGCGGCCGGACTTCCGCCCGGAAATATTAAGCTTTCTTTTTACCGGACTTACTCTTTATATCCTGAGTAAATTTGAGAAGACAAAAACCAAGCTAATTTTTGCCCTGCCGGTTGTCCAGCTAATCTGGGTCAATAGCCATATCTATTTTATGTTAGGTTTATTTCTCCAGGCTATTTACCTGATTCACCTGGGGTACCAATACTTTCGATTACACCCCAAGGGTGTAAAGCTAAAAATACTGGGGATAATTTTTGGACTATCGGTTGGGGCCAGCTTAATTAATCCCAGCGGCCTCAAAGGATTCCTGAATCCTTTAACCTTTAACCAAAACTACGGCTATACCATTGTGGAAAACCAAACCATGTTTCTTCTCGAAAGTATTAACTTCCGGGATCCTAATTTCCTGTTTGTCAAGATTGCCATAGCCATTATTGTACTTTCAGTTTGTGTAGCCCTATTCAAGAAAGGATTAACAATAAAGAATCTGGGCCTGGCCGGTCTAGGCATGGTACTGGCTTTGATGAATGTCAGGAGCTTTCCTTATTTGGCTTTAATCTCACTCCCGGCAGTGCTGGAAAATTTTGGAGCTTTCCGTCCAGCCCGCCCTCTTAAAATGCTGGTCTGGGTGACGGTACCGTTGCTGCTTCTGGAAAGTTTTTTTTACCTAAACGGGGATTATTATAAATATACCGGCAGCAGCACCAGGCCGCTGCTTCAATTCGAAGAAAATGGTAAAGGCGCCCTTGATTTTGCCCTAAAAAATAATTTATCGCAGCCTGTTTTTAATAATTTTGATATCGGAAGCTACATTACCTACCGTGGCTGGCCAAAATACCGGATCTTTGTGGATGGAAGACCAGGGGAATACCCGAAGGAATTTTTCCAGCAAGTTTATATCCCAGCCCAATATGAACCTGAAAAGTTTAAGCAGCTTGACGAAAAAATCGGCTTTAGGACTATTATCTTTTCCCATACTGACCAAACCCCCTGGGGTAAAGCCTTTTTAGTTTCCATTATCAAAAACCCGGATTGGAAAACAGTTTATTTGGATGATTTTATGATAGTTCTGGTAAAAAATGATGCTCTGGCCTTTCAAGGGGACACCTTGGAGTCTATTGACTTATCAAAATTAGATCCGGCTAACTATCAATTTGATTTTTACCCCGGAGGGGCAAGATCTTCTTATCTTTCATATCTTAGGCTATCACTTTTCCTGGGACAGACAGGAAATACGGAAGCTGCTGAAAAATTCGCCAGGGCCGGGTTAGCCCTTTTCCCGCAAAGCCCGCTGGGAAATGCCCTGTTCGGAATTGAAGTCAGAAATAATTACTTCTGGTGATATCCCCTACGGTGTGTGCGTATCCCACCCCGGGGGTGGGTTAGGTTGACACCTTCAAGGTGTCAACCAGCGATCGTTTTGATTTTAGGAAGAAATAAGCAATTACCACCGCAGTCACCACCGGAGACAACCAGGCTGGGATATGCAGTCCAAAGCTGTCTGCCAGCATAATTGATCCTAAGAAAAAGATAGAGTACATAGCACCGTTTTTTAGGTAAATATATTTCTTGATCCTGTCTATATTGGAAACCGTCAGTTGCCTGACTACCAAAGCCCCAATGCCGTTTCCCAGCAAAATTAAGGGCACGGACAGGGTAAAAGCAAAGGCTCCTACCACACCATCAATGGAAAAAGTCGCATCTATCACTTCCAGGTAAAAAATCTTGCTCATGTCAGACAATCCGGTATCTTTGTTGTGAAGCATCTGTTCTTCAGCCTGTCTGGCATTCTCCTTAAACCCGTGGGTAATAAAAAAAGCAGTTGAACCTAAGACTGCTCCGAAAGCCATGAACGGATCCTTATTTATGGAAAACCAGACTACTCCTGCCAAAATCAGAGACACTACTGCATAAAACCAGACACCCTGCCGCTGGAAAAACCGCTCACCCCGCAGGCCGAAGTTTTTCGATTCCAGGAACAGCCAATGGAAAAACAAAAAAACTAAAAATATGCCTCCACCCGAAAGCAGGATGTGCTTGGAGCCCTCAATGGCCTCTGCCACCGCCGGGTCAGAACTTAAAGCAGCAGTAAATGATCCAATCGGACCCAAACCCGGATTAACAGCCCAGACAATAGCCCAGGGCAAAGCTCCCCGAAGCAGAAAAACTGCAATCAGCAGTCCCCAGAGCAGAAACCATCTTCTGGCTTTCCTGCTCATGGTGGAAAGAACCTCGGCATTAATAACTGCGTTATCAATGGAAGAAACTGTTTCGAATAAAACCAGCCCTCCGACTACTAAAATAATGGTTACAATATCCATTGAAAATATTATATACTACTTAAGTGAAATTTAGGATCCCTGCCTTAAAAAATCTATTTTTAATCCTGGCTATCTTTGCCCTGGGAGTAGGCATTGGCTATAAGTATGTAGCTAATATCTCCCCAAAGCCTGCCATTAATGCTCAAAAAAATACCCCCAAAGCCTTTGTTTCCGAGGTTTATGACAAAATCAGGGAAAACTACTGGGATAATATTTCCGATGCCCAGCTGCTTGACCTGTTTAAGCTCTCAATGGACCGAAACGGCGGCAACACCACAGTGGCTAAGTTTGAAAACAAGGATAAACTGCTGGAAGCTTTTGCCAAGGCCACTGCCGGCATGGATGAAGACAAGAAGAATACTTTTTATGCCACAGTGACAGGTGGAGTTTTAGGCTCCTTGAACCCGCCGGGCCGCTCCGGGTTGTATACGGAAAAGCAGGAACAGCAATTGAAAAATACCGTTTCCAATATAAACCCGGAGAAAGATTTATATAAGGACTTAAGTCTACCCAAAGGGGCTTCAGAAGCAGCAGTTATACAGGCTTTTGAGAAAAAAGCAGCCGAACTAAGCAAAGATACGTCACCGGATGCGAAGGAAAAACTCAAGCAAATCACTTATGCCAAAGATACTTTAACCCAGAAAGATACCAAGCAAAGGTATGATACAAACCGGGTGGAACCGACCATGTTCACTAAAACCGTGGGCAATAGTTTATATTTCCAGTTCAAAAAATTCTCACCCACCTCATATGATGAGTTCATTAAGATCTTTGAAAAGTATAAGGATGACAGTACCCTGAATGCTCTGATCTTTGATTTACGGGGCAATATCGGCGGAGCCATCGATGCCACCCCTTACTTTTTGGGACATTTCATCGGCAAAGGCGCTTATGCCTATGATTTTTACCATAAAGGAGAATACCTGCCGTTCAAGACTTCGACTGATAAACTTCCGGGTTTAACCAGGTTCAGACAAATCGTTATCCTGGTCGACAACCAAACCCAATCCTCAGCGGAAATGATGGCTGCCTCATTAAAAAAATATCATACTGGAGTAGTGGTAGGGATCCCCACCAAGGGCTGGGGGACAGTGGAGCGGGTTTTCCCGCTGGATAACCAGTTCAATAAAAAGGAAAAATACTCCATGTTTTTGGTACATTCCATCACGCTGCGGGATGATAACCTGCCCATTGAAGGCCGGGGAGTGGATCCTGATGTAAAAATTACCGACCCCAATTGGCCCAGCCAGCTGCTGCTTTATTTTAATAACCCTACCCTGGTAGAGGCCGTGAAATCTGTTCTGTAAAGAACATTTCCTTGCCGTCATTGCGAGGACCCGGCAACTGCCGGGGACGAAGCAATCCAGAGATTGAATTTAACCCGACCAAGATTGCTTCCCCCGATTGTCATCGGGGTCGCAATGACGTATTAAAAGGGTTATAATTAGCCCCTATGTTTCCAAAGGTAGCTGCAATAACTTTAGGAATACTTGTTTTAGCCGGAGTGGCATTTGCCCTTTCCGGAAGGTTTAGTTCCCAAAATAATTCTCCAAAAAACGGCGGAGTTTGTACGCAGGATGTACAAATCTGCCCGGATGGTTCATATGTAGGCAGGATGCCGCCGGATTGTAGATTTGCCGAGTGTCCCGGGGAAAATAATTCTGCCCGCTTTTCCGTAGTGGCGGAAAACCTGGAAATTCCCTGGGCTTTGGCTTTTCTTTCAGACGGAAGACTTCTGGTCACAGAAAGACCCGGCAGAGTCAGATTAGTAGAGAAAAACGGTAACCTGAAATTAGTAGCCGCCATTCCGGCTGTCAAGCATATAGGTGAAGGCGGACTGTTAGGTATCGCCCTGCATCCTGATTTTGATAGAAATGGCTTTGTCTATCTTTACTATACCTATTCAGGAAACGGTGATAACACCCTAAACCGGGTAGTAAGATTTAGACTGGAAAATGACCAATTAATTAACGAGCAAATTATTGTCAACAACATTCCGGGAGCCTCAAATCATAACGGAGGCAGGATAAAGTTCGGCCCGGATAATATGCTTTATATTACCACCGGAGATGCCCAAAACCCTTCCCAGGCCCAGGATAAAAACTCCTTGGCCGGAAAGATTCTAAGAGTAACTGATAAGGGAAAAGCAGAAGTATATTCATTTGGCCACAGAAATCCTCAAGGCTTAGCCTGGGACGGCAACAAACTTTGGGCTACTGAACACGGCCCCTCTACCAAGGATGAGGTTAACCTGATAGAGATCGGTAAAAATTACGGCTGGCCGGAAATTGAGGGCGATGAAAAAAGAGAAGGCATGGAAAGCCCGATACTAAATTCCGGCTCCGATACCTGGGCTCCCGCAGGGGCAGCTTTCTACCAAGGCTCGGTATTTTTCGGGGGACTACGCGGCTCCGCCCTTTTTGAAAAGGCATCAGATAACCAGTTAAAAGAGCATTTCAAAAATGAATTCGGCAGAATCAGGGAAGTAATCTTAGGGCCGGATAATTACCTTTATATTACTACCAGCAACCGGGATGGTAGGGGACTTGTTAAAGCCGGAGATGACAAGATCATTAGAATTGACCCCCGGCAGTTATGAAGAAAATCATTTTCCTTTTTGGGATACTGAGCCTTTTGGGAACGGGGATATTTTTTCAGAAAAACCAGGATCCACCCACGCAATCTGAAAAAGTAAGTACCCTCGGCGATCCGCATCCTTTACAAATCACAGAGATGAGAAAGAAAAGCTACCCAGGCAGTGAAATTACCATTGAAGAAGAACTGGAACCGGGCAGCAATTACCGGCAATATTTGGCTTCATATCAATCCGGGGGCTTAAAAATTAATGCTTCATTAACTGTTCCTGAAGGCCACCCGCCGGTTGGCGGGTGGCCGGCAATTATCTTTAACCATGGTTATATTCCACCGGCCCAGTACACAACCACCGGCCGTTATGTGACTTACACGGATGCTTTTTCCGGCAACGGATATGTAGTCCTAAAACCCGATTACCGGGGCCATGGCACGTCAGAAGGAAACCCCGAAGGGGGCTATTATTCCACAGCTTATACTGTGGATGTTTTGAATGCCGTTTCTTCAATCAAAAAATTACGAGATCCTTCGACAGGCTCAGGACGATTTGTGGTTGACACAAATCGAATCGGCATGTGGGGACACTCAATGGGCGGCAGCTTAACACTTCGTTCAATGGTAGTTTCAAAAGATATTAAAGCCGGAATAATCTGGGCCGGGGTGGTAGCTTCTTATGAAGACATGATAAAAAACTGGGGCAGGTCCAGGCCGTTTATGCTTTCAGAAAGAGAACAGGCATTCAGAAGGCCGGGCCGTCAGGCTTTGATTGATAAGTACGGGGATCCGGATCAAAACCCCGGGTTTTGGAAATCGATTTCACCGATAGCTTTTGTAAAAGATATTTCCGGGCCGTTGCAGCTGCATCACGGTACCGGAGATGAAGAAGTCCCGGTACTTTTTAGTGAAAGGTTAAACGAAGCCATGAAAGAGGCCGGAAACGAGGTGGAGTTTTTTACTTATGAAGGAGATGACCATAATATTTCCGGGAATCTTAATGTTGCCTTAAACCGTTCAGTGGAGTTTTTTAATAAATACCTCAAATAATGAAAAAGCTCAGTTGTAGGGTAGGATCAAGAAACTTAAAGGATCGTTAAAAATTTTATCATTCTCCCGCCGTTTCTTGAAAAACTCAATAACTTTACGTTACTTTAGTTTTTCCTACCCCCAACCTGAGTTTGATTATCATAATAAACCTTAAGTATAAGTTTTATATAATGGTAGTGTAATAACTCTGTTAAATTTTTCCGGGAACAAAATCTAAGGCTAATGAGTTGATACAAAAGCGTTTTCCGATTTTGGTTGGGCCGTCATCAAAGACATGTCCCAGGTGGGAGCCGCAATTTTTACATATTACTTCAATCCTGTGAACCCCCATTGAATAATCATCTTCAAAAGCTATATTTTTATTGACAGCTGGTTTATCAAAAGAAGGCCAGCCGGTAGGGGAATCAAACTTAGCCTCTGAAGAAAACAAAGGAGTACCGCAGACTACGCAATTATACATTCCCGGCTTAAAATTTTTGGTATATTTTCCGGAAAAAGGCGGCTCGGTCCCTTTTAAGAAACAAACATTGTACTGCTCCGGTGTTAATTTTTTCCTGATATCACTTAAGTTTTTCATTTAAACTCCGGCTTGACCTCCTTATTAAATTTCTCCAATAACTTTCCTATTTTAGGATCTATGACTAACAAACAGTATCTGTTGAAATTCTTATTTCTCTCATAATAGTTCTGGTGATAATCTTCAGCCGGGTAAAATTTGGTAAAAGGTTTAATCTCCGTCACAATCTTACCGTTAATTTCCCCGGATTTTTCTGCCCGCTTTTTCGACAGTTCAGCCGTTCTTTTTTGAATTTGGCTGTGGTAAAAAATAGCTGACCGGTATTGGATGCCCACATCTGAACCCTGACGGTTTGGGGTAGTCGGATCATGGATCGCCCAGAAAATTTCCAATAATTTATTAAAGTTTAAAACCTTAGGATCAAATTCAATTTGGATAGCTTCGGCATGGCCGGTATTACCCATAGACACTTCGTTATAGGAGGGGTTTTCCAGCCTCCCTCCGGCATAGCCTGAAGTAACTTGCATCACTCCCTTCAGCCGCCTAAAAACAGCCTCCGTACACCAAAAACATCCGCCTGCCAGGGTCGTAATTTCCATAATAGCTAATTATAATTTTTCGTAGTATATTAATTCTGTGAGAAAGACCACACTTATCCTCGGGATAATTATTTTAATCTCCGTCATCCTCCGTTTTTACCAGACAGATAAAAATCCCCGGGCCATGTACGGCGACAGTTTAACCGGAGTGTATGACGCTTATTCCATACTTAAAACCGGCCATGACCAAAAGGGAAATTTTTTTCCACTGGTTTTCCCCTTAGGCGGGGGCAGGCCGGGCGGCTATATTTATGCCACCGTGCCTTTTGTGGCTTTGTTTGGTCCTAATGCACTGGCCTCCCGGTCCGTTTCCGTATTATCCGGAATAGGAATCGTAATACTGCTTTATTTGCTGGGAAAAAAATTCCATTCTGAAAAAGCAGGCCTGGCTATCGCTGCAGCAGCAGCCTTAAATCCCTGGAGTTTAAGCTTAAGCCGGGGTCCCTTTGAAAGCCACTTTGCCCTCTTTTTAACTTTGCTGGGAGTATATGCCTTTCTAAGGGGACTAAAGAACAATTTATGGTTTCTCCTCTTTGGGCTATCCTTTGGCCTGGCCTCCCAGACATATTCAACCTTTAGGCTCACCATACCAATGCTTTCAGTTTTGCTTCTTGCCTGGGCAACTACCAATAGTATTAGGCTCCCGGGGGAGGCCTTGCGAGGCTATCTAAAAAAAACGGCCCTGCTTTTGTCTTTAGCGATTATTGTCCTTTCTACCATCCTGAGCATTTATCTGACAATCAGCCGCGGCAGCGAAGACCGCTTCGGCATGATTAACATATTCAAAAACCAGGATGTCCGGACAACTATCTCTCAAAAAATAAGGAACGAAAGGGCCCTGGATGCCTTACCCGCGCCTCTGGCCAATCCTTTGCATACCCCGCACTTGGAGCTGGCCGGGATATTAGCTGAAAATTACATACAGAATTTCTCTCCGGACTTTTTATTCCTGCACGGAGACGGGCAGGTTCGGCATAACCCGGCGGAAATGGGCGGCTTTTTCTGGATAGATATTATTTTATTAATAATAGGGCTCATTTACTTATTTAAATCAGACAAGAAACTCCTGGCTTTATTGACCGGCTGGATCCTGATTGCCCCTACTGCCACCAGTTTGGTTGGCGGTCCCCATGCCTTGAGGAGCTCATTGCTTTTACCACCGTTACTCATCCTGGTAGGCATTGGCTTGTGGAGGTTATTTATCCATAAATCCAGGTTCACCCCATTAATCATTTTATTGGCTGTTTTATTTTCAGTTCAGTTTGCTTACTTTTTAGACCGCTTCTACTTTGTGGCTCCGCAAAAACACGCCCGCTTTTGGTCCCTACCAGCCAAGGAAGCAGTTACTTTAGCCTTGAAAAACCAGCAGAAATTTGATTATATCCTGCTCTCCAATGACATCGATAACATGGAGTTTGCTTATCCGGCTTATGCAAAATTGGACCCGATTCTGGTCATCAGGCAAAATCAAAACCCGGCTACATTAGGGGAATTTAAGTTCTTTAAGTATGATAATGTCTATATCGGCTCACTGCCCAATACCCGGGTGATGCAGTTTATAAAAGATTTACCGGGTTCAGTTTTGTATATCGGCTCTGAAAAAGAACAGCAATTTTTGGAAAATTACAGCCTGATCCGGGGCTTTGATACCCTACCGAATCTGGTAGTTACAGCCACCAAAGTCGAACCGGAATTATAGAAGAATTCTTATCCCATTCTTACAACGAATTGAAGATAAAACTAAGACTATTTTCAGAAACTAAGGCTACACCCGGAGGGTGATATAGCTTTACACCTATTCTTCAATTAGAATATCATTCTAAAGTAAGATGTTTGATAACTTCCAGCTGTTTACCGTAATCTATTTGATTGTTAACAAATTCCTGGTAGGCTTTTATCGTTTTGAACATGCTTAAAATTAAATCTGTCTGCGATATTTCCAAGTTGGATAAAGATAAATATTCCGGATAGGATGACCAAGGGTAACTTTCAAGCTCATTATCCGGTATCACACCGGAAACCACTGGGTTTAGGTGGATGTACCTGGAGACATGAACCAACTGCTCATCGCTTTCAATATGAACTGCCTTAAAAACACCTTCAAATAGGGGACCCATCCTTTCATATCTTGTATTAAAATATTTAGTATAGCCATTTGTGATATTAGATATAAAAGAGGAAATCCCTTTGTCTGTGTTTTGTTTAAGCAAAAAATGAAAATGATTGGGCATCAGGCAGTAACTTAGGATATCTACTGCCCTTTCACTCTTATAAAGAGCAGCCAGTAACTTCTCTCTGGTCTCTTCAGGTTTCTGTATAACCTGGGAAAACCTGACCGGAGTATCTTTGTGCCTATAAAATTTGACCAGCTTCTGCATCCTTGCGAGTTCTCTTTTCTCACTAAAGGTAGTTCTTCGCTCTATCCCTCTGTTAAAAACATGATAGACTTCACCCTCACGAAACACCAACTTTCTAAGTGTGGCCATAAACATATCTTACACATAATAGAGAAAGGGTGTCAACCTAAAACACCCGGAGGGTGTAAAGCTGTGTAAAGCTAAAGTTAGGCAGCAACTACAGAGGCAAATCCGGAAATCCCAATCTCAGAAATTCTTTCTGCCTGACTATAGAAAATTTCATACATTCTTTCATCAGATATTCTGCATCTTTTTGCAGCCCTGAGTAATAAGTCCTTATCTACCTGGCTCAGTACTCTGAACGTCAAATCATCTGCCTTTTGAATATCTGTCCGGGTTGTCAAAACCCCCCCAAACTGTTTTTGGGAATATTGATCAATAAATGCATCAACATCCCTATTAAGCTGGAGACCACCAATCATACGAAACATCTGGATCAGGTGGAAATTTGAAGCCAATACTGTAAAGTAAGTTCGCCTGACCTTAAAAGGACCGGTATTGACTATCACACCGGGATCTTCGCTACTCCAGGTTACAAATGGCTGGAGAAGAGCCTCTAATGTTTGTACCTTAAGTTTTACCATCTTCTCAGGTTTCGGTACTGCTAAATATGCACATTCAAGTGTATCTATCATAGCCTATAATTATACCATTAAGCTAGTGCTAAATCAATAACTATAGGGCAAGGATGAAACTATACACTACTCTTACCGGGCTCTTATCATACCTTGATCCTGTCTTCATATAATTTTGCTACATGATTCCTTTAAAAGATACCAATGCATTATCCAGGTTTCCTTTTTGGGTAGTGGCCATCATATTAGTCAATATTTACATTTTTTACCTGGAGCTGACTGCTGCCAGCCCGGAAGGTTTTATTCTCCAGTATGCCTTTATTCCGGTCCTACTGGACCTGGCAGATTTTCGGACCGCCTTACCCTTAATCAGCAGTCAATTCTTGCACGGCGGCTTTATCCACATCATCTCCAACATGCTGTTTTTGTGGGTATTCGGCAATAATGTGGAAGTCAGTTTAGGCTTTTTCCTGTTTCCGGTTTTTTATCTGGCCTCCGGAGTGGTAGCCGGCCTGGCCCAATACCTGGCCACACCCACAGCTTCCATCCCCATGCTGGGTGCCTCCGGCGCTGTAGCCGGAGTATTGGGAGCCTATTTTGCCCTTTTCCCCAGAAGCAGGATTAAAACTTTAATTTTTATCTTCTTTTTTGTCACCATTGTAGATATCCCGGCTTACTTTTTACTTTTTTTCTGGTTTATCACCCAGTTTTTTAGCGGTTTAGCCTCATTCCCGATGAGCCCGAATGAAGGTGGAATAGCTTTTTTGTCCCATGTCGGAGGCTTTTTATTCGGCTGGTTTTCTGCTATTCCGCTCCTGGCCAGGAAGCAACATCTGCACTACAGATTCTTCAGCTAACTCTTACAGTTTTCTAGCGGATTTTTGAATGGTTTATAAACTTTTGTTCCTATAATGGCAGGTATATGGAAGATAAGTATGCGGATAGATACGGAAAAAGTGAATCAACGGAACAGGCTGATAGTAGGACCTTTTGGTTCTCGCTTTTGTCAGCCGTATCGGTACTGGCGATCGTTGGATTATTCTTATATGCTGCGCAGCTTAATAACCAGACTCCGGGCGGAGTCCAGCCCGGGGTAGGCGGAGGCCCGGGATTCCCTTCTTTTTCACCTGATATTGCACCAATCCCTTCATCAACCGCTCCCACATTTCCTTGAAGGGGTCATATCTATTTCTTACCTTAATTTGATTAATCTTTAATAAACCGCTGTTAATATTTACGAAAGGGGGTGAGAAAAGATGAACGACGGGGAAGAGAATACTTCCGGTAATGTAAAAAAAGGCATGAATCCGATTATGGCCGGTTTAGCCGGTGCTGCAGTGGGAGCAGGAGTTGCTGCTGCAGCTACTGCCATTTTATCCAATAAAAAGACCCGGGACGCAGTCTTTCACACGGTAGATATGGCCAGAGAAAAAGTGTCAGAAACTCTGCAGGCTGCCCAGCGGAGAGTAAAAAAGATACGGCGCGCAGCGTCCGGAAGGACAAGCTAGGGCGCAGCTGCGTTATGATTTCTACGAGGAGGTGAAAAAGATGGCAAGCGTTGTATTAGGAGTTTTCTCCGAGAAGGATAAGGCGGAGGATGCCATTGCCGAGCTGGAATCACATGGCTTTAATCCCAAAGAAATGTCCATTATAATGAGGGGTGCCGGGGCATCCCGCCGCTTAGAAGATAGCGGCGGAGAAGTCATCGGAGCCACCTTAGGCGGCGCCACCACCGGGGCAGTCATCGGCGGAATTGCCGGCTTGGTAGCTGCTTTTGCTATCCCTGGTTTGGGAGTGTTATTTATCGGCGGACCAATTGCCGCTGCTTTGGGCTTAACCGGAGTAGCAGCTACCACTGCATCCGGCGCAGCTACCGGAGCTTTAGCAGGAGGTATTTTAGGAGCAATTGGCTCTACCTTTGGCTTAACTGATGAGGAAGCCGGGGTTTATGAAAGAAGAATAAATGAAGGAGGCATCCTGGTGGCTGTCCCTACACAGGAAGAAGAAGGAGAAGATACCGCAAGCAGGATTATGAGTGATTTTGAAGCTGATAACTTAAGAGTTGTCAGGACTTCGGAAGAAATTACCGGACATGAGCCTTCCCGGAAATACGGTCCGGCATACATGAGTGAAATAAAGCCTAAAAGGGCTGGAAAAAAGAGATAGTCTGTGGTAACTTATGATGCATGAAAGTTATCTTGTTTTTAGGGATTCTGAGTCTGATTTTTCCGAAGGAAGCTTATGCCTATTTAGATCCCGGCACCGGCAGTTACCTGCTGCAGATTTTAGCAGCCGGGATATTGGCAAGTCTTTTTTTTCTTAAAACCTGGTGGAGAAGGGTTATTGATTTTATCCGGAAAATCTTCAGGAAAGGTGAAGACTCTTGACCAGGGCTGCTTCTTTCCGTGACCCCAGCGGATATGTTTTCACCAGGGGAGAATCCGTATTCCGCCAGATCAACCAAAGCTATAAAGAAAATTATGAGCTGTTAATGAAGTCGGGCTTATATGAAAAACTATCCTCTTTAGGATACCTGGTCAAGCATATTGAAAAACCGACAGGCAGATCACCCGGCGTATACAAAATCATCGAACCAAAAAAGATCCCGTTTATTTCATATCCTTATGAGTGGTGCTTCAGCATGTTAAAAGATGCCGGTTTACTGACCCTGGCCATCCAAAAAATTGCCATGGAATACGGTATGAGCTTAAAAGATGCCAGTGCCTTTAATATCCAATTTTTAGAAGGGAAACCTATTTTAATTGATACTTTATCCTTTGAAAAATACCAAGAGGGAAAACCCTGGGTAGCTTACAAACAGTTCACTGAGCATTTCCTGGCACCTCTTACGCTCATGTCCATGACAGATGCCAGGCTTAATCGGCTGAGTGCGTTATTCATTGACGGAGTTCCGTTGGACTTAACTTCAAAACTGCTGCCTTTCCGCTCTAAATTAAAACCTTCTTTACTGCTTCACATCCATGCCCATGCCGGAGGCCAAAAAAAATTCTCCGACAAAAAGATTACCGGCCAGCAACTGAAAAGTTTTTCCGGGCAAGCCTTTTTGGGGCTGCTGGATAATTTGGAAAGTACCCTGAAGGGTTTATCCTGGAAACCAAAGGGAACCGAATGGACGGATTATACTAAGCCGGGCTTTCATAATTATGAAGATCAGGCATTGCAGCATAAAACAAGGGTTGTCAGCAGATTTATTAAAATGGCTAAACCGAAAACCGTTTGGGATTTAGGTGCCAATACCGGCCGCTTCAGCAGGATTGCGGCAGAAGAAGGTGCCTTCGTACTTGCCTTTGATTTTGATTACGGAGCTTTGGAGAAAAATTACCTGGAAGTGGTTTCAAAAAAAGAAAAAAATATTCTGCCCCTGTTTTTAGACCTGACAAGCCCGACTTCATCCGTCGGTTGGGCAAACGAGGAAAGGCTTTCAATCCTTAAACGGGGACCGGCTGACCTTATTTTAGCTTTAGCCTTAATACACCACCTGGCCATCTCCAAAAATATCCCCTTACACTTTATAGCTTCCTTGTTTGCCCGAATTTCCCATAGCCTGATTATTGAATTCGTGCCAAAAGAGGATTCTAAGGTGCAAAAATTATTGCTAAACCGGGAGGATATCTTCAGGGATTATAATAGGGAAGGCTTTGAGAAGGTATTTAAGGAATTCTTCCGGATCAGGAAGGCTTTACCTTTATCCCGAAGCAAAAGAATCGTTTACCTGATGGAGAAGATATGAATAAATTTTACCTGCATCCGTTTTTAATCAGTCTTTATGCGCCTCTATTTTTGTATTCCCAAAACATTAACCACTTCCGGGAAGAAATCCTGATCATCCCCTTGCTGCTGACTTTAGGTTTATCCGGAACAATTTACCTAATCAGCTTTATTATATTCAGGAAAAAGGGATTTGCCGCCCTGTTTTGCTCTTTTTTCCTGCTGATATTTTTTTCCTACAGCCGGGGCAAGGAATTCCTGAAAGATCTTGATCAACCGGACCGGTTTTTGTCGTTAATCATCGCCTTGGCCGCCTTTACTTTTATTTATTTTCTCTTTAAGTATGAAAAATACCTTAATAACTTAAACAAGGCTGCTACCTTTTTATCCTTAATCCTTTTTGGAGTTGCAGTTTTTAATATTGCCTTTTTTGAAATAAAATCCGGCCGGGTTTTTGTAAACCTGGGGAATGAAGGCAGTACCCTGGAAGCGGCCGAATCTTTGAAACAGACCCCTGATATTTATTATTTTGTGCTGGACCGGTATGCCGGTGAAAAAACTCTGACGCAGTACGGATTTGACAACAGCAGGTTTTACAATTTTCTTGAGGCCAAGGGTTTTTACATTGCCGGGGACTCAACTTCAAATTACCCCAAGACCTTTTTATCCTTAGGTTCGACTTTAAGTATGGATTATCTAAATTACCTGACTGAAAAAACCAAGGGCAGGGGCTCTTCTGATGAGTCATATGTCACTCCTTTAGTCCAAAACAACAAAGTCATTAAATTCCTCAAGCAAAAGGGCTATTCATATATCCATGTCGGCTCCGGCTGGGACCCCACCAGGTCCAATAAAAATGCCGACCGAAACTTCATTATGTCCGGAGGCAGGTACTTGTTTAAGGATGAGTTCATGAGCGGTTTCCTGCAGACCACTTTGGCTTCGCCGCTCCTTAAGAAGATATTTCCCGATCCTGCCGCTGTTTCCCAAAACCCCAAGAATAATGACCACCGCAGCAGAGCCTTGTATGAATTCGAGGTGTTTGATGAAATTTCTAGGATACCGGGACCTAAGTTCGTCTTTGCCCATATCTTACTGCCCCATGACCCTTATGTATTGGGCAGGGATTGTGAACCAATGAACGAAAGGACAGAAGCTAAAAGAGGCTGGATTGAAAACTACTTAAACCAGTTGCAGTGCACGAATATTAAGGTTAAGGAAGCCGTTGAATTGATCTTAAAAAACTCACCGGTCATCCCCATCATAATCATCCAGGCTGATGAGGGTCCCATGCCGATGAAATACCCGGTGCCTTTTGACCTGGCCTGGAGCCGGGCCAGCGATGACACCATCAGGGAAAAATTCCCCATATTAAATGCTTACTTCTTGCCTGATCTGAAAGAAAACCCAATTTATCCGAACATCACCCCGGTAAATACTTTCCGGATCATCTTTAATACTTATTTTAATGCCAAATACCCGCTGCTGCCTGATAAAAATTATGCTTTCGAAGATAAAGAAAATTACTATAAATTCATAGATGTAACAGAAAAACTAAAATATGAGTGACAGCCAGATTCCTTCTTATATTGCCCGGCTTAAAAGAAACCGCCGCAGGAAAAAGTTAACCAGGTTTTTGTTTTTAAGCTTGATAGTTTTAGGTTTAATTCTGGGAATCTATCAGATCTTTAAAAACATACCAATGAAATTTAAGTGGGATAAAAATATCCTGTCAGTCCAGACAAAAGTTGAACCCTTAAAAATTGTCATAGATGAAGCTTTAAAGGAGACAAAAGGAACTTACGGCATTGTGATCATCAATTTAAAAACCGGGGAAGATTTTTCTGTAAATGAAACCAGAAGCTTTGAAATCGGGAGCCTCTACAAACTTTGGATCATGGCCATGGTCTACCAGGATATAGAGGCGGGCAAGCTTTCAGCTGATGAATCCATCACCGGGGATATAGCTGTCTTAAACAGAAAATTTGAAATTGCCTCTGAATCGGCAGAACTTAAAAACGGCACCATGTCTTTTACTATAGAAAGCGCCTTAAATCAGATGATTACCATCTCCCACAATTATGCTGCCTTAATGCTGACTGAAAAAGTAAAGGTTTCGCGGGTTAAGGAGTGGCTAAAACAACAGGGCTTTAATGATTCATTAGTACGCACTGAAGGCCACAGCTCTCCGGTTTCTACCCCGCGGGATATTGCCCGTTTTTATGAAAAACTATACAAAGGGGAACTGGGAGATACACAGTCTACTCAGGAAATGTTTGATCTTTTAAAAAACCAAAAGCTTACTGACGGTTTACCTAAAAAACTGCCTGCTGAAGCTAAGATAGCCAATAAAACCGGAGAGGTAGGCTGGTTTAAACATGATTCAGGAATAATTTTTTCTGAAAAAGGAGACTACATAATAGTAGTCATGTCGGAAAGCAACTCTCCGGCCGGAGCCCAGGAAAAAATAGCCATTATCTCCAAAGCAGTTTATGATTATTTTACGGAGTAAAGTTAATTAACAACTCGAATTTTGACAAAGATAGGGTTTTGTGATAGTATTCAGTTAAAGTTCAGCCGAAGACTAATCGTATAGGTGAGCTGGTCGAAACCTCGACCTAGGCTGCTCCCCCTAGCAATAGGGGGTTTTTTCTGGCTAAACCTCAACCAGCACTTCTTCCTCCACTGCTTCTTTATATAAAATCTTAAGCCTTTTAAGGTCATTAGATCGCAAGATCTGCTTCTCTGTGTTACCGCCTTCAAGTATGTCTCTAACAAATCCAACAATGCTGTCTGCGAGCCTTATTAAAGCATCGCTTTGGTCCCTTGTTACTCCCTTAACTTCCCTTGAGGGAACACCCAATTTCCTAAGCTCTGATCCGTAATATTTTTGATCCTTCTTACCTAATGCATCTACTAAAAAAATAAATCTGTGTTCTTTATAATCTTTGATGGCAAAAACAGCTTTAGCTATTGTTAATATTGTTTGAGTTTTATACTCTTTAGTATCCTTATAATAAGAGTAATAGATTTTGAGAGGAAACTTTCTTTGGCTGAGAATAGTTTTTAAATATTTCTCCCTATTTTCTGGCTTAGCCCTGCCCCATTTAAACTTACCTTTACCCGATTTTACTTCAACATCTTCTACATACTCTAAAACTTCATCTCTATTTTTTGGGATAACTACTGATACAACAAACACCTTTCCCTCAGTATCCTGGCCGGTTTCATCAACATAACAATAGACTCGATTGGGCAGCATATTTTAGGATTTTAATACCAACTACTTCACTATATACCGAACATAAACCGAATTTCAATAGTTCTTGACATTATATACGACCTTATAGTAAGATCGGCCAATTATGTCTAAAGCATTAGCTGAGCGGGAAGCCAATATTGCAAAATTCCAGGCTGCTTTTAATGGTGAATCCGCACCTGAATTAACTAATTCTCTCACCTGGAAGCATCCTGAAACCGGAAAAAAGGAAATTCCTTATAAATTAATCAAACTCGGAAAAGATAGCGACTATGGCGACGTAAAAGCTGTATTTGAGGCAGAAGATAGGGATTCAGGCACCAGGGTTCAAGTGGACTATAATCAAACATATGGGCTAAAACTCCGGCGAACCTTACATCAACTTGGAAATACTTTGATTTATGGGGAAGTAACTTATAACTCTGACGGGTTACAAATTTGCATCGGGGCAGGTTATTTTGCCCCCATGTTATTACATCCTCTTTGCGTTAAAGACCAACTGGCTGATATGCAGAGTATGCGGGCTGGAATCAGTGTAACAACTAACAATCCTGTATCCCGTGTACCGAGGCTGGCTTCAATGGAATACGAGACTAACTCTCAAATCCCTTTATATGCTGAGTTTCCATTGGCAGATTTAGAAGATGCCAAAGCAGGTACGTATGAAACGAGGAAAGGGCGTTTTGATACAGAGCCCACCTACCTGACAACTTATTTTCAGTGGGAAAACTTGGTAGGGGCAAAAGTAGGCGCTACAAGATTTAAAGAACCGGCTGATAGTACTAATACTTTTCTTAGGTCTTATGCGAATGCCACCAAAATAAATAATTCAGGTTGGACTGAGGTTCCAGATTCCCATTTTGTTGCAAAAATATCCCATTCCCGCGACCGACGGCAGTGGGGAAGTGGCCGGCTAAGGTTTTCCAGGAAAAATACAGAAAGCGGCGAAACGTGGATTTTTTCGGTACCAGAATGGATTACTAAAAAGGGATTGATCGATAACTTACAGAGACAATCATTAACTGATTTTAGCTACTCCTATCCGGTCATTTTCTGTATTAAAAGACCAGACCAACCCCGGGAATGGCTCTCTAATTGGGGAAGAATTGATAGAGCCCGTTAAATTAGCTATCAAATAAACTTTCCAAATGTTCCCCGGATTTGAGATTTGGGAATACCATTGAAAGTGCATAGCTGTTTTAAGGTGCTCCCGGGTCCTTCTATTCTGTATGTTTCAACCCCTTTGTTTTTGAGAAATTCCATAGTGGCCATCCATTCAACGGGTTTGGTCAGACTGTTAACGAGATTTTCCCGGGGATAGATATTTCCTTTCTTCACGGACTCACCGTTTAAATTGGCTATTACGGCGACTTCTAATCTTTGAAAATTATATTCCGGTAACTTTTCTGCTAAATTTTCTGCTGCCTCTTCCATAAAAGGCGTATGAAAAGCAGCAGCTACACTTAAAACGGTTACTGCTATGGCTCCGGCTTCGGTAGCTTGCTGAACCAAGTCAGGAATATATTCTTTAGAACATCCCAACACTACTGCCGGGGGGGCATTTTTTAAAGCCACGGCAGCCCGCGGTTTGCCATTCATACCCCGGCACAATGTTGCTATTTTTTCAGGATTTAAACCTGTCACATTTATTAAACCACTGGGGGTTCTATCTGCAGCTTGCTGCATGAATAATCCCCGCCAGCCGATGAAATTTAAACCTTCTTCTTCTGACATCCCGGCTGCCGCAATTACGCCGGTACATTCTCCCAGGCTATGACCGGCTATATATTCTGCATTTAAACCCGCATAACTAAATGCATTACCGACCAAACTTAAGGCACTAACAACGGGCTGATAAAATTCGGTTCTTTCAAAAAGCTCCGGAGATTCGCCAACCAGAGCAGACTGGATATTATATGCTCTTGAGCCGTGAATTTTATTTAAAGCATCCTGAACTAGGGAGATATAAGAATGAGTCAGTTCAGGAGCCTCGACAGCAATTTTTTTATAATATTCTAAAATCCACTTAGTGGCAATCCCCTGACCCGGAAAAAGCAGCGCTTCTTTTGACATATTTGCATATATACCATATTCCGGCAAATATTTCTCTTACAGACTTCTTCAACTTCATTAATCAAACTTTCATCTTAAAGGTCTAATCTCTTTATTGTTAGGAAATACAGATATGGCAAGCGGTGCTAAAAAAAATATTAGGGAAAAACCCGGAGCAGTCGGGGAAGGGGAGTGGTACCGGATTGTGGTCCACCCCAAGGAAGAATTTATTGCCTTCAGGTATCATGATGTTGGCGAAAAAGGCGGAGATGTAATACGGCTGGCCGGCATACGCAAAAATGGCAACTGGGATACCCAAACCTGGATGATCAACAAAAAATCAGCCCATATAGAAGAAGATGAACTGGTGCCTGATACGGATGATGCCAGGGAGGTAATAGAAAACCTGGGCTCTGTCCCAACTCATATCAAAGGCGATATCTTCGAGGCAACGGATCGGCCCGGTATCCCTGAAAGAAAAAAGCCAACCGAAGAACAACAAAGGGCTTATATGCACAACATCAGCCTGGCCCAAAAAACAAGAAAAAGTAAATAGTCTATTGCTCTAATATCCTAAATTCATAAAGCGAGGTTGCTATCTGTTCCGAAATAAAGATCACCCCTTTCGGGGAAGGATGGATATAATCGTCTTTGGAAAGAAAATCTGCCCGGCCGCTGCCGTCTTTTGTCAAGGAATTTTCATAAGCATTAATCAGCGGGATATTGTGGGATTTGGCATAATTTATATGATTTTTAATATATTCCGTTCTTTCTAAAGCCCATTTTTCCCGTTCCTTATCCGATAAATCCAGCACCCCCTTGCCAAAGTTAAATTTATCAGGGGCAATGGTGGCCAGAAAAACTAATTTTGAGCCGGGATTTCCCTTTCTGATCAAATCCACAATCCGGTCCAAAGCTTGAGTTTGCTTTTTTAAGCCGTCCTCCAAAGGAAACTGCGAAAGGGGATTATTACCAAAAGATTCCAGGATTAATACATCAAAAGCAATATCTAAAATCGGCCGGAATTCCCGGGTATAAAAAGACTTTTCCGTCAGTCTTTTTTCTACTGATAAAATATTAGTGGAACCAAAACCATAGTTTAGTACCTCAATTGATTTCCCCGGATAATATTTTTTTAAGTTGGCCCGTATCTCATCCGAATTGCCTAAGCGTTCAGTCATTGAATCACCAACCAGCACAATAGTAAAATCATCAGGGTATTTAACTTTAGTCCTGTTATCTTCCCGGATATTAACCAGAGGCTTCTTTTCAACCTTCTGCTCAGCTTTCCTTTCCAGATTTTTAAGTATCAGATTAGTCAGAATGAAAAAGGGAACAATAATAATTAAAATTAAACCAAGTAATATCAGAAATCTTTTCATATAATCAAAAAAATCTGCCTTGTGGACAGATTTTTTTGTCGAAGCACTAATGTTTCCATCTGCACTTCTTAGAACCACACACAACTAACTTTTATCCTGTCATTGGGCCGGTCTCTAGAAACCTGGCTTTCTGGCATTAAGCCCCAAACCTATGCATCGGCCGGACAATTCCTACGATATGCACTTTTGAAAACTTTGTCAAGACCTCGATCTTAAGTTGTGTAACTTCATAATCTACCTGACCTGATCTGAAACATTGGTAATCACAGCCTCTTTTGTGTGGCACCGGGGGCATTTCATATCCCGCTTGCCCTGAAAAAGCTTCCTTTTTAGGATAAAATCTTTGTCACAAACGAAACAAAATAATCCCCAAAATTCGATAGCATTACTGACTTGTAAATTATTTGCACTTCTTTGCATATCCATCTCTAATAAGTAAAACGAAAATAACTTAAGAACATAACATGTTACACATTTTCCAATCTTTCGTTATAATTAATACACTACGAAAGAAAGCCTAAAATTACTGGTCAGGAAAGCTCGGGAAGGGAGCGGGGAAGCATATGGAAAAATTTATGACTTATTACTGGGGAAAATCTACCGTTTTGTTTATTTTAGAGTAGGTATGAAGGAGGAGGCGGAAGATTTAACGGAAAATATATTCTTAAAGGCCTGGGAAGGGCTGAATGGATTTCAGGATGAAGGAGCACCCTTTGAAGCATGGCTATTCCGCATAGCCCGAAATTCGGTAATAGACTATTATCGGACTCAAAAAAAATATGTTCAACTTGAAGCCATAACGGAGTTAGAAGATAACAATTTATCTCCGCTGGACTATACTGAACTTAAGTTAACTTACGAAGCTGCTTTAAGGGCGCTGGAAAAACTATCTGATGCCTATAAGGAAATTATCATCCTGAAATTTGTAGAGGAAAAAACTAATGAAGAAGTCAGTACCATCCTACAAAAGCCGGTTAGCCATGTCAGGGTTTTACAAAACAGGGCACTAAAAAAATTAAGGCGGTTATTAGAAAATGATTAAAAAAATGAAAGATAATAATATAAAACGATTTTTAAGGGAATTAAGAAACTTAGAAAGTATAAATCCTGACCCGGTTTTTAGAAAAAACGCCAGGATGCGCCTTCTTAACAAAATTTCCGGTCCCAAAATACAAGAAAACCATCCATTTCTATATCGGTTTGCCTTTTTAATGCTTTTATTTCTTGTCTTACCGGGCATCGGGGTAGTTTATGCCGCTCAATACAGTTTACCCGGAGACCCGCTATATCAAATTAAAACTGCAAGTGAAGAAGCAGTTTTAACTATTACACCTCCTGAACTAAAAATCTATATTAACTCGGAAATTAAAAAACGGAGACAAAATGAGCAGGAAAGATTACAAAAAGATAAAACAAAAGCAATTAATGTTTTACAAAAGGTCATAGAAAAAGCCCCTGAACAGGCAATAAAAGGCTTAGAGCAGGCAATTGAATCAGTCAGCAAGCAAAAGGAAAACCAAAATCAGATTCCTGATAATCCGGCTGCACAAAATAAAGAAGAAGCAAAAGAGAACAAAAAAGATTCATTACAAAACCCTCCGAAGCATCAGTCAAACTAGCACGGATTACAGTCTTATCTTTTTCCTGTATAATACATTGAATGAAACAGTTATTGATTGCGGTCTCTGTAATTGTAGTAATTATAACTCTTATTGTAGTCGCTTTCACTGCCTCCCAGGTTTATCGGGAAGAACAAAGGCTCAAGAGTGATCTGGAATTTCGTTCCACCCTGCTGGCCGAAAGCTTAAAAGAGGCTGTTGAACCAAATTTTATCAATAAATCAGACCAGCAACTGCAATCTATGGTAAATAGATTCGAAAACAAAGAAAGACTGGTGGGGATGAACATTTATGATAATAAGGCAAACCCGGTTGCTACTTCTTCAAGTCTGACTTCAGAAATTCCTAAGGCAAAACAAACCGCCGCGGACGCCATGGACCTGGACCAGGCTACAGGTGATTTTATTGAGCTTAATAATAATAAAATATATTTGCTGGCAACCCCTCTTCATGACAAAGAAAGTGTAGTTGGGGCATTAATGATTGCTCAAAATGCCGAATATATTAATACCAGAATAGAAGACATCTGGAAAAACAACTTATTCAGACTCTTTATCCAGGCCTCTTTATTATCCCTGGCCACCCTTCTTTTAATAAAATGGCTTATCTATACACCAATAAAAAGCCTCGTTGAATCACTTAAGGTAGCAAGATCAGGAGAACGGGAACCGGATTCCAGAAGACCCGTTAATTCATTGTTTTTCCGCCCTCTGGTAAATGAAATTACCAATATCAGAAGGAGCTTACAGGAAGCACGATCAACAGCCAGTGAAGAAGCCAGGCTCCGGCTTGAAGAAGTTAACTCTCCATGGACAGCAGAAAGACTGAAGGAATTTATCAAAGACATTTTAAAGGGCAGGACTATCTTTATGGTTTCAAACAGGGAACCTTATATCCATACAAAAAGCAACGGTAAGATCACTTATTATATGCCGGCAAGCGGGCCTGTCACAGCAATCGAACCTGTAATGCAGGCATGCGGAGGCATGTGGATAGCTAACGGGAGCGGGGATGCGGATAAGTTAGTAGTGGATAAAAACAATAGGCTAAAAGTTCCGCCTGACGAACCAAAATACACCCTCAAACGGATTTGGTTGACCGAAGAAGAAGAGGCAGGATATTATTTTGGATTCTCTAACGAGGGGTTGTGGCCGCTTTGCCATAATGCCCATAACCGCCCGACTTTTAGAAAAGAAGATTGGGAACAGTATTATAAAGTAAATGAAAAATTTGCAAAAACAATCCTGGCGGAGATCAGGAAACAGGAAAGGCCAATTGTTTTAATCCAGGATTACCAACTTGCCCTGGTCCCAAGGATGGTAAAAATGCAAAAGCCCAGTGCGGTTATCGGGCTTTTTTGGCATATTCCCTGGCCTAATCCGGAATCCTTTAGTATTTGTCCATGGAAAAGAGAAGTCCTGGAAGGAATATTAGGTGCCGACTTAGTCGGTTTCCATACTCAACTTTACTGCAATAATTTCATTGAAACAGTAGGCAGGGAATTGGAGTCATTAATAGATTTTGAGCAATTTGCCATTACCAGAAATAACCATAAATCGTTTGTTAAACCTTTTCCCATCAGTATTGCTTTTTCAAATGGTAATGGCCTGGATAAACAAACCATAGAAAATAACAGAAAAGAATCCCATGCACTGGTTAAGAATCTGGGGATAAAAACAAAATATATCGGGCTGGGAGTTGACAGGCTTGATTACATTAAAGGCATTCTGGAACGGTTAAAGGCCATTGAAATTTTCCTGACTGAAAACCCCCAATATCAATCAAATTTTACCTTTATCCAGATTGCTCCTCCCTCAAGAAGTAAAATTAAGAAAATGAGCGAGTTTGCTGAAGCAGTTGAAAAAGAAGTTGAACGCATTAACTCACAGTTTAAGAAGGGTAAGTGGAAGCCGATTATATTTCTTAAAAAACACCATAACCACACCGAACTTCAAAAGTTCTATCGGGTAGCTGATTTTTGTCTAATCACATCATTGCATGACGGGATGAACTTAGTGGCAAAGGAGTATGTAGCAGCAAGAGATGACTATAAAGGTGTCTTAATACTCAGCCAGTATACCGGTGCCTCAAGAGAACTTAAAGATGCCCTTATTGTCAACCCATACAACGGCGAACAGACTGCTGATGCAATCAGGGAAGCCCTGGAAATGCCACCCAAGGAACAAGCAAAGAGAATGCAGGATATGCGGGAAATAATCAAAAATAATAATGTTTACCGCTGGTCAGCGGAACTTCTAAAAACAATGGTGGGACTGGGATGAAATACTTATGGCAGGATCTTGATGAAATCACCCTCTTGCTGAAGAAGGATTGTCCGAAAGTTTTGTTCCTTGATTTTGACGGCACACTCACACCCATCGTCAAATCACCAAAACTGGCAAACATTTCAAAAGGAACCCAAAGATTATTACAAAGCCTTTGTCAAAAACCCAACTTTTATGTAGCGGTCGTAAGCGGCAGGCAGTTGAATGATCTGGAACAAAGGGTCGGGATACCGGATATAATCTATGCCAGTAAACACGGCTTCAAAGGAGAAATCCAGCATAAACAATATATTTTTCCTGTAAAAAAGAGCGGCTTAATAGCCATCAGAAAGATAAAGGAACAACTGCAGGAAGTGACTGACCAATTTAACGGGGCATTTATTGAAGATAAAAAAATAATGCTGGCATTTCACTTTAGGGCAGTAGACAAACAGCGAATCCCGCAACTTAAACTATCACTTAAAAAAATATTAAAGAATATTAAAAAACAGGGGTTAGTTTCTACAATTTTAGGAAAAAAAGTGCTGGAGATACTTCCCAAAGCTGCTTGGAATAAGGGCTATTTTGCAGATATGGTTATGAAGAAAATTGCCGCCCTGACCAAGAAAAAACCTGTGGCTATTGTTATCGGCGACGACAAGACTGACGAGGATACTTTTCAAAAATTGAATAAAGAAATTACCATAACCGTAGGCAGGAAGCGCCAATCAAAAGCAAAGTATTACTTAAAAGATCCGGAAGATGTCATTTTCTTCTTAAATAAACTTAAAGTTTTGGTATAGTATATTTATGGCCAGCACCGCAAGTACCTGCCTCCAGCTGATGAAACAAAACCGCCGCCGGGCATCAGGTCTGCAATATACGGTCCCTTCCCCTGATACCTACCCTTACCAATGGCTTTGGGATTCCTGTTTTCATGCCATCATCCTATCCCATTTCAAAGCAGAAGACGCAAAAAAGGAAATTTTGGCCCTGCTGTCAAAACAGTTCCAAAACGGCATGATTCCGCACATGATTTATTGGGAGAATAATAAGAAAGTAGCTTTTCCTACCATTAAATGGGGAAAAGACAAAACAAGCACCATTACCCAACCACCCATGCTGGCCTATGCAGTGTGGCAGATTTTTAAAAAAGATAAGGATATCAACTTCCTTATGCAAACCTATGCCCCCCTTTACCACTTCTACAAATATTTACTCAATGAAAGGGATCCCCACGAAAAACATTTGATAGGAATTATGAATCCCGATGAGTCAGGGGAAGATAACTCACCCCGTTTTGATCCACCTCTGGACTTACCTCCTAAACAAACATTAGATCAGAATCTTAAGAGACGTCTTGAGCTTGTTAATCAAAATATTAAATGCAAATTTGACGCACCTTTCTGCATGAGGAATTTTTTCTGGGTTAAAGATGTACCGTTTAATGCCATTATGGTAGCGAATCTAAAGTTGCTTGCCCAAATTGCCGAACGGTTGGGGAATAAGGAAGATGCCGTCTACTTTATGAAACAAGCAGGAAATATCTCCATAGCCATGAGGAAATTTATGCTGGAAGATGACATTTTTTATTCAACTTACGGGAATGGCTACCAAAAAATAAAAGTAAAAACCTGGGCTATCTTTACGCCCTTATTTGCCGAAATCTTAAACCAAGAAGAAGCAAAGAAATTAATAGTTGAACACTTATTAAACAAAAAAGAGTTCTGGACAAAATTTCCGGTCCCCACTGTTTCAATAGACGAACCTGCATTTAACCCAAAAGGGTTTTGGCGGGGGCCAACCTGGATAGCAGTTAATTGGCTTATCTACAAAGGATTATTAAATTATGATTTTGGTGATATTGCGGCACAAATTAAGGAAACCTCCATTAATTTAATTCAAAAATCAGGGTTTCGGGAATATTTCAATCCGCAAACAGGGGAGGGTCTGGGGGCACAAAATTTTACCTGGGGTGGACTGGTACTTGATATGAATTAAGCCCACCTTCCAGGTGGACTAGCTTGGCACCTACTCTTTTTAGGAAAATTTTACTCGTGTTGCCGGGCTAAACAAGTTTGGCCCTTTAACCTCCCTTTGGTCGGTTGCCGGGCTAAACAAGTTTGGCCCTTTAACCTCCCTTTGGTCGGTTGGCTTTGCTTAATACATTCAGAACCTATGAGTGGACTATACCATATCAGCCACTTGATTATAGCTACAAGTATATGCAACAAATTTTGCAACCAGGACTAGTAGCAGTATGAGCGATAAACCGGCTAGAGAAAATATAATGCAGCATCAGGCACTTTTGGCATACAGCAGCATGCCTGCTCCTTCCATCCAAAAATTGCACCAAACATGGGCCGAATATGGGCTAAAATTCAAAAAGCCATCGTTTAAAACGTTAAAAAGCTGGTCTGCAAAATACCAGTGGGTTGAAAGATCCCAGGCAATCCATCAGGCGGCAAAAGAAGAGGCAGTCAAAAAAGCTATCGAACAGTTGGCAATATCCAAGATGGAAATTTTAACAATCACCCGGGCAATCATGATTAAGTTTGGACAGCAGCTAAGGGAAAACCCCCAGGGTGAGATTACTATGGCTGATTTTGAGAAAGCCTGGGAAATTCAAAGGATAGAGCTAGGCTTACCAACAGAGATCGGGAGTCATGAAGTCACTGTAAAGGACCGGTATGAGGGAGTGAGCAACGAGGAGCTTCTTATGCAGCTTGAGACCTTAACAGCCAAATACAAACAAAGTTTGTTACTGCATAATAAAGAAAAACTTAGCAGGCAACAAGTAGCGTAAATCAAAATGTCTCACTAGTTACATGGGGTTTATTTATTTAAACAAGCTTGCTTATCTCCCAATATCACTTGGCAAGTATAATTGGAAAAAAGAAAAAAGGCAGCATCTCGTTCTTCTAGGGAAGATTTACTGGAAATCATGTAACTAAAGTTTCTTCTCATATTCTCTTGGGATTTTTGATATGCCTCCTGGGTACTATTTCCCTTGATTAAGGTAATAGGTACCAGATTTGATGGCTCTAAAAAGAGTTTAGCAATTGGATCAGTTAATGGTTTAGTACCCCGTTCTTTTGAGCGGATTAACCAGAAGTCTTTATTGTAACCAATAAAAGCAGCTGCGCCTTTTTCTATGCTAAATGGACCTAATTTTGCCCCTGCCTCACAACTCCTAGCATAAATTATTTTTTCTCTAAGCAGCGCTTCGCAGTTATCCTCATCAAGCAATACCTCATTATCATATCCTGCCACAGAGTCTTTTGATCCATGACCATTTAGAAAAATTAGGTGAGGATTGTTTCTGCTGATATAACTAACAAATTTTTGCTTGCTGGCTTTCTTACCCTCTAAATCCAATACTGTGATCCCTTTGTTTTTTGCCTCATCTATTACCAACTCACTCCAGAAGTAGAGGTAAGTGGTAGGGAAATCATGATTAGGTCTGGTGATGAGGATGGAATTATTCACTCTGGTAGATTTTACCTCTAGCAATATCTCTTAGGAATTTTAACTGCATTTCAATGATCTCTTGGCCAAGTTCATTACCTTCTTTAACGCTTTCTACAATCTGCTCTCTGGTAATATTTTCACCACCGACTGAAATCTCCAAATCTTTAGAGAGAGCGTTAATTCTGGCTATCACCAGCTCTTTAATGTATTCCTGAAGCTTTTTGTCTTCCTTATTCGTGTCCATGTTGGTCTTCCGAATGCTCTTTTAACAAACCTAGCCGATTAAGTTTGTCTAAGATTTCATCTACCTTATCTGTATCATTATCAATCTCTATTTTGGCAGCATTCCAGGATAATGGTTCGTTGTTTTCCAATACAACCACAATTTCATCTCTTAGACCCAATGGGATGTTAGCGTAAATTTTATTAAATTGGGCTTTTTTGTGTTCCTTTTCATCCATAGGGGAGTATTTTAACACCATTTAAATCATAAATCACAAGAAAAGCAATAACAAGATAACAAATAAACTCATTT
>CAZKCV010000005.1:0-71669 GCA_964551605.1 uncultured Gammaproteobacteria bacterium | reverse complement strand
CTGTAATTTGAGTTGTCAGTTGACTGTGCACATGGGATTTTTCAGCTTTGCCGATTTCCTGTCCACAAGTAGGACACTTGGCGCCTGTTTTTGATGATGCGCTAAGTTGAGCGGTTAATTTATTAATTTCGTTCTGAATATTTTGTATCTGTTGTTTTTTTAAATTAATCTCTCCGGTAATATCGGATAATTTTTTTTCTATTTCCAACCGCTCCTGTTTAATTTTTTCTAAACTCTCTTTTTCTAATTGTAGGGATCTAAGATTCTCCAATTCTCCGGTAACTCCCTGTAGTTTTTCCAGTTGCAATTTAAGAGAGTCAATTTTACTTTTGCGGTTTTTTCCTTGGGTGATGATTTCTTCTAATTCTTTTTTATTTTCCAAATAATTTTGTTCTATTTTTCTCCTTTGTTCGGAAGCTAAATTTAGCGCTTCCCGCTCTTCCCGCAGAGTTTTTAACTTTTCTTCCAAGGTTTTGATTTGTGTTTCAACTTCAGTGATTTTATTTTCGGCTGCCTTTTTCTTTGCTGAACGATCTTCTTTTTGGGATAACTCAGCCTCTATTTCCAGCAGCTGGTAATCCAGCAGGGTCAATTTAGTTTGGGCTTCTTTGGATTTTTCTTTGGCTTTTTCTTCCAACTTATCATAGTGGTCCAGTCCCAAAATATCTGCCAGGATTCTTTTCCTGTCAGTCGGACCCTTGGTGGTAAATTCATCGGCATGGCCCTGGCGAAGGTAGGCAGAATTGGTAAAGGTTTCAAAACTTAAGTGCAGGCTATCTATTATTTTTTGTTGGGTGGATTTAATTGTTCCCTCAGTTAAATTGTGGGAATTGGACCAAAGCTCCAAAGCTGTTTGGCCGCCGCCTTTTTTGATCCGTTTCCTTTTAACGGTATAAAGGTGGTTGTCCAGTTCAAAAGAGAATTCCACGCTCATTTCCTGGGCACCCAAATGGACAAGATCGTCCGAGGAATCCCCAGCCCGGGAAGTGCCCCATAAACACCAGGTTATGGCATCAAGTAGAGATGATTTGCCGGCTCCGTTTAATCCGGAAATGGCCGCCAGTTTAAATTTAGTAAAATCCAGTTCCGGAGGATCTTCGCCGTAACTGGTGAAGTTGGATAATTTAAGTAAATTAGGTATCATAATTTTCTTTTTGTCATCTTGAACGTAGTGAAGGATCTCTAGATTTATTCCAGAACGAGTCTGGAGATTCTTCGTTAATCACTCAGAATGACAACTATTTTAACTTTCCAGTAACTGGGCAGCGTATTGTTCTAATTTTTTCTGTTTTTCAGGGGAATATTTTTTACTTTCAAAATATTTTTGCAAAGCCTGGATAGGGGTAAGGCTTTCTACCTCGGAGGTTTCCAGTCTGGCCCGTTCAACCCTTTCAACATTTCGGGAAATGCCGGCAATAAAATTGGCATCCTTCAAAACTTTTTTAATCTGGTCCATTTCTATTTCCTGCTCACACTCAGCCGGAATATTGATTACTACTTTGACTATTTTGTCTTTGATATCTTTGCTTTCAATTTCTTTAATAATGGTTTGGGTGGGGTCGGTGTCTTTGGGATCGAGGCTTATGGTAATGGTTAGAAATTTGCGGGCATTGGTGGGAATGAAACGGAAGGTTGTAAGCGAAGCTTGCGAGCTGCCGCTCTTAGGTTGTAGGTTGTAGGTTGCAGTTAATTTGCTACGTGCTACGTGCGACGGGTTACCCCCTATTTCTACCAGACAGATCCCTTTTTCTTCTTTTTCTTCTCCAAAATCTACCCGCTGGGGCGAGCCGGAGTAAACTATTAAGAGGGAGTCGCCTGGTTTTGACAGCACTTGGTGTTTGTGGATATGGCCCAGCGCCACATAATTTAGCCTTTTATCCTGTAGCAGCGGCAGGGGGATGGTAACATCATTGGTGATGGCCATACCTTTTTCACTGCCAAATTGCGCCCCGGTTATTTCAGCATGGGAAGCTAAAATAGCAGGTCCGGCGGATGCCGGAGGTTTAATTTTGTCATAGAGTAATTTTAGTTTTTCGGCAATGGTTTTGTAGTCGTTCTTGTGAAGCCAGGGGAGAGTTACTACTTGCAGGTTGCCTGATTTGGTGGGAATTTGCAAAATCTCCGGATGCCGGGAGACCCAGACATTATCTATCTCCAGGGCTGAGTAAATATCCAAGGTGTTGGCTTTGCCTTCGGCATTGGGGGTGTCATGATTTCCCACCACTAAAACCACCGGTATTTTTTTAGCTATTTTGGCAATCCTCTGTCCAAAGCCCCTTTGTTGGGTGGGATTAGGGTCACGGGTTTTATAGGCATCCCCGGCAAAGATCACTGCATCAACATCTTCCTTAAAGGCTGTTTCAACTATAAAATCAAAAGTATTGAAAAAATCCAGCAGCCTGGTGGAAAGCCCTGTTTCCGGATCCAATTTAGAGTAATTTTCCATGCCAATATGAAGGTCAGAAAAATGCAGTAGTTTCATTGAGGCGATTATATCATGGTAAAATGAGGGCATGTTTGAGCACAGGATACAAAGCCTTAGAGAGAAACTTTTAAAAGAAAAATTGGATGCGGTTCTAGTCTCTTCAGTTTCCAATATTATCTACTTTTCCGGTTATGCCAACTTTTCACCCCTGGAACGGGAGGCGTATATTTTTCTCGGCAGCGATTTTGCCTATATCATTACTGATGCCAGGTATTCTGAGGCAGTCAAAAAACAAGTCCCCCAATTAACCCTTTTTGAAAGAGGACATAAAAAATCCATGAAAGATCTTTTTAAAAAACACCAAAAAGAAATAAAACGGTTAGGGATTGAGGAAAACAATTTAACGGTGTCAGAACACAAATCTTTAAGCAAGCATTTTAAAAAAAAACATTTTGAGGTTGCTGGATTAAGAAGTATTAAGACTAAGGAAGAAATAAAAAAAATAGAAAAAGCTTGTAGGATTGGAGATTTGGCTTTCGATTATATTGTAAAAAAGATTAGGACTGGAGTAACTGAAAAACAGGTGGCGGAGGAGTTGGAAAACTTCATTAAAGGTAAAGGAGCGAGACTCTCTTTTCCACCGATTGTGGCTTTTGGTAAAAACTCCAGCGTGCCGCATCATCAAACAGGTAATACAAAATTGACTGGTGAAGGGCAATTCGTCCTTCTCGACTTCGGTGTTAAATATGATAATTATTGTTCTGATATGACCAGGACGGTGTTTTTTGGTAAACCAACCAGTAAGCAAAAGGAAATTTACGAGACAGTATTGGCAGCCCAGCAAAAATCAGTGGATTATATAAATTATGTCATCAAAACTGATAAACAGATTAAAGCTGCGGAAGTAGATAAAGTAGCCAGAGATTATATTATCTCAAAAGGGTATCCGACACTTCCTCATTCAGTAGGTCATGGAATTGGCTTGGAAGTTCACGAACATCCCAGCCTCTCACCTAGAAGCAAGGAAGCCTTAAAAGAAGGAATGGTTTTTTCGATTGAGCCGGGAATCTACTTAGAAAATTTTGGGGGGGTAAGAATTGAAGACTTATTTGTTTTGGAAAAACAAGGCTTAAGGCAACTGTCACATTCACAAAAGAAATTAATTGTTATATAATTTTTTCCTCACTCAATTACTATGAGCAAATGGGATCAACCGGCAAATAAAGAAACAATTGCTAAAACAATAGAAAGTTTAAAGGCAAATGGCATTGAGGCCAAATTTGTGGAAACCGGTAAGGAGGCGAAAGAGCTGGTTTTGAGAGAGGTTCCGGCCGGCAGCGAAGTCATGACCATGACCTCCACCACCTTAGACACTATTGGTTTGTCTGTAGAAATAAACCAAGAAAACAGCAAATTTAAGCCGGTTAGAGATAAGCTCTATGCCATGGACCGGGCTACCCAGGCCCAGGAGATGAATAAACTGGGAGCAGCGCCACAGTATGCTTTGGGTAGTGTTCATGCTGTCACGGAAGACGGACATGTGTTAATTGCCTCAAATACCGGTAGTCAGCTGCCAGCCTATGCATATGGCGCATTGAAAATAATCTGGGTGGTGGGGGTGCAAAAAATCGTTAAAAATACAAAAGAGGGAATTAGGCGTATTTATGAACATAGTTTACCTCTGGAGAGCGAAAGAGCCAAAAAGGCTTATGGTGTAGCGGGTTCTTCGGTAAATAAACTTTTAATTATCAATAAAGAGGTTCAACCCCAAAGGCTGACCTTGATTTTGGTTAATGAGAAATTGGGTTTTTAAGAGTGGTAGAACCGGAAATCCCCCTCTTTCTTAAAAGGTTTCCAGTTGGGGAAGTGATAAGTTTGGGTGATAACAACGGTTCCCTTTTTTAATTCTTTTTGTAGTTTATCTTCTAATTTCCTTACCCCTTTGTGTAAAAGATAAATATAAACAATATCCGCGTCGTTATAACTTTTTGCGAATATATTCCCATGGTAGAAACTTACGATTACACCCTTGGGGTGTAATCTGAAGGCTTTATATTTAGAATATAGGACTCTGATCCAGGATTGTTCTATGCCGAAAGAATAGGCCCCAAGTTTAGCTGCCTCCAAAACTACCCGGCCATCTCCTGATCCTAACTCATAAAATTTTTTGCCCTTTTTAACACCGGCCATTTTTAGGACTTTTCTAATCTGGCCTATTTTAGTAGGAACATAGGGAGCATCGGAGCCGGCAAACCAGGACAGACTGATGAGACAACCCAGTAAGATCCCGCCTGAAATTATTAGTGTAGTATCCATTATTTTCCCAGCAATTTTAGCAGAAAAACCTTAAGAGGTGTTAATTTATCTATTAAAGTAAACATCCAATACACCGGCCAATTGAAGACTAAATCATAGGTGCCGATATACTCCACTAGTTGTCCCCCGTATCCTTGTTTGAATTTATGGAATCCAAACCAAAGGTCTTTGGGGTCAGCATTAGGGCCGAGTGCTCCCCACATGTCAAACTTTTTAAGCCCTAATTTTTTACCAAGTTTAATAGCTTCCCAGGCCACCAAATTATTAGCCATCACTTCCCTGTGGGCTATAGAGGAGCCGCCGTAAGGGTAATATAAAGTGCCCTTGAAATTTAACAGCATCCAGGCGGTTAGGTGGTAGGTGGTAGGTGGCCCGCCTGCAGCGCTTGCGCTAGCATTGCGGGCAGGTAGTTGGTAGTAAGCAATCAGCAAACGAGCCATCCCTGCGTTTTTGAGAGTTTTCCAAACCTCTCGGTGGTAATTCTCATTGTGGCCGTGATAGCCTTGTCTTTTGGTAGTATCAAAATAAAGCTTTAAATAAATCTTAAAAGCCTCGTCATCAGTTCTTTCTTCTACTTTAACCCCATGTTTTTCCGCCACTCGTATGTTGTATCTGGTTTTAGGATGCATACTTTTCAAAAGTTCTTCTTCGGATTTGGTCAGGTCTAATAAAAAGTTGTATTTGGTAAACAATGGCTTGGGGGATGAAATGAATCCATCTGCAACCTGTAACCTAAGACCGTTAGGTCGCAAGCTCTGCTTACTCATAGAGAAGCTCTGCTTATTGCCTGTAACCTGTTTTATATCCGGCTCAATTTTTATAAAGGCGCAATTATTTTCCTTGCCAACTTTTTTTAAGGCTTCTGTTAAATCTTTATCCGGAAAAGGACCTTTCGGTAAATAACCAACATATTGGTTGGTAAAAGGGATTTTATGTAAGGTTAGCTGAAAAGCCTTTGATAATTTCCCGTTTTGGTAAATGCTATACCGTAATACTGGAATTCCCAAGGATTTTCTAAACTCTCCCCACTCCCAAGATTGGATAACATGGGTAACTAGCTTGTTATATGCTGCTTTTTGTTGTAGCAAGATTGGCCGGAGATCCATCCGACCATTATACTAAAAGACTTGAACTTTAGCTCTTTGTTTGAGTTCTTGGAACTTCTGGGAAAAGATCTGAGATAATTTTTGGCTTTTAATTAGTTCAGCGGCTTCTTTTTCCTGGCCGGCGGAATCAGTAGCCCTTAACTGATCACTGTTTTGTTCTATAAATGCTGCTACTTCTTCACCGGAAACAGAAGCTTCATTTGCATATAACTTTTCAATGCTCAGTTGCAATCTAATCTGTTCTCTGATGCCGTCCCTGGTTTGCCCTTGCTGGGACAAAAGTGCATTCAGAGATTCTGCTCCACCGACGCTTTTTTCTATTTCTGAAATCTTGTTGCTAACTTCTGCTTCTGAGACAACAGTATTCTTTTTCATGACTTCAGTAAGAATAATCTTTTCATTAATTAATTGGTTTAGCATTTGAGTGCGGAATTGTTTATTTAACTTCATTTGTAATTCCAAGTTTGTAATTGGTGAGCCGTTAACAGTTGCAGCTACAAACCAGTTTTTCTTATAGATAAAAAGAAGTACCAACCCGGCAATGATAAGAATGATATAAAACTTTTTTGAAGAGCGGAAATTTTTATAAGAGGATAATTTATCCAATAAGTTGTTGGTTTTCCTAAATGGAATATCTGATTTTGTTTTTTCTCCCACCCTCTTAGCCATTGACCGATAATAACAGAACTTGTTGTTTCTTGGCAATAGCAGAGTTATGATTATTTTATGCACTTCGACTATGCTCAGTGTAAACAAAAAGGTTCTGCCGTCCTACTACTTTTAGTCGGTTTATTAATAATAGGTATTACCGGATTTTTTATATTCAGACCCGCAAAATTACTACCCCAGGAATCCAAAGCACCGGTTAAGACTACAGCACCTTTACTGCAGAGTCCTGTTTATACTAATCAGAGCCTGGGTTTTGAGTTTAAGTATTCTAAGGAGCTGACCGTAAAAGAGGATTCGGAAGAAGAGTTCAACAAAAGAGGAAATGGGGATTATAGGAAGAATTTTAAAGGTTATGTAGGATATGAGCCGGGGTTGCTTTTGGGGGCGGTGGCAGTATTAGATCAAAATAATACTTTTGATAAAAGCCCGCTGTCTGTATGGGTTTTTGAAAATCCTGATAACTTATCAGTTGATAAGTGGTTTGATAAATACTGGTATTATCCTTTTGTTTGGGGAGTGTTTGACTATACCTCCAAAGGCCATATTGTGATGGATCAGGAAGCCACTATTAGTGGACAATTAGCTAAGTATAAAATTGTTTCCTATCAGCCGGGCTCTCCGAAATTAATGTATATTGCTAAAAATCAAAAGATGTATCTTTTTAGGATAATAGGAGAGGATGGGGATAAAATTTTATCCACACTTAAATTCCTAAAGTAATATGCAAAAAGGATTTGCTCCAATACTTATTTTGCTGGGAATTTTGGTAATTGGGTTAGGTATAGCAGGGGCGTGGTATACCAAGTTAATTCAGATTCCCAGATTTGAAGCTGAAAGAAGAAACTTAGATGAAACAGCTAGTTGGAAAACATATACAAACCCGGAATTTGGATATAGCATCAAATATAATCCCAATTATGTTATTAGTGAAGAGCCAAAAAGTGATACCTTTTTAAGTCTGACCAGTTTTAAAACTGCAGATAAAACAGATAAAAATGAATTTAGTATTCAAGTTAGGAATTCAACTTTAGCTGAGGAAGTACAATATCAGAAATGGACAGTTGAAGGACATATACCAGCAAAATTAACTAAAGTAGAAAAAATTACTTTAAATGGTTTTTCGGCAGAACTCCTTGAATATACACCTGAACAATCGGAAACAGGAAAAACCTTGTTTGTTATTGTTAACAACAATAAATATTCTTATGTGATTAGTGGTAATCCTCAAGTTGTTAGTCAACTTATACCAACATTTAAATTCTTAGATAGCAGTCAAGCAGACGAAACTATTAGCTGGAAAACGTATATAGATGAAGTTAATAAATTATCTCTTAAATATCCTGAGAGATGGCATGAAGAAGCCATAGAGGGGGTTTATGGAAGTGTAGCTTTCTTGACCCCAGTTTTAGGCGATACTCGAGGGATGCAAGCCCCCGGTATTTTTATAAATGTAGTAAGAAATGAAAACAAATTATCCTCTGAAGAGTATGTCAATAAAGTGACAATTCCCTATCAGAAAGGTTCTGTTTGTGAAAACAGTATAAAAACTATTTCTGAGATACAGAATCCATTAAAGGATCTAGATGTAACTATTTTGGAGGGGCTTTGTGGGGTCCTTGAGCAAGGGCCTTATATGGTGATAGCACGAGGTCAAGACATTATAATTTTATCTTCGAGTTTTACAAGCCAAGTAAGTAAAGGTGATCGCGATTTAGTATATTCCATTTATAAGACTTTCAGGTTACTAGATAAATCAAACTGGCAAATTTATAAAAAAGAAGATATATTCTTTGGATTTCCTCCTGGATGGGTTCAAAAACCAATTAAAAAAAATAGCAGTAGTTTGATCCAGGAGTTTAACGATTCGAGTAGCGAATATATATTGTCTTTCTCAAGTACTGAAAATTATAACCAATTAACAGATAAGCCCTATAACACTATAGATGAGTATATTGGCTTGCCATATAAAATAAAGACTATCTTTGTTGGAGGGCAGGAAGGAAGGCAAGCATTTCCGAGAGCAGGCAGTGAAAACTTATACGCGGTAGATTTTTTCTCCAAAGATTCCCGTTGGATTTATAGATTAGCTTTAAGAGTTGGTAATAAACCGGAAGATGTGAACGAAAAACAGGTTGCGGATGCAGAGGAACTATTTAACCAAATAGTATCAACCTTTAAATTTAAGTAACTAATTCATTAAATAGATGTCCACAAATTTAGCTTTCCAGCCGGCAGTACGGGCATTAGCAAATCTAACCCTTCATGTTAAGATAATTTTGTGAAGCTTGTTTACACAAAACATGCAGAAGAGAAATTTTCTGAAGTCGCAAAGCATGGGTTTTTAATAACCAAAAGAAAGATTAGACAAGTTATTAAAAATCCTAAATGGAGAGGTTCGACTAAATATAATCAGGAAACAGCGCTAGATTTAGTTGGTGAAAAGCATATTTTGAGGATCGTTTTGGATCGAAAAGGTGGTATAATTAAAGTAGTCACGTTCCATATAGGAAAGAGAGGAAGATATGAAAGTACGCTATGACAGTGACGAAGATATTTTAATGATTGTCCTTTCTGACAAAAAAATCGATGATTCTTATGAAACCAAAGAGGGTAATATTGTTAGTGTATCCATAGATAGAGAGCCGGTGATGATTGACATCTTTAAAGCCAGTAAATTCATAAAAGATTTAGGCAAAGCCATTCCAAAGAAAATCCAGCGAGAACTTTGGTCGACTCCAGTTTCAGTAGCTCACAGAATTAAATGAATAGACAAAAAGGCTTTGTACAACTTATTATTTTAGGGGTTGTTATTTTGGCAGTTGTGGCTGCTGGGGCTTTTTATTTGCAGGGCAAAGAAGATTTTCTTCACCTGGGAAAACAATCAACGAATAATGAGAATAAAAAGCCCCCAATAATTTCTTCAACCGACAAAACAATACCTACCGAGATTGCCGGAATACCTATTTATCCGGGTGCAGTTTTTATTGGAAAAAAACTTGAGAAAGTCTGCCCAAGCCAGATACCAGAAACTTGCCAACCGGCTATCACCTACACATTTCAAGTAACAAATACCGATAAGGATACCGATACCGATAAGGATAAAATAGTTAACTGGTATGAAAATGACGAATCTAAGCAGGGATGGAAAGTTGGAGGCGGCGGAGGATGTCCTGCACCAGCGATTTGCTATGCGGGTATTTACAAAGAAGGAGACCCGCGCTCTTTTCAGATGGATGTTTATTATGATGAAGATCCAGATAAGCCACTAAATAAAATTGACATCAGATTTGCAAAATTTACAGCTCCTATTGAAAATTGGAAAACATATACAAATACTAAACTTTCGATATCTTATCCTTCTTCATGGATAATAGATTTAAGCAGAGGTGATATTACCTTTGAGAGCTCGGATTATATTATGAATGAGCCAGGATCCTCGGAGAAAGGTTATGTAGTTAGATTGTTTATCGAAGAGATACCATTTACAGGTAACCAGGGTTTAATCTCTACAACACAAACACAATGGATAGGGCAAAATGCGACCCTGCAGGTGTACAAATATGAAGCAAATGATTTGGTGTTGACTACTAAATATAACAATAGAAATTATCAATTGGTTATGACAACTGCATCAGACGGAGTGAGAGATGCAAACAAAGAACTGTTTCTTAAAGTTGCGAATACTCTGAAGATCAAATGATTAAATTGCTAGAAGTCTGAGCTGACTTATGAATTAGGATAATACTAATTTATTAGGTAAATATCTACAAATCTTGCACTCCAACACTTCGATTACACTCAGTGTTTCCGTGCTCGCTAGTTAATTATGTAGATATCCGTGAAGCGAGCACTCCAACCGGCTGTTTTGGCGTCGTCAAAGCCTAGATCAATAATATTTCCTTTAATAGCTCCGCCGGTATCCCCGGCTACAGCTATGCCATATCCCGGGACATAAACTTGAGAGCGAAGTTTAACGACTGTTGGATCAACGGCAATGACTCCTTTGCCAGCCCGCATGCCAATGGCGGTCCATTCATTACAACCAGGGCAACGGGAATCATAATGGGTAGCATAAACCCGCATTCTTTTCCAGTATTTAATTTCCCCATCAGGTGTATCCAATGTCTTCCAAACAATTTTGGTACCGCGCAAGACCTTTTTATCTTTAGCCGGAGTAGTTTCTACAGAGACTAACTCTCTGGAATATTCTCCACCCTGTTTCACCCCGGGGGAATCAAAGCCTACCCCCGGGGTGTCTGTGTCTTGTTTTGAGTATGTGATTTTAAATATCTTAGTTTTTTTGCCATCCTCTCCTTCTTCCAGAACTTTTTCTTCCCCGGCTTCTGTTTCCGGGTCATCTTCATAGATAACTTTTTTAGCGAGGACTTCAACTTCTTCCTGTAACTTTTCCGTAAAAGAGGATTCAGTAGTGACAGGTTGGTTAACCGGTAGAGTTTCGGTAAGTGGAGGAGTGGAGGTGCCTAAAATAGCCGGTGGCTGCCAAAAGCTTTTGGCAAATATGGCCAGCACAATGATTAAAAGGGCGCCTAAGTAGCGTTCCATATCAAATCTTTAGCCAATCGTCCTCATTGATATTACTAGTAACATCATCTAAAAAGCTATCCTGATCCCGAAAATTGGTATTGCTTAAAATTAAATCCTGAGGGATATCTCCTAAAAATCTGGATACTAAATTATTGCTTCTTTGGCCAAAATATAACCTTTGCTTGGTATAAGTTAAGTACAATTTTTCTTTAGCCCTAGTAATGCCAACATAACAAAGTCTTCTTTCTTCTTCCAGTTCATGAAGATCTAACATAGACCTTGAATGGGGGAATAGACCTTCTTCCATGCCAACCATAAAAATGACCGGAAACTCTAAGCCTTTGGCGGAATGCAAGGTCATTAAGGTAACGGCATCTTTTTTCAGCGTTTCAGTGTTTCGGTGTTTCGGTGTATCGGAAGCTTCCATTAAAGCAACGTTTTCTAAAAAGTTAGTTAGATCAGGAAATTCTTCTGCTACAGAGCGTAGCTCTTTGACGTTTTCTATCCGGATTTTTCCTTCTTCGGTACTATCGTCCAGGTAAGTCAAATAACCTGCTACCTCTAGGATCTTGTCCAGAAGTTCAAGGGTAGTGCAAGACAAGTCGTCATTGCGAGGAGCCCCGTACCGTACGGTACGGGGCGACGAAGCAATCTGGGTGGGGTTATTATCTGGGCCAGATTGCTTCGCTTCGCTCGCAATGACGTTTTGGAGTTCCATGATTTTGGTGAGCCTTCCTTTACCGATTTTCTCTGCCCGTTTTAAGGATACGGAATCTTTGGGGTTTTGCAGTAAGCGAAGATAAGCTAAAACATCTTTAATTTCCTTTCTGGCATAGAAACTGACCCCGCCGACTAGTTGATATGGAATGCCGGCTTTTAGAAATTGTTCTTCTAAAGATCTGGATTGGGCATTGGTTCTGTAAAGGATGGCAAAATCAGATAATTTTGTTACACCTCCGAGGTGTGATCCTGGTGTCGTCTTAAGCTCACCTCGGAGGTGAGCGATGGTATTTAGGATAAATAAGGTTTCCTCAATCTCATTTCTCACTTCCACCACTTCAATTTTCTCTCCGCTATCGTTATCAGTCCAAAGCTTTAAGATTGGATGGGATTTATTTTTGGAAATGACTGCAAAGGCCGCATCCAGAATATTTTGAGTAGAACGGTAATTTTGCTCAAGATTAAAGACTTTAGTATTCGGGTAGTCTTTTTGAAAATTCACAATATTGCGGAAATCAGCTCCCCGGAAGGAATAAATTGATTGGCTGGCATCTCCCACCACGCAGATGTTTTTGTGGCGGTTGGCTAAATACTTACTGATTAGATATTGAGCCGGGTTGGTGTCCTGGTATTCGTCAATTAAGATGTATTTGAATTGAATTTGGTAGCGGGTTAAAATAGCGGGTTCGGCCTGGAATAACCTAATGACATACAGTAGTAGGTCATCAAAGTCCAGGGCGTGATTACGCTCTAGAATTTTCTGGTATTCCAGGTAAATCTTGGCGACCGTTTCCTGAAAGTAACCCCTGGCATATTGGGGGTATTCCAGGGAAGAGATGAGTTCATTTTTAGCGCCGGAAATGGTAGTCCGGACAGAGTGGGGGGAAGTTTTTTGGGTGGGGATGTTTAAATTGCCCATGGCTTCTTTTACTGCGTCCAGCGTGTCACCTTCGTCATAGATGGCAAATCCCGGTGGGAGTCCCAGGGTCCGACCCTCACGGCGCAGGATCCTGGCGCAAAAGCTATGGAATGTGCCCATGATGGGAGTAGTTGGTAGTTGGTAGTTGGTAGTTTGGAGAAGTTTCCTAATCCGGTCCATCATTTCACCAGCAGCTTTATTGGTGAAAGTCAGACATAGGATATTTTCCGGCGGTATACCTTTATCTTGGATTAAATAAGCCACCCGGTGGGTTAAGACTTTAGTTTTACCGGAACCCGCCCCCGCTAAAATTAGAACTGGACCTTCGGTGGCTTGGACAGCTTGTTTTTGGATAGGATTTAGGTCATCTAAGAGGAAGTTGGGCATAAACGGGCTCTAGTATATCAGTTTTTACTTGTCAAGTCTTTACAAAATTTTTAATAGTGTTATTATTTTAGTCCTGTATGATGAAACTTTTGGATTTTTGGGCACCTTGGTGTATTGATCCGGAAACTCCGGTTTTAACTGAAAATGGTTATATAAAAGCTTTACAAGTTCAGGTAGGACAAAAATTAGTCGCAATTGATCCAAAGACCAAAAAACAATCAATTCAAAAAGTCCAAAAGATAAGAATTTTTAAAAATGCACTTTCTAAAAAAATAGTTTTGGAAACAGGTAGAGAATTAATAGGAGATATCAATCATTTAGCCTTAACTCAAGAAGGTTTTAAGAAGTTGAGAGAGTTAATAATTGGTGATAGTATTCTGGTTAATCCAGCTCAGGATAATCCAGTTTTTGAATCAGATAATGATCAGGTAATTCTGACTTCTGTTGGCAATATCTTTGCGGATAAGATACTTACTCAATTGGGTTTGTTGCCTCTGAAAGCTAATAATTCACGGCTACCCATTTTAGCCAGACTACTTGGGTTTGTGATGACTGATGGTTATCTATATGAGGATTTAAAACACAATATTTACGAGACACATTTCTTTGTGGGCACAGAAGATGATGCCAGGACTATAAAAGAGGATCTACAGATTCTAGGTTTTGATAAACTAGAAATCAAAAGGCAAGTTAAAGATCGTCAAATTGGTGAGAGAAAATTTACCATACACATTTTACGTTGCCGCAATCTCAATAGAACATTGTTTTTTCTGCTAAAAGCTTTGGGTTGTCCAGAAGGCAGAAAAAAGAACCAGGCTTATTTTATCCCAGATTGGATTATGGAGGGAGATATTTTAGTCAAGAAAGCTTTTCTGAGTGGCTGGTTGGGTGGAGATGGATGCAAAATTGCTTATCAAATGAAACATGCAGGTAGCAGTTCTCATGATGCTAGATTTTCTGTTAATGCAATTGAATTCCATAAAGAAAAATATTTAGAGAGAGAGGGAATTCTTTACGCGAAACAACTGGGATTATTACTTGAACAATTGGGAGTTGAAGTAAGGGATATATCAAGCAGTGATGATGAAGACGGGGTAATTATTTCACTCAGAGTAGCTACTGACTATCAATCGCTATTTAACTTAGCTAGTATTGGCTACGCTTATGCTAGATCAAAGAATGTTAGCATTCCTTTTATCAGGGAGTTTTTACAGTACAGACTTTTTGAACGTAATCGTTATATTCAAGCAAAGCAAATTGCTCTTCAGCAGTTAGCCTTAGGAGTCAGCAGTAACCAAATTGCTGAGAGTTTGCAAATCCCAGTTGGCACAATAGTTAGCTGGAATTATGCAAATAGAGATACTCAAGTAGTGTATCCTGCTAAAGGCGGTGAGGCTTTATTTATAAAATGGTTGGAACAGCGTCAACAAGGAAACTTATTGTGGGAAAGAGTCTTATCAATTGAAGAAGCAGATAGTCGTGATGTAATAGGTATTACAGTCGGCGACCCTCATACCGTTATAACTAATGGGATGGTCTCTCATAATTGTGGGCCCTGTAAAGTAATGGAGCCTGTGATTGAAGAATTGGAAAAAGAGCTGGCTGGTAAGGTGGAAATAGAAAAAATTAATGTTGATGATAATCAAGCTAAAGCCAGTGAGCATGGAGTGATGAGCATCCCAACCTACATTGTCCTAAAAGACGGGAAAGAAGTGGGCAGAAAAATTGGGGTTATTTCCAAAGCCGAACTTTTAAAACTATTGACAAATATCTCATAGGATGATATTATAAGCAGCTATATGTCAGAATTTCTTAGTGCACCCCAATTAGTGGAACAAGCTAAAGAAGAATACAGAAAGAAGCTGGGAGTAGTTGATGTACCCGTTGCAGTACCCACGAAGTTGTTTTTAGAATCGCAAAAAGTAGCCGAAGGTGAAGGGTATGGTTTCTTTAAACCCTTCCATTTTCCTTTAGGAGAAACCAGATTGGATTCACCCACACCTCCCGGCTGGAAAAAATTAAATCCGCTGTTTTTTGAATGGATGACAGGCAGAAAGCCGAATATTAGTCCTGATGCAGCTAAAATTGGAGCTTATTGGACTTTATTTGATGACAGCAGAAGACCTGAATTTGCCGGAGATAAGGAGTTCGGTATAATTCTGGCAACGGGTAGAGGTCTGGATAAAATTAAAGATCCTAGTTGCACCAGATCGAGAACTTCCCGTTTTGGTGTATCAATGGATGAACAGGATAGCCATGTATTCCCGGAATTAGCAAAACCACTACGTTTAGTTGATCATATAGCTTCCGGTCTGGTGGCAATAAGAAGGCCGAAAGCTGCGGAGTTTAACTTTGCAGGAAATCTCCGTTATCAGTATTTAGGAGAAGATCCTACTTGGGAGGGGTTTGATGATAAGTTCGGGGTCGCTCACCGTTTCATTGGCGGGGGTTCTGGCAGTGGTGGCTTGAGTCACGTACTCTACGATTGGACTGGTCACCACTGTGACGGTCTTGCGTTTCGTCCTCTGGTAGTTTTCCTTTCCCAGCCTCAAAGCTTGGTAACCTGGTAACTTTTTTCTTGGAAAAACCCTTGAATTTTTAGTTCTTGAAAACTTGGGATTATTTTTTTACAATTCCTTCGATAAGGTTCATGAATTCTAGATTACGGTTTAGGATCACCTTGTTTTTTGCCGGATCAAGTATCCAGAGCTTTAATCTTCAAGGAGATTAAGGGAGTGATGCTCAGGTAAAATTAGGAAAAGGAAGCTACGTGCCTGAATCTTTGCTCCGCCTACCGGCGGAGGGATAAAATACAGTGGCGACAGTTTGTTATGAAGCCACAGTGGAGTTAAGTTGCGGATTTGGGTACTATATTCGGGGTCGATAACCGTCTCATTGGCGGGAATTCTGACAATGGTGGCTTGAGTAACGTAAACTACAATTGGACTGATAACCACAATGACAATATTGCGTTTCGTCCTCTGGAAGCATCCGTTACCTAAAAATTTTAATCCAGCCTCCCAGCATTTTGCCTATTTCAATTAGCTGGGAGGTTAGGAGTTGGTACCTATTATTATTGAAGCTTTTTGTTTCCCAGGCTATTCTTAAAAGTATTTTTAAAAGGTCAAGCTTGGTACTGATTTTTTGCAGAATTGGTAGTTTTTGCTCTCTGGGTAAGTATCCCGCCGTAATAGTCAGCTCAATAATATCTATAGTGATTTGGTCTATTTTTTGACCTAAAGTATAACGTTTGTTTTTTGGAAAAGATGCCAGAAATTGACTCAAATTTTTGTAAAAATCATAAAGTTTAGCAAAAATCGGGATATCAAGGCTAGATTTAGCCAGTGTGTGTGTGTGTGGTATTTCTTAAAAGATGATTACTCATAAATCGTATTCTCAACTTACATCAGCCGAGGATTTATTTCAAGCGTGGAGTGAGTTTAGGGCTGGTAAGAGAAAAAGGAAAGATGTGCAAGAGTTTGAAAGAAATTTAGAAGATAATTTGTTTGCTTTACATGAGAGTTTAATAAAGAAAACCTATCGGCACGGAAATTATTTTGCCTTCTTTGTCCATGATCCAAAAAGAAGGCACATTCATAAAGCATCAGTGCAAGATAGGGTTGTTCATCACCTTTTATATAAATATCTCAACGAAATTTTCGACAAAACCTTTATTTTTGATTCCTATTCTTGCAGATTAGAAAAAGGAACGCATAAAGGAGTCCTGCGGCTTGAGAAGTTTGCACGGAAAATAAGCAGAAATTATACAAGGCCTTGTTGGGCTTTAAAATGTGATATTAAAAAATTCTTTGCGAATGTAAACCATGAAAACTTGTTGAAGTTTTTAAGGAAAAAGATTAATGACCAAAACATTTTATGGTTATTAGGGGAAATAATAAATAGTTTCCATTCTGAATGCGGAGAAAAGAAAGGAATCCCACTGGGCAACCTAACTTCTCAAGTTTTCGCAAATATCTACATGAATGAGTTGGATCAATACATAAAACAAAAGCTCAAGTTTAAATATTATATTCGTTATGCTGATGACTTTTTATTTTTATCCACCAGCAAAAATAATTTAAGTCATTTAATCGAGTTGATGAAGATGTTTCTACAAGAAAAACTAAAACTAGAATTACATCCCAAAAAGATTATTCTTCGCCGACCTGATTGGGGAATTGATTTTCTGGGTTATATTGCCCTGCCGCACTATGTATTACCAAGAACCAAAACTAAAAAAAGGATATTTAAAAAATTAAATGAAAAAGTTGGTTCTGAAAATTTTAACCAGTCTTTGCAATCATATTTGGGGTATTTAAGTCATACGAATAGTTTTAAGGTTGCCCAGAACCTGAAAAATATGGTTTACTTTATTCAATGAACTTCAAAGATCGAGTCATTAAAATTGTAAAAAAGATTCCCTATGGTAAGGTAACCTCTTATGGTACTGTGGCTATTTTAGCGGGAATTCCAAGAGGGGCCAGGTTAGTGGGGGGAATTTTACATTACCAGGGAGAAAATACCCCTTGGCATCGGGTAGTCAACCGCCATGGATTTATTTCTACTAAGTGTCTTGACCATCCCAAAAAGCTTCAAAAAGCTCTGCTGGAGCAGGAAGGCATAGAAGTGACGACTGATTTCATGGTAAACTTGGAAAAGTATGGATGGTGGGGAAAAGAATTGACCTAATTACTAATTAACCTAATTGATCTAAATAATGACTAATGTCTAGTTTAGAAATTTAGTCATTGGGATTTGATTAGAAATTAGTAATTAAAAATTAGAAATTATGAAGGATATTTGGATTATTGCTAACTGGAAAAGCAATAAAAATATTAGCGAGGCTTTAGACTGGATTTCCCAGGTTGGCCCGAAAATTCCTAAGCAGGATAATTTAAAAGTGGTGGTTTGTCCGACTTTTAGCGATCTTGCTGAGGTTAAAAAGACTATTACCGTTGGTGGTTTCCCTTTGTTAACAGGTGCTCAGGATTTGTCTCCTTTTGGGGTGGGTGCTTATACCGGTGAAGAATCAGCAGGACTATTAAAAGGATTGATTGATTTGGTGATTTTGGGTCATAGTGAACGACGGGAAAATTTTAGTGAAACAGATGAGATAGTAGCGAAAAAAACAGAACAGGCTTTAGCAAATGACATTACGCCGCTGGTATGCGTACAAGGTAGTGAAACACCAGTACCTGATGGTTGTAAGTTGGTAGCTTATGAACCGGTGTGGGCAATTAGTACCGGATTAACTAATACTCCTGGGACTGGAAGAGCAGACACCCCGGAAGATGCTAATAATATGGCAAGCTCTTTTAAACAAGTCAGACCTGATATGGAAGTACTTTACGGAGGCAGTGTTAATTCAGGAAACGTTACTGATTTTATCAAAGAGGAAAATATCAGCGGAGTTTTAGTAGGCAATGCCTCTTTAGATACGGAAGAATTTATTAAAATTTGTCAAGCTGTGGTGGAGTAATAATAAGTGAAAACTTTGCAACCTTTAAGACTCGGAAAAAGCGAAAAAGATAACCCCTTAAAGCTAAGAAGAGTAGAAAAAATTTTTAAGAAACTTTTCCCCTGGATGTTAGTTATTGGTATATTTATGGCTTTGGCTATTTTTCTGACTACCTTTTCCGAAACCGGCTCTTATGTGACTTCCATTATCTCCGGTACCTCCCTTAAATCTTCAGATGGCAGAGTAAATGTCTTATTTTTAGGAATTGCCGGGGGACGGCATGACGGCAGCAACTTGACTGATACCATCATGGTAGCTTCATATAACTTAAAAGCTAATGAAGTTGATTTAATTTCCCTCCCGAGGGATTTATGGTTACCTTTTACGCAGAGCAAGGTTAACGCAGTTTATCAAAAAGGTTTATCCGAAGGGGACGGGCTGGGGCTAACCAAGACAGTGGTAGGTAATATCCTGGACATCCCAATTCACTATGCCCTAAGAGTGGATTTCAGAGGTTTTGTGCAGGCAATAGATGCCATAGACGGAATAGATGTGTTAGTAGAGAATCCCTTTGATGATTATTTATACCCGATTGAAGGTAAAGAAAATGATTTGTGCGGAATGGAAGAAAAGGAAATGGAGTTTAATGAAGAGGAAGCAAAAAATCTAAATATCGAAGCGGGTAAAAAAAAGGTCTTAATTGATAAAGAAGGTAAAATCGCCACAGATGCTGCAGAAGAAGATAAGGGAATTAAATATTTCAGTTGTCGCTATGAGCATATAAGTTTTAAGTCAGGAGAAATGCATATGGACGGGGCAGTAGCTTTGAGTTTTACCAGATCCAGGCATGGAACTAATAATGAGGGGTCTGATTTTGCCAGGTCAAAAAGGCAGCAAAAAGTGCTGGAGGCAGTTAAGGGTAAAATACTTTCCCTGGAAACTTTGGCCAATCCTCAAAGGATAGGAGATTTGATCAGCACCCTGGGAAAAAGCATTGATACAGATGTACCTATTAAAGATACCTTAGAATTTTATAAACTAGCCGGCAAGATTGACCGGACAAGGAGCTTTATACTGGATGATTCTCCAAAAATAGGCCTGCCTGATAATAAATCATCTCTTCTGGTTAACCCCCCGCGGGGAAGTTTTGGAGGGGCTTATGTATTAATCTCGGAAGATGATGACTTTTCAACCGTCCATGAATATGTTAGAAAGATACTCACAGGAGAAATCACCGAATATGACGCTACAGCTGCTGCACGGGCCCGCAATTAACGCTTCCAGGAGAAAACTTCAGGAACTCAAAAAAAAGTTCAGTCAGGATAATATAGTAGTTTTTGAAGAAGGAACGGATTTGCAAGTTATCAAAGGAAGTTTGGTAACATCCCCTCTTTTTCCCGACCAACAATTAATTATCTTAGAAAATCCTTCAGAAGAATTATCTAACTATACCCTATACTCTATATCATATACCCTAATTTTGTGGTTTGATCATGAGGTAGATACAAAAAAATGGCCTGGGTTTGAGCCGCTATTTTTTCCGGAGGCAAGAGAAATTTCAGTATTTCCGTTTCTGGATTATTTAGCAGCCAAAGACCAGAATGCTTTTTTGGAGATGGAAAAAATAAAACAGGCGGGGTTTGATATTCATTACTGCCTGACAATGGCTTTTTACCTGCTTCGTAATTTAGTAGCTACCCCTAAGAATGCCCCGGATTTTGTCCGCAAAAAACTAGCTAGGCAACGAGCCAGATTTAGCACAGAAGGTATAGAGAACCTCTATAAGGATCTTTTGGAAATTGATTTCAAGCTTAAATCCGGCCTCTTAGAAAAACCCCAGGCAGAATTTTTGCTGGTAAATAAGTTTAAGGGAGATTTTACTCTTTAAGTTTTTGGGACATTAAATCCCGGTCTTGTTGATTTACTACCCCATCTCCGTTGATATCGGCCCTTTCATTTTTAGGATTTTCACCTAAGTTTTGCAGAAGAGTGGTATAGTCAGTAGTATTTATTATTCCATCCCCGTTTAAGTCATATCGGCTAGGATCCGGCGAAGCCGGAGACGAAGGCGCTTGTATAGTTAAGTCTACACTTTCACCCAATTTTAGCGGAGGTAATGGGGAGGAATCGGCTCGCAGCATGAATTCCAAATTTGCCTCGCCTTTTACTGATTTAACAGTCAGCTTAACAATCATTCCTTCTGTCAGTTGGTATGCATCAGTAAGGTCAGCACGGCGGATTTGTGTAAGGGGAATTAGAAAATTTCCTGCCTTAATTACTGAAGACTGGACAGTAGCTTCCGGTAAAAAAAGAAAAGCCACACCTTCTTCTAAGGGGGTATTCCCGTCAAGTACAGAACCTATGATTGGCGTGAAACCGGTTTGGCTGGTTAAGGGCGTGGCAGTTTCAAATCTTTGGACATCAGAAGTCAGTTTGCCGGAAGTAATCTTAAATTGATAACCAGTCTTAGGCAGAAGATTTTTAAGGGTGACATAATGAGTTAAGCGGGGCTTGGGGGCAGCTTCGTCACGGTCATCTGAGGCAGTTTGCCCGCTTGGGCTATTTTGTCCGAAAGTAATAAAAGAAGGAGCGACGGAGTTTGTCTGCCAGGAAATTACTACTGAGTTATCGGCGATATTGGTAATAGTGACGTTTTGGGGCGTGAAGTTAGGGGCAGCCTGGGAAAGAAATGTTTGTTCCCTGAGTACTAGATAAACTCCTCCTACCAGCCCGAAAAAAATTATACTAAGTCCCAAAAGGGTCGGGATTTTAGATTTACTGATAAATTCCTTCATGTGTTAATTTTCCAAGCTTTGGGTGTTAAAGTCCGGGCTAATCGGTTCAATGATTTTCTGTACTTTATCCGGTATCTCCACCTTTGAGTAGTTGTGGAGTATATCCAACACCACCCAGGTAATGATTGTAACAAAAAGTAAAATTGTAGCAATAAGCCATTCTTTTCTGGTCATCTGATTTATTTTAGATGGTAAGCCTTACCTGATAAAGACATAATTAAGTTTTCCGTCTCACTGGCTTTAGACAAAGACAGGTTCTCAATAGAGATTAGCCTACCACTACTTTTGAGATCCTGTAGTAGAGCAGTTAGGTTTTCATACTCCCCTTCCACATTGAAAGTAAAGGAAACTTCAGTTAAAGAACCCAGCTTATTTTCTATCCTTTCTTCTATAATAAAGGGTTGGATCTGCAGAGCTGAAACTGATGCTTCATATATCCTGGCAGTCTTTTCTAAAGATTCGATTAGTGATTTGAGGTTGACCTTGTCCGGGATTGCCGCGGAAATTTTTTCTTTCATGACCGGGTCTAAATTATCAAAATTTCTTTTGCCCAAAGAGAGATTATTTGCCTTTCGGGTAACTTTTTGTAAGACTTCTTCCTGATTTGCCAACTTCTTCCGTAGTACCAGGATTGTTTCGACAGTAGGTTTTAGTGCAAAAAATATTAGGAGTGTCATAGTTAGAAGCGTGAATATTGTAGGCCCATAATTTTTAACAATAGGTAATTTGCCGATCGGCTTAATGTAAGTAAAATATCTGGAGTAAAGCGAAGATTTGCTTTTCAAAGCTTTTTCCCTCCTGTTAATTTAACAGAAGCATCAATCGTAAATTTGATAATGTCTTGTTCCAATCCGATCCCGGCAAGGTTTACATCGCTAAAGACGGCTTCTTCTTTTAGACCACGGATAAAGCTGGTCAAATTATTATTTGTTCCGGTTTCACCATTAATATGTATACTGGCAGAACCGATATCTTTTTTTATATTAATACTAGTCACTTTGACTCCAAGTGGGGTTTGATCAGCAATTTTTTTTAAGATCATTATCCAATCGGTATTACTATTTTTGACATTATCAATCGTTGCCAGCTTAAACTGAGTTTCCCTAATCAACTTTTCATAGATCCCGAGACTTTCAATATAAGGGATTTGTTGTTCAATAGCCTCTTTCTTCGTAGCTAAGTCAGCATCAAGCTTAAAGCGTGCCCCAAAAGCAATTAGTACTATGGCATTTACCGCCACAAAGATGAAACGTCCGGAAGAAAGTAACCAGCGGATCAATTTAACCAAAATCTTTTCCGGGTTGCTTTGGGGTTTAAGCAGGTTTAATTTAATAGTCAGCGGAGGCTTGGATTTGGGCATGCCTTAATTATACTAGATACGGGGATTAAAAGTTAATTACTTTTTGGTGGATTTCTTGACTGGTTTAGTAGTTACAGGTAACTTTCCACCTTTTGATAATCTGGATTTTAAACGTGCAGCCTTGTTAGGATGGATCAGGTGGACTTTGGCGGCTTTGTCTAGGGCGGAAAAGGCAGCAGTTAAATCTTTGGCAGTTTTGCTGGCTCTTACCTTTTTGACCAACGACTTCAGGGCAATCTCTCGTTTTTTATTGCGGGTAGTTCTTACCTTATCTTTTCTGACTTTTTTAATAGCTGAGCGAATGATTGGCATGGGAGGAATAGTAACATAGCTTCTTTCTTTGCGCAAGCCAGGATGCTAAAATTATTTATAAATGGTTAAAAATCTTTTTTCTCTTCTTTATTCCCGACAAACGTCCATTTTATCTGCCGCTTCAATAATTATGGCCACCATGATGCTGTCTAAAATTTTGGGGTTGGTTCGAGACCGTCTGCTTGCCCATGTTTTCCCGCCGGACATGATAGATATTTTTTGGGCAGCCTTCAGATTACCTGATCTGATTTTTCAAATCATTATCCTGGGTGCGTTGTCAGTTGCTTTTATCCCGGTTTTTACGGAGCATCTGCAAGAGAGGGGCAAGGAAAGTGCTTTTGAGTTGGCCAGGGCAGTTTTGAGTGTTTTCCTGGTGGTGTTTATCCTAACCACCATTTTCATTTACCTTTTTGCAGAGCCGCTGATTGCCAGCTTTATAGCTCCGGGCTTCACGGCGGTTAGGCAACTACAAGTAGCAGAGCTGACCAGAGTTATCCTTTTTGGCCAGGTGATTTTAGTGGTGGGATCTTTTTTTATTGGTATTGCACAATCATTTCAGCGCTTTATTATTCCTTCTTTATCACCGGTGTTTTATAACTTGGGCATGATTTTAGGGATTGCCTTTTTGTCCAAATATTTTGGTATTACCGGGGTTGCTTATGGAGTGGTAATAGGTGCATTTTTACATGCTTTGATACAGTTGCCTTTAGTTTGGTCATTAGGATTTAAGCTGAAACTGTCTTTGAATTTTTTTCACCCGGGAGTAAAAACTATAGTCAGGCTAATGAGTGTGAGAACTTTAGGTTTGGCAGCTGAACAAATTAACGAGACGGTTGGTTTGGCCTTGGCCTCCTTGGCTTCAATCGGATCGGTTACTTACCTAACTTTTGCACAACATCTTCAGGTAGTTCCTATCGGGCTTTTTGGCGCTACCCTAGCTCAGGCCGCTTTGCCAATTCTTTCTGCCGAGAAAGCCCAAGGAAAACTCGAAGAGTTTAAGGTAACAATTTTGACGACACTTCATCAGATCCTTTTTTTGACACTACCGGCAGCGGCAATTCTAATTGTGATAAGGATACCGGTAGTCCGTCTGGTTTTCGGTGCTTCCAGATTTGACTGGGAAGCTACTGTCCTAACCGGTGCTACGCTGGCTTTTTTGTCTGTGGGTCTTACAGCGCAGGCTGTTTCCTTACTTCTGGTCCGGGGTTTTTATGCCTTAAAAGATACAAAAACCCCGGTGAGAGTCTCTTTAATCGTAGTAGCATTAAATATTATCCTGAGTGTCTACTTGATTGTGGTTTTAAGGCGGGATGTCTGGAGTATCGGATTAGCTAATTCTGTTTCTGCCATAGTTTCAGCGGTTTTACTTTTCTGGACACTTCACTTTAAGGTCGGAAAATTTGACTTACAGGCAGTGTTAAATCCTTTTCTTAAGATGTTGATGGCAACCATGATTATGGGTGTGGCTTTATATGTGCCGATTAAGCTTTTAGACCAGGTAATTTTTGATACTACCCGGACTATAAATTTATTAGCTTTAACCGGGCTGTCTTCGGTATTTGCTTTATCCGTATATGTGCTTTTGGTACGGTTTTTGAAGGTGAGGGAGTTGGATACTTACGTTGAACTTTTTAAGAGATTAGGCAAGTTCCAAAGTAAACTTAAATCCAAAGAGATTCTTCCTGAGACTGTTTAATGGCGACCTGCTAAAATATGCCGTATGAATATATGAATATTAGAAACTTTTCAATTATTGCCCACATAGATCACGGGAAATCTACTTTAGCAGATAGGTTAATGGAGATTACCGGCACTGTGCCCAAGGATAAGTTGCAGCCTCAGTTATTAGATTCTTTATCTCTGGAGAGAGAAAGAGGGATTACGATTAAGCTGGCTCCGGTGCGTTTAAACTACACGCTGAACGCTACTAACTATACCCTTAACTTAATAGATACTCCCGGCCATGTTGATTTTTCCTATGAAGTCTCCCGGGCTTTGGCTGCAGTGGAGGGAGCAATACTTTTAGTGGATGCCACGCAGGGTATTCAGGCTCAGACTTTGGCTCATGGCCTGGCAGCACTGGAGCAAAACCTGACCTTGATTCCGATTATTAACAAAATTGACTTGCCGAATGCGGAAATTGAAAATACGAAAAAACAATTAATAGAAACCTTTGGTTTTTCGGAATCGGAAATTTTGTTGGTCTCGGGCAAAACCGGAGAAGGCGTGGAAGATCTTTTGAAGGCGGTAATTGAGCGTATTCCTGCCCCCAAACTTTCAGGTGCCAACGTAATCCACCTGGAAGGTGGAAACGAGGCTACACCTGGACTTAAGGCTTTAATTTTTGATTCATTTTACGATCCTTTTAAGGGTGTTATTGCGGAGGTAAGAATAGTTGAAGGTCAAACTCCACCAATTAATGCTCCTATTCATTTTTTACAGATTCAAGCCCAAGGCCATATTCTGGAAACCGGTTTTTTTGCTCCCCAGCTGAATGTAAATGATGGTTTACAGGCTGGTGAAATAGGTTATATTGCAACCGGTATTAAAGAACCGGATTTAGTCAGGGTGGGAGATACAATAGCCACGGATTTTTCAGCCTCTCCCTTACCTGGATACAAGGAGGTAAAACCCATGGTGTTTGTAGGTCTTTTCCCAATAGACGCTGATGAATATTTTGAGTTAAAAGAAGCATTGGCCAAATTCAGGTTAACTGACCCGGCTTTTTCCTATATCCCGGAACATTCCCAGGCTTTGGGAGCAGGTTTTAGGTGCGGGTTCTTAGGGTTGTTGCATGCGGAAGTGGTACAAGAGCGGTTGTCAGGGGAATTTAATGTTGATCTTTTGGCTACAGCTCCTTCGGTAGAATATTTATGGGGAGATAAAATAATTACTAATCCTGCAGAATTAGATCCTTCGTCGTTTCACTCCTCAGGACGACCCCTTAAAGAACCATGGGTAAAGTTAAAAATATTTGTGCCACAGCAATATATTGGTGGGGTAATGGAATTAGTTCAGGAGAAAAGGGGTCGGTTTTTAAATATGCAGCATTTTGGGGTAGCGGTAGAGTTAAGTTATGAAATGCCGCTTTCGGAGATGGTAACTAATTTTTATGACCGGTTGAAATCTGTGTCTTCCGGTTTTGCCTCGCTGGATTGGGAGCTGCTGGATTTTCGGGAGGTGGAGGCGGTCAGAGTGGATATTTTAGTGGCCGGAGAAAAAGTGGACGCGCTTTCAACTATAGTTTACCGGCCTAAAGCAGAAGGCTTTGGCAGAAGAATGGTAGAAAAGTTAAGAGAGGTGTTGCCACGGCAAAACTTTGTTATTGCTATCCAGGCTGCTATTGGGGGGACTATTATCGCCAGGGAAACCATCAGCCCGTTTAGGAAAGATGTGATAGCCAAATTGTATGGTGGAGACAGGACCAGAAAAGATAAGCTGCTCGAAAAACAAAAGAAGGGTAAGAAAAAGATGAAGATGATTGGAAGAGTTGAGATTCCTCAGGAGGCATTCCTGAGCATATTAAAGAGTTGACAAATAATGTATAATGTATAATGTATGATAAGAAAACAGTTATATTTAACACCGCAAATAGATCGTGAACTTGAGATTGTTGCCAGACAGGAAGGTAAAAGCGTAGCAGAAGTAATTAGAAATCTTTTAGAGAAGAGTTTAAGGGTTAAAAATAATCAGCAACACTCCACTGCTTCTGTTTTGTTTAAGATTACTGGAATGGCAAAAAAGAGCCCAGGAGACTTATCCACCAATCTTTTTGATTATCTTTATGGTGATAAATCTCCCAATTATGGCAAAAACAGACCTGTTCTAACTAAAGCAGAGGTGAAAAGAGTAGAAAAATTCATCAATGAACATCGTAAAGAAAATACTCGTTGATGCTGATGCCTTTGTAGCTTTAGTTGATCAGTTCGATCCCAACTACAAAAAAGCAGTTTCAACCAGAGATGAAATTGACAGACAAAAATTTGTTTTGATTACCTCAGATCCAGCATTTGGAGAAGCAGTGACAGTTTTAAGCCAGAATACCAGTTTACAGACAGCGGTTCAATTCGCCGAAGAGGTTTTAAAGAGTGAAATAGAGATAATAGAAGTGGATTCTGTTTTAAGAAGGGAAGGGCTAGATATTTTTGAAAAACAAACCTCTAAAAATTCCAGGTTTACAGATTGTATTAATATGGCAATTATGAAAAAGATGGGGCTTAATACAATTTTCAGTTTTGATATTCAGTACAAAAAGAATAAATTTAGCAGGTTTGGAATAGATGATAAAAAATGAAAATGATTGGCCGAGTGGAAATCCCCCAGGAAGCATTTTTGTCTATTTTGAAATCATGAAGAATTTAGTACGCGAAGGTTATAACAAGGTAGCTAAGGAGTATTCTTCTAACAGGGATCAATCAAGGATCAATATTTTTACATTTCTAACCCCCGGTGTTAGATAGCTTCCAACCTAAGGGCGGTAAGTTTGGCTGGTGCGGCGTTTTATATCAACGATAATGATTTCTTTTGTATCTTCCTCAATGAAATAAAAAATTCTATAATCACCGACTCTAATTCTATAAATAGGTGGATTTTCAGCAGCGATTTTATCATAACCTCTTGGCCTTGGATTTTCCTGTAAAATAATAATTTTTTTTAAGATTAATTTTTGGTATTCTTGAGGGAATTTTTTAATTGCCTTTGTAGCTTTTGGAGAATAGACAAGATCAAACATTGAGGTTAAATTTCTTAACTAAATCTTTGTGTTTTATCCCTTGACCTTTTTTAACTTTTTCCAGCTCTTTATATAATGAGTTAATATAACCTGGTTGGATAACATCTTCTTGAATGTCAGTTAGTTCAAGGTAGGTATTTAGATCTAAAAGGACAGCCTTTGGTTTACCATGTTGGGTAACCACGATCTCGTTAGGTTGGGTAGGAAATTGATCTATAATATCAGTTAGGTCTCGGCGTAAATCATCAGCACCGATAAATTTTTTGTTTAAAATCCGTCGTAGTGGATATATTTGCATAATGTAATCATAACATATTCCTTAGGTTTGTCAATTCTCTAAAAAGGAATTAATTATCTGATACAATACTTGCATGAAAATTGTGAAGCCGAAAAAACTTTCTCCCGGAGATACTATTGGGATTGTGGCCCCTTCTTTACCTGTTTTGCCTTCACACCTGGATCAGTTTGAAAGAGGGAAGAAATTGATTGAGGAAATGGGTTTTAAGCTGAAAGAGGGGAAGACGATCGGGCAGAGAAGATGGTGGATGGCGGGGTTTGCGGAAGAGGTGGCAGAGGACTTAAATGCCATGTTTGCAGACAGGCAAGTTAAGGCCATTATTGCCCACACCGGCGGCTATTCAGCAATCTCTGTAATTGAACATCTGGACTACGGACTAATAACTAATAACCCAAAACCCTTCATGGGGATGTCTGATATGACTATTTATCATCTTGCAATACTAGCCAAGACCGGCATGGTGGGGTTTCATAAGGATGATGTAAGCTATGGCTTTGGCAGAGAAATAAAGGCAGGAATGGAAAATTGGCCCAAGTTAAACCAGGAGTTGTTCTTAAAATTTTTAACAAAATCTGAGGCTCCGGGAATAATCAAACCTATCACTGAGTGGGAGCAGTGGAAAGAGGGCCAGGCAGAAGGACATTTAATGGGTGGAATCTTGGAAAGGATTTCCACCTTGGCTGGGACAAAATATCTTCCCGGAGAAGATTTATGGAATGGAAGTATTCTATTTTGGGAAGAAATTGGCCGTGATTTATCCGAGATGTACCAATATCTTCACCAGCTAAAAAATATGGGGATTTTTGAGAGTATCAACGGGATGCTGATAGGAAAAATTAAATTTCAAAAACCCTTGAGGCAAGCTGTAAGAGGGGAAATAATTGAACCGACCTTAAAAGAGATGATTTTGGATACTTTGAAAGATTATGATTTTCCCATTATGGCCAATTTGGATTTCGGCCATTTTACAGTTAATATCCCCATGCCTTTGGGGATTAAAGTCTCTTTTGACACTACAAAGAAGGAGCTAAACTTTTTAGAATCCGCTGTGGTTTAACCTCTTGCAACATGGCAGTTGGGGCACCTTAAGGATTCTAGTTCATAAATTTTAGCTACCTTTTCAGAGAGCTTAAATTTTAGCTCCGATCCTTCATCTATTTTGAAGATATCCGGATTATTATCAAAAGATAGAGTGGCATTACCCCTGACTAATTTGAAAGTTACCGTGTCTTCATCTTTTAAGAAAATAGGCGGCTCTTTTTCCGTAATATTATTAAAGCTAAGTCCCCAACCATTATCAAAACTTTCTCCCACAATGCTTTTGAAATAACCGGTTGAGCCAAATGGGGTAGATAACACTATTCCGTCACCAATCAGTAGTTTTTCTTTACCTGTTACCAAAAAACGGATGGCGTGTATTGGTAAAACGTTTCTTACTACAAAATCATTTAGTGCAGTTAGGGTTTTATACAAAATGGTCGTTTCCAGTTTTTTATATTCTTTTAAGGTTAACTTCCCGGCAAGCAAGTTTTGCAGTAAAAACTTTTCATCATGGTCCGGGCATTTTTTACAAACCAGGCTATCCCGGATAGGTAGCTTTGAGATCCCTGGGTATAGCCTCTCTGAAGTAAGCAGAGTGCCGTCGCCGCCGTAACTGATGATCACATCAGGTTTAGAGGTGACTATTTCAAAACCCAAGCTTTTTGTCAGGGGCTCAATATTGGTAGCATTTTTGCCGTGCAAAAGTAGCTTCATGTAGCTTATGATACTACAATTTATGCCCGAAAGTGCGTATACTAAATCACATTACTGTCATCCTGAACTCGCCTTTGGCAGAAAGAACAACAATTCCTACCAGAAGGAAAATCAAAATGTTCACGATCGTGAAGAAAATGAAGATATCTAGTTGGATACTTTGACAGGTTCAATCTCTATTACCTGTTTATGATAGCTTAATTTTACATCAAAGTGGTTAAAGAAGCCCTTTTGACCTAAAATTCCATGACCAAATTTACTGATTTCTGCAAAGATTACTTTAGTATCATAAGTGATATTGCCGATTTTTAAATTAATTCCTCCCCAAGATCCAATTATTTTGTCTTTGCCAACACCCATAAAGCTAGTCTTTCTACCTTGAAGTTTGATTCCTAAATCTTTTGCCAGTTCTATACTAAAAATACAATAATCCGCTCCAGAGTCTATTAATACAGGATAAATAGCAAATCTGGTAGCCGAGCGGACTATGATATAGATAAGCGGACGCGCAATTTTAGTAGTAATTCTTTGATAGGGGAAAATCATTAAATGATTCCAACTATTGGCAATATTTCCCGGGGAATCTGTGTCACCGCTGGGTGTTCATGGCCTCTTTTCTCAGCTCTCTTCAAGGCTTCCTTAAGTGTTCTAGCATAAGCCACTACTTTAGGTTTGGTCTCATAATCAATCATAGCCACCCATTTGCCCTTGTAGTTTTTATTGCTGTAAATTTTGGTCATATCTATTGCTTTCATAACCTGATTTTACCACTCAACTAAGGCCTTGACAAGAGTTAGCAGTCGATGTAATATAGTGCTAGTTTTGAATTATGGCTGGATTAACAGAGAGACAACAAGCATTGTTGAAGGCAATAGTTGAGGAATATATTGAGGCTGCAGAGCCGGTAGGTAGCGAGGTCATTGAAAAAAAATATAGCCTGGGAGTTTCCCCTGCTACTATTCGGATTGAGATGAGCCGTTTAACAGATATGGGGTATTTAAGGCAGCCTCATACTTCTGCCGGAAGGACACCTACCTCAATGGGGATGAAATTCTATATTGCCGAGCTAATGAAGGAAAAACAGCTGCCGGTAACCGCAGAGGTATCTATTAAAGAGAAAATGATGGCCCAGCGGTTAAAGCGGGAGAAGCTGATTAAAGAGGCGGTGACTGCGCTGGCTCAAAGACTTGATATGCTGGGTTTGGCAATTGATGATGAAGGAGCGGTTTATTATGCCGGAGCAGCCAATATTTTGGATTGGCCGGAGTTTTATGATATTGATGTCACCAGGTTTGTTTTATCGCTTTTTGATGAAAACCCGCGGCTTTTGGAGATTATCGGCAGGGCAGTAGGACCTGACCCGGTCCATATTTTGTTTGGGGAGGATATGGAATTTGAATACCTGCGGCCAACCAGTTTTGTTTTTACCAAGTATAATGTGATAGCGGATAAAACAGGAATAATCGGAGTGATAGGGCCGGCCAGGATGAATTTTTCGCTGGTGCTGCCTTATGTAAAGTATGTTAGGAATTTATTAAATGAAGCAGTGAGAAGTTAGAATCAAGAATTATGAATTAAGAATTATGGGAAAAAAGCAAAATACACAAACAGAAGAATTTAAGCAATTACAAGACGAGCTCGATTCTGTCAAACAGTTAAGTGTGCAGATGGAAAATCAGCTAAAAAGAGCAGTGGCTGATTACCATAATTTGGAAAAAAGAGTGGCAGAAGGCAGGTCAGAGCTGACCCGGTGGGGTACCGGTGAGCTTCTTACTAAGATCCTGCCGGCATTGGATCATCTGGAACAGGCTTTGGCTGGAGCAAATGAGACAGACAGGCAGTCCGGTTGGTTTCGGGGAGTAGAATTAGCAGTTAAAGAGTTGAATCAGGTTTTACAGATTGAGGGTTTGGAGCAGATTGCCTCCGACGGGCAATTTGATCCCAACCTTCACGAGGCAGTTGACACACAGGTAGGGGAAGATAATAAAATATTAAAAGTAGTCAGGAAAGGGTATACTTTAAATAGTAAGGTACTTAGGCCAGCGGCAGTGGTGGTAGGAAGAAAGGAGATAAATGAGCAGGAAGGACAATCCGAAGGAGATCCTTCGCTAATCGCTCAGGATGACAAACAAATTTAAGAAATTGTAATTTGTTTGTCAAATAACGACTATGGCTAAGATAATTGGTATTGATTTGGGTACAACTAATAGTGCAATGGCAGTCATGGAGGGTGGAAAACCCAAGGTGATCCATTCGGCTGAGGGGGAAAATATTATCCCTTCGGTAGTTAATCCGATTAAAAATATTGTCGGACGGGTGGCCAAACGCCAGGCCATCGTTAACCCCAAAGAAACTATTTTTTCCATAAAAAGACTGATGGGCCGCAAGTTTAAAGACCCGGAAGTACAACGCGACATTAAGTGGCTCCCCTACACTGTTAAAGAAGGCCGGGAAGGCATGGCAGTGGTGGAAGTGGAAGGCCATGAATATACTCCCCAGGAAATTTCCGCACAGATTTTACAAAAGATCAAAGCCGATGCCGAATCTTATTTGGGTGAAAAGGTAACTGATGCAGTGATCACTGTCCCTGCCTATTTTGACGATGCGCAAAGACAAGCCACTAAACAGGCCGGAGAAATTGCCGGCCTAAATGTACAAAGAATTATTAATGAACCAACTGCAGCAGCACTGGCCTATGGCCTGGATAAATCCCATGCCCACACTATTGCGGTTTATGATTTAGGCGGCGGCACTTTTGATATTTCCATTTTAGAGTTGGGTGATGGGGTGATTGAGGTTAAATCCACTAATGGTGATACTCACTTAGGCGGAGATGATTTTGATGCCGTGATTTTAGACTTTTTGGCAGAAGAGTTTAGAAAAGAGCAGGGGATTGATCTAAAAGGTGATCGTCAAGCTTTGCAAAGACTGCGGGATGCGGCCGAAAAAGCCAAAATTGAGCTATCTTCTACCCAAGAGGCAGAGATTTCCATTCCGTTTGTGACAGCAGATGCCTCCGGTCCGAAGCATTTGGAAATGAAGCTGTCCAGGGCTAAACTGGAGGCACAGGCTGCGCCTTTGATTGATAAAACTTTTGAGGCTGTAAAGTCTGCCATCAAAGATGCCAAATTAGACGCCAAGCAAATTGATGAGGTGGTTTTAGTCGGAGGCATGACCAGGATGCCGGCAGTACAAAAAGCAGTCCAGGATTTCTTCGGCAAAGAGCCGCACAAAGGCATTAACCCTGATGAAGTAGTAGCGGTGGGCGCTGCTATTCAAGGTGGAGTGTTAGGCGGTGAGGTCAAAGATGTTTTACTCCTGGACGTAACCCCTCTGACTTTAGGTATTGAAACTTTGGGTGGGGTGAGAACTCCATTAATTCCTAGAAATACTACTATTCCGGCTTCTAAATCAGAAGTTTTCTCCACTGCTGCCGATAACCAGACTTCTGTTGAAATTAATGTGCTGCAGGGTGAACGGGAGATGGCCGCAGATAATAAATCACTGGGTCGCTTTATCCTGGATGGTATTCCGCCGGCTCCCCGGGGTGTGCCGCAAGTTGAGGTGACCTTTGATATTGATGCCAATGGTATTTTAAATGTGACTGCTCATGATAAAGCCACAGGCAAGAAACAGAATATTACTATTACCGGTTCCACCGGGCTTTCAAAAGATGAGGTGGAGAAGATGACTAAAGAAGCAGAAGCTCATGCTGAAGAGGACAGAAAGAAAAAGGAAGAGGTGGAGATCAGAAATCAGGCAGATACTTTGGTCTTTACCGCAGAAAGAAGTCTGAAAGAGGCCGGAGATAAGATCTCCGCAGATGTCAGAACAGATGTAGAACAAAAACTCAGCGACTTAAAAGGTGTTATCAAAACTGCATCTCCGGAAGACTTAAAGCCTAAGATGGATGCTTTGTCTGAAGCTTTGCAAAAAGTGGGTGCAGCCATGTACCAAGGGCAGGCAACAGGCGGTGGGCAACAGGCATCAGGAGAGCAACCAACTGAAGAACAGGCTCCTGACGGTGAAGCTCCCAAAAAAGATGAAGCAGTGGAGGGTGAAGTGGTAGAAGAAGAGAAAAAGGAAGAGTAGCTCGTCACGTCAAAAAGCACCGTTCGACTAGTAATTTCTGCAACATTAAGGCGTTCTCCAGTCTCACTATGTGATGATTTTGTGACGTATATCTGCACACAAAATCATCAGATTGCTTTTATGACTTGTGACTTCGCCACTCTTTAATTGTATAATTTGAAAGTTTATGGCTACTAAGCGTGACTATTATGAAATATTGGGAGTAAATAAATCTGCTTCTGAGGCGGAGATTAAATCTGCATACCGGAGACTGGCCAGAAAACACCATCCTGATATAGATAAATCTGCCGGAGCTACTGAAAGATTTAAAGAACTGGGAGAAGCTTATCAAGTATTATCCGATCCTCAGAAAAAGGGAGCTTATGACCAATTTGGCCATGCCGCTTTTGATAGGTCAACCGGATTTGGGGGTGGTGGATCCGGCGGAGCCGGAGGTGCCGGAGGGTTTAACCCTTTTGGAGGAGGGGGAGGTTGGCAGCAATATAGCTGGTCATCCGGCAGTGGTGGCAATCCTAATATCCAGTTTGATTTTGGCGGTTTTGAAGACCCGTTTGAGTTATTTGAGCAGATTTTCGGCGGCGGCTCCCCTTTTGGCCAGGGTTTCAGGAGACGCCCGACTTATCAGCTCAACTTAAATTTCGATGAGGCAGTTCATGGTGTTACTAAAGAGGTGGAGATTGAATCAAGGGATCAACATGGAAAGTTGACCCGAAAGAGAATGAAAATTAAGGTGCCGGCAGGGGTAGATAATGGGACCAGGATGAGGTTTGGTGACTTGGATATTATGTTTAATGTCAGTAGAAGCCCCCAGTTTTTGCGGGAAGGGGCGGATATTTTTTCCGAGATTACTGTGAATATCCCCCAACTGGTTTTAGGAGATGTTTTTGATGTCGATACGGTACAGGGTAAGGTGAAAGTAAAAGTGCCGCCGGGTACCCAGCCCGGCTCTCTGGTAAAATTAAAAGGTAAAGGCGCTCCCCGTTTGGGTGGAGCCGGCCATGGCGACCACTATGTCAGGGTTAACTTAGACGTGCCCAAAAACCCCTCCAAAGAAGAGAAGCAGCTATATGAAGAATTGAAGAATCTGTCTTCCAAGAAAAAAGGCTGGTTTTAAGAAATATTGACTTCAAGTTACCAAAAGAGTTAGAATATGCCTGGTTAATAATCCAAAGGACCTGAAGGTGGGCTAGTCCCACCTTTTTAGTAGAAAGGGGATAGAGAGAAGCGTACAGCGTATAGTTGTAATTTCAATTGAACGCTAAACGCTATTTACTATACGCTAAAACAAATGGCACAAGCACGCACTGAATTTGCTGCTGCATTAAATCAAATCGCCTCTGAAAAAGGGGTAGAGGTGGAAGTGGTCTTGGATGCCATTCGGGTAGCGGCTTTGGCTGCTTATAAAAAGGATTTAATGCTTCGAAATGAACCTATTCCGGAAGATTTTGAAGAATTTACTTCTGCGGTTGATCCGGTAACCGGTGAAATCTCCGTTTTTCATGGTAAAGATAACGTAACCCCGCCCGGCTTTGCCCGAATTGCCGCTTCCATTGCCAAGCAAGTGATAATGCAAAAGCTAAATGAGGCTGAACGGGGGACTATTTTGGCAGAGTATGAGGGTAAGGTTGGCACGGTTATATCAGGTACTATCCAGAGGCAGGAAGGGAATACCTTTTTTGTTGATTTAGGCCGGGCGGAAGGGGTTTTGCCTCCGTCTGAACAAGTCCATACTGAAATGTATCATCAAAACCAGCGGCTGAAGTTCTTAGTTAAAGAAATACGTGAAGGCGGCAGAGGATCGGAAGTAGTTGTTTCACGGTCTGATTCGAATTTGGTGAAAGCGCTGTTTGCCTTAGAAGTGCCGGAAATTCAATCCGAGGCAGTAGAAATTAAAGTTATTGCCCGGGAGGCCGGATCCCGGACTAAAATCGCCGCTATTTCTACTCAAGACGGGGTTGATCCGGTGGGCAGTTTAGTTGGACAAAAGGGAGTCCGGGTGCAGGCGGTAATAGGTGAGTTGAGTGAGGAAAAAATTGACATTATTAGTTACTCTGATGATCCGGCCAGGTTTATTGCTGCTGCTTTGTCTCCAGCCAAGGATATTCAAGTCAGATTAAATGAGAAAGATAACATAGCCACAGTGACAGTTCCCCAAAGCCAATTGTCTTTGGCAATCGGTAAAGGCGGACAAAATGTCAGGTTGGCCGCCAAATTGACCGGTTGGAAGATAGATATTGAAGGGGCAGAGGAACCGGAGATTGTTGAAGAGCCAAAAGTAGCTGAGGTGAAAGAAGAAAAAGCGGAAGAAGCGCCGGCTGAAGGTACTGGTGAGAAAAAAGAGGAGCCTGCCAGCACATCAGCTCAGGCTGCTGATGACACGAACATTGCAGCAGACGAAGAAAAGAAAGAGGCCAAAGAGGCGGTAGAGCAAGAAGTGGCTGAGGCTGAGGAGAATACAACTGAGACTTCGGAAAAAGAAGCAGCAGAAGAGGCAGGCGAAGTGTTGGAAAAAGCCATTGATGAGGAAAATCCTGAGCAGGAAAAAGAGCAATTGGAAGAAGCTATCGGAGAGACAGAAGAAGCTGATACTGAGAAAGAATCAAGCAATAAGAATAAAGAATAAAGCTATGAAAATTATTTTTCAAATTCTTAATTCTTAATTCTAACCGCTTAATTCTTCTTAGGGTAAAATATTTTATTGGGAGATGAATTGATGGCAGAACAAACACGACCACCTATAGTGACTATCTTAGGCCATGTTGATCATGGCAAGACTACTTTGCTTGATTTTATCCGTAAATCCTCGGTAGCAGCTAAAGAACACGGCGGCATCACCCAACATATCGGAGCTTATCAAGTCACTCTTGATGGTAAGATGATAACTTTCATTGATACACCCGGTCATGCCGCTTTTGAGCAGATGCGTTCCCGCGGGGCCAAAGTTGCAGATATTGCGGTTTTAGTGGTAGCCATAGATGACGGCGTTATGCCGCAAACCGTTGAGGCAATAAAACATATCCAGGAGGCTAAGGTGCCAATTATTGTGGCAGTGAACAAAATTGACTTACCGGGGATAGATAAAAATGTTCAGTTACTCAAGATTAAAAAACAGCTGGCAGATCAAAAAATTAATATTGAGGAGTACGGTGGGGATATACCGTTAGTAGAACTGTCGGCCAAAACCGGCGAAGGGGTGGATAAACTTTTGGAAATTATTCTTTTGGTGGCTGAATTGCATGAGCTAAAAGGTGATCCGGTTCTTCCGGCAGCCGGAGTGGTAATTGAATCTACCCTGGATAAGTTTAAAGGGCCGATTGCTACAATTTTGATCAGGAATGGCACTTTGAAAAAAGGAAATCAAATAGAAATAGGGGAAATTAAAAGTAAGGTCCGGGGGATATTTGATTTTAGCGGTAAACCTGTCGATTCGGCAGGACCTTCAACCCCGGTGGAGGTGTTAGGTTTGGAAGCTGTACCGGCTGTCGGTGCAGTCTTAGGGGAGTTGGCTGAAGTAAAAGAGGCGGAGGCAATACAATCACTGGTAGAGAAGTTAAAGCAGGGAGATACTAAAACCCTGAAAGTGATTATCAAAGCTGATAAGCAAGGCTCATTGGAAGCAATTCAGGCTTCTTTGGACAAATATAATGCTGAACAAAAGGTGGTAGATTATGTTTCTACCGGCACCGGGGATATTGGTGAAGAAAATATTAAGCTGGCTGCTTCAGTGGGAGCAATTGTGATTGGTTTTAATGTTAAAGTAGCGCCCACAGCCCAGAGGTTGGCGGAAAATGAGCATGTTTTAATCCGGACCTACAATATTATTTATGAGCTTTTAGAAGATGTAGAAGATGTAGTTAAGACTTTGCTTGAAGTAGGACAATTGGAAGAGGTTATCGGTCGGGCCGGTATCATTGCCGAATTTCCTCATGGCAAAAATGAGAAAATTGCCGGATGCCGAATGACTGAAGGCAGTATTGCCAAAGGACAAAGAATTAGGATAGTCAGAGAAGAAGAGATAATTGGTGAAACTAAATTGAAATCCTTGAAAAAGGTCAAAGAAGAGGTAAATAAGGTGGAAAAAGGTAATGACTGTGGCATGCTCTTTGATCCCCAGGTAGATTTTGCAATTGGTGACATCGTGGAATCATTTAGAGTTATCTAATTGCTATCACGAGACCAAGCGCCATAATTAAGAGACCAACAAATAGCTTGGGATTGAGTGTCTCTCCTAGTATAAGATAGGCAAAAATACCGGTTAAAATGGGTATAAATAAACCAAATAAAGTTTGTTGCCAAAGAGGCATGTATTTAAAAGCCTGAATTGCCAGCCAAAACCCTGCAGCATTGATTAATCCTGTTGTTATCAAAACCAGAAAAAGGTTCCGGTTGTCATTTATAAACTTCCAATTGATGCTTTTTTCGAATAATAAACTTAAAATAAGCGCAGCAATAAAAAGAGCAAACATAGAGACAGCCATGACAGTAAATGGTGGTATATTTTGGTTTACTTTTTTAAATAAAACAGGTAAAAGACTATAAATCACTGTCGATACAGAAATTATTATCAATCCAATGCCTATTTTCATGCTTGGTTATTATATCTTATTTGTAGACTTGATGAGTCCCTATCATATCCAAGACTACAGTGTCATTTTTTTCGAAGTGAAATACTATTCTCCAGTGGTATGAAACAGAGAAAGAATACGAATCCTTTAGCTCACCTTTTAGCTTGTGCGTTTTTAACCTTGGATCAAAGGGATTTTGGCGGAAAATTTCTTCTTTAGCTTCGGTAGCTAATTTAACCTGTTTAGGTATCTTTCTGTAGGCCTTTGTGAATTTTTCAGTCCGGTAAATTTTCACTTAACGAAGGTCTTTGAAAGATTTTACTTCCTTTACTTTACCTTGCCTGGCCTGTTCACGGCTTTCCAAGACATCGAGTATGGCCTGCATTTTTGCCAATTTCTTGGGGTCCATAATAACTACCTCCGGTTTATTGTTTTTCATTACTACCACCGGTTCTTTGGTTTTCTTAACCAAATCAAAAATTTTTCGGTAATTTCTTTGTATCTCTCTGGCTGTAGTTGTTCTAGGAAACGTAAACATAGTATGTGTATATTATTGTATATACAATTGTATGTCAATAGTGCAATTTGTTATTTATCGTTTTCCGCAGCTGTCAATACAAAATCCCCCAAGGGTGAACATAGAGTGAATATACCGAGGTGTAGCTACACTTCCACCTCCGAGGTGGAAGTTCCTTCAGAGTAATGAAGACCGAGGACTTGATCTTTATAAGAACCTGCCTTCGGCAGAACCTTGAAATAGTCAGCGTGGTACTTGACTATTATGGGCTAGAAGTGTAGAATGCGACTACAATTCTATGAAATACGACTCACAGCTTGCGGAGCTTAAAAACCTGCTTCCTTCTGCTAAAAATATCCTGATTGCAGTGGCAGCTGGAGATGTGGATAGGCTGGCAGCCGGTTTGGCTTTGTTTTTAACCTTTGAAGCCCAGGGAAAACAAGTCAGCATTGTGTCTGATGACTCTGTCTTGGTTTCTCACGGGCATCTTTTTGGGATAGACCATGTCCAAAAAACCCTTCCTTCCACAGATGGTGGTAATTTAACCTTGACTTTGGAAGGTGTGGCAAGTTCTGATGGAACGGTGCCGGCCTTAGAAAAGCTGGATTGGTATGCGGAAAACAATAACTTAAATTTAGTCTTTCATGTTTTACCAAACCAAACTTTCCAACCGGCCCGCATTGTTCCTCATTATCAAGGTTCTGGTTTTAATTTAATTTTTGTGATCGGGGCAGCTAACTTAAATGCCTTGGGAAATATTTACTCCTCAAACCCCCAGGCTTTTTCCGGTACTCACCTGGTTAATATTGATACCCAGCCGGCTAATACCAGTTTTGGCCAAACCAATGTTTTGGATCCGCAAGCCGCTTCTTTATCAGAAGTAGTAGCTTTGGTAATTACTGATTTGGGTTTTAATTTAGATGCCGACATAGCCAGCAATATATTGGCCGGCATTTTTGAAGCCACCCATAATTTAGCTGACCCGAAAGTAACAGCAGACACTTATATGGCAGTAGCCAACTGTCTTCGGGTAGGAGGTAGAAAGCCTTCGGAGGGTGCACAGGGTCAACCTGTTCAAGTTGCTCCTTCTGTACCCCAGCAGCCGACTTATGACTGGAATGCGGTAGCAGCGGCCATTGGCCAAAGTGTACCCCAACCACCATCTTCCAGCTCAGAATTTACCGTACCGCCAGTGGTATCGTCCACCCCCTCAACACCGGCTTCTAATGCTGGTGATCAAAACCAGTCTTCACCGGAAGAACGTCCGGCCGGAGAAGGGGTGGTTTCCGAAACAGTTGAACCGGAATGGCTGACTCCGAAAATCTTCAAAGGCACCTCAATCGGATAACTTGCATATTTTTAGTATTTCTGTTACAATACCCCAAACAAAGTGCAATGCGAAGAACGCATTGTAAATTAGAGCAACGTCTTGGCACCGAGGTTGTCTCAGAAAGGATTTTTAGATGCCACTTGATCCGAAGATTAAGCAGAAAATAATTAAAGAGTTTGCTACCAAAAGCGGTGATACAGGTTCCCCGGAAGTGCAGGTTGCACTACTCAGTGAACAGATTAAGAATTTAACTGACCATTTGAAAGAACATCCACACGATATTCACTCCCGACGCGGCCTTTTATCAATGGTTAATAAGCGCCGCAGGTTGCTTCAGTATTTATTCAAAAAAGAGACTGATAGGTATAGTGTGGTTATTGAGAAATTAGGATTATCTAAGTAATTGTGTTATACTTAATGATGTAAGAGAGATTTGGGGATTGCAAAGAGAGAAGTAGTCGTCAGACCAAAGTCTGAAAGCTAATTACCTCTTCCACAGTTTCCAAATCCTTAAGAGTTTATTGTTCGAATGTAGCGAGAACATACCATAAAGATTATTAATATTCTTAAGGTAACTTCTCGCTAATCGCTCGAAGAATATTTATGAAAAAAATTATTACAAAAGAAATCGACCTTAATGGTCGAAAATTAAAGTTAGAGACAGGCAAGCTGGCTATGCAAGCAGATGCCTCTGTTGTGGTTTCCTGGGGGGAGACAGTCATTTTAGCAACTGTAGCTACCCGTCCTCTGGCTGAAGATATCGGTTATTTTCCCCTGTCTGTAGAATATGTAGAAAAACACTACGCCGGAGGCAGAATTTCCTCTTCCCGGTTTATCAAAAGAGAAACTAAGCCCACAGATGAGGCTGTCTTAACCGGCAGATTAATCGACCGTTCCATCCGCCCGCTTTTCCCCAAAGAATTTAAGAATAATGAAGTCCAGGTAATTTTAACTGTTCTGTCCGTTGATCAGGCCAATGATCCGGATATTGTCGGTTTAATCGGTGCTTCTGCTGCGCTGTCTATTTCTTCCGTGCCCTGGAACGGCCCGATTGCCGGAGTTCGGGTAGGGGAAGAAGAAGGTAAATTGATTGTAAATCCTCCCATGGAGGAGATGGAAAAATTGAAGATGGATCTTTTGGTGGCGTGCGGCAGCGAAAAAGTCGTCATGATAGAAACCGCCAGTAAACAAGTTGATGAAACCCAGGTTTTTGCCGGTATCAAAGAAGCTTACGCTGCTTCACAGCCGATAATTTCTTTGATTGAAGAATTTACCAAAGAAGCCGGTAAGGAAAAACTGCCGGTTTCACATTTGGCAGAAGAGATTGAAGAGGCTTTAATTGTTGAGGTTACCAAAATTACCAAGGAAAGGATTGAAGCGGCCCTTTTTGATAACGATCATCCTTGGCATGAGGCAACCGGTGATCAGATTAAAAAAGAATTAGCACTTCAGTATACGGAAACTCTAACTCCCCAAATTATTGCCGGAATTTTCGATAAAGTGGCCAAGGAAATTGTCCATGAAACCGTGCTTGAAAAAGGCAAACGCGTAGATGGCCGGTCTATGGAGGAAATTAGACCTCTGGAGATGGAAGTGGGGCTTTTGCCAAGGACCCATGGCAGTGGTTTGTTTAATCGCGGCGATACCCAAGTATTATCTATTGTGACTTTAGGCGCTCCGTCACTTAAGCAAACTCTGGATGGTATGGAGGGAGAACGGGAAAAAAGATTCATGCATCATTACAACATGGGTATTAACCCATTCTCTGTCGGAGAAGTGAAAAGAATAGGTCCACCTAACAGGCGGGATATTGGTCATGGTGCTTTAGCCGAGAAAGCATTGGCCAGTGTAATTCCAGCTGAAGAAAATTTCCCCTATGCCATTAGGGTAGTATCCGAGGTTTTGGCAGCCAATGCTTCTACTTCAATGGCTTCTGTTTGTGCTATGACTTTGGCTTTGTTTAATGCCGGAGTCCCGCTTGTTGAACCGGTGGCAGGTATTGCTTTGGGACTGTTTTCCAATGAGAAAAAGTTCCAAGTGGTAACGGACATGAGAGCAGTAGAAGATTTCTATGGTGAAATGGATTTCAAGGTTGCCGGAACTAAAAACGGGGTAACTGCAATCCAGATGGATACTAAGCTGACGGGATTAAGTTTTGAAATTATTGAGGAAGCGCTAAAGATGGGGAAAAAGGCCAGATTGGAGATTTTGGAAAAAATGGCAGCGGTTATACCTAGTGCTGGCCCCCTGTCGCCTTATGCGCCCAGAGTAGAAACATTGCATATTAAACCGGAAGAGATCGGGCTTTTGATCGGGCCGGGCGGCAAAAACATCAATGCCATTATTGCCAGAACCGGTGCTCAGATTGATATTGAAGATGATGGGACAGTGATGGTATCCGGAACTGATTCGGTGGGAGTAGATAAAGCAATTGCCGAAATTGAAGGGATGTTTAAAACAGTAAATGTGGGGGAAGAATTCACCGGTAAAGTAGTGAGGCTGGCACCTTTTGGAGCTTTTGTGGAGATTGCTCCCGGCAAGGATGGGTTAGTTCATATTTCCCAGATGGCTCCCGGTCATGTAGAAAGGCCGGAAGATGTAGTCACTGAGGGTCAGGAAGTTAAGGTGCGGGTAACGGAAGTTTCTCCCGAAGGTAAGGTTGGTTTATCAATGCTGTTTGGGGCAGATATCAAGCCGGAATCAGAAGGCAGGCCTTCCGGCGGAGGTTTTAGGCCCAGAAGCGGAGGATTTAGCAGGGGCGGAGGCGAAAGACGCCCATACGGAGATAGACCTAGGTTTGGCGGCGGTGAAAGACGCCCATTTGGAGACAGACCACGAAGTGGTGGTTTTAACAGAGGCGGTTCTTCCAGGTCTGGTGGATTTGACCGGGGTCGTAGTGGCGGTGGTAGCAGGGATCGCGGCGGCCGTGGCGGCTTCAACAGGTAAATCTTCTTCTTATTCTTAATTATTCTTCGAGCGTAGTCGAGAACATACTCTTATAGAAATATACATTTTTAATAACATTAGTTGAACGATCGTTTCATTAATGTTATTTCAATAGTTATGCTATGATCAATTTAATGCAAAAAGGCTCGGTTTCAACCTTCTTTTTAGTGGGTGTATTGGTTTTATTGTTAGTCATTATTGGTGTCTATTTTTTTGGTAAATTCAGGGGTTTGAGTATTCGTACGCAAACAATTCCCAAAAATGATTCTTTGCAAAGCGTAGTTGAACCTATGCCTATTGTTGATGAAACTGCTAACTGGAAAATATATACAGCTAAAAATAACGAATTTAGTTTTAAATACCCTGCTGATTGGTATTATGAACCTGTCCCGGGATATGAAGCACATGAGGTAAGCTTCTTTCTAAATGGCACTAAAGCAGACCATGGTTATGGGGACCATAAAGGAAATGAAGTTTTTACTGTGGATATAACTGACGATGATCGCTCCCTACAGCTCCTTAAAAACAATTATTATCCTGATGCCAGTTTTACCACAATTGCAGATAAGCCAACACTAAAGACCTCTTTTGGCTTAATTATTGTTAAAGTTTCAGGAAAGAGTCAACTGACCATAGTGGGAGGTTTAAAAGCAGCAGAGTCATACACTGAGAAAATTCTTTCCACCTTTAAATTTACCCAGTAATAATTATTATTTGTATAGATTCCTGCTTTCGCAGGAATGACAATTAGGGTAAAATATAGCATGAAATGGATTCTGCCCATAGTACGATTGAACAGTTAAAGATAAAGATTACCCAAGTTGGTCTTCCTAAAGAAATTGAGGAAAAGCTGCTTAATTATTTGCAATTTAGCGGATCAGGACTAGAGTTGGCTGGTTTAACTTCTTATATTAATTTTGTAATTTCTTTGCCTTTTGGAAAAAATTCACAAGACATTTTAGATATTAACCGGGCCAAACAGATTTTGGATAAAAACCATTACGGTTTGCAATCAGTGAAAGACCGGATATTAGAATATTTGTCAGTACTGATCCTGCATAAAAGCTCCGGTCAGGAAAATGATTTTCATGCCCCGATTTTGGCATTTATCGGTTTAGTCGGTACCGGCAAAACTTCCCTGGCTTATTCTATTGCAGAGAGTTTAGGACGACCCTTAATCAGGATTCCGTTTGGCGGTTTGGGAGACCCGGCCAGCTTAAGGGGCACCTCGCGCATCCGCCCGGACGCTGAACCGGGACAAATTATGAAAGCCATTAAGTCTGCTCAGGTATCAAATCCGGTGATACTTTTAGATGAAATAGATCGGGTGGCTGTTGAACAGCGGGTAGATATTATGGGGGTATTGGTAGAGCTTTTGGATCCGGCCCAAAATCAGGCATTTCTGGATCATTATTTGGATTTTCCTTATGATTTATCTCAGGTGCTTTTTATTGCTACAGCCAACAATACCGGCAATATTGCCACTGCCGTATTAGATAGGTTAGAACCAATTCTTATGCCGTCTTATTCTGATGAAGAAAAGTTAATGATTGGGAAAAATTACCTGTTGCCTAAGGCTATTAAAGAATCGGGGATCGATCAGGGTTTGCTAGTAATTGATGAAGCTACCTGGCCATCCATCCTTCGGCCTTTAGGTTTTGACTCAGGAATTAGGTCTCTCTCTCGGTCTTTACAGGCAATTTGCCGCAAAGTAGCCAGGAAAAAAGTAGAAGGGGAGGTGGGGCCGTTTAAGGTGACTAATGAGAATTTGGGGGAGTATTTGCAGAGTTAGTATCAAGTATAGTGTATAGAGTATAGTGGGAAAGTAGCATTAACCTTTATACATAATACCTGATACATGATACAAAGAAGTTATGAAATCGTTTAAGCCAAGATTTATACCGCAACTGAATAAAAATCAACCGCTCAGGATTATTCCCTTAGGCGGCGTTGGTGATGTGACTAAGAACATGTATGTTTATGAGTGCGGCAATGACATTATTATTATTGATTGCGGAGTTGGCTTTCCGGATGAGGCGATGCCAGGAGTGGATTTGGTGATTCCTGACATCACCTACCTGCGGGATAAAATCAATAAAATCAGAGGTATTATTATCACTCACGGTCATGAGGATCACATCGGCAGTCTCCCCTATATCTGGCCGGAGATCCAGGCTCCGATTTATACCCAAAGACTGACAGCCGGTTTTATCCGGGCAAAATTTACTGAGCATAACCTGCCTAAAGATAAAATCATTGAAACTAAAATTGATCAGAAGTTAGATTTGGGTTGCTTTAAGATTTCCTTTTACCAGGTTTCCCATTCAGTGCCTGATTCGACCGGCATAGTGATAAAAACACCTCAGGGAACTGTCATTCACCAGGCTGATTTTAAGATTGACTGGACGCCGGTCTCCGGCCAGGTGACTGATGTTGGTGCAGCAGCAAGTTTGGGCAGTGAAGGGGTGCGGTTGTTATTAATTGATTGTTTGCGGGTGGATAAACCCGGTTTTAATAAATCAGAAAAATCTATTGAGGACTCTTTTGAAAAAGCCGCCCAGGAAACTTCGGGGAAACTATTGATTACTATGACTTCATCGAATGTCTCCCGGATGCAACAGGCAATTAATGTGGCTGCCGGACAAGGCAGGAAAGTGACAATAGTGGGTCGGTCTTTTGAAAATAACTTCCAGGTGGCCAGGGATTTAGGCTATCTGTCAGTCCCGCCCGGAATTATAGTTGCGCCTGAGGCAATTCAAACATTCCCGCCCCAGAAGCTCTTAATTTTAATCGCCGGTGCCCAGGGTCAATCTGACTCATCATTATCGAGGGCAGCTAACGAAGAACACAAGCAGGTTAAACTAAAAGAAGGGGATAGCGTGGTGTTTTCCGCTGATCCCATCCCGTCGACCGAATCTGCCCAGAGCGCTTTAATTGATTCACTGTCAAGATTGGGACTTAATGTCTACTATTCAGCGGTGGCTTCTGATTTGCATGTCTCCGGCCACGCCGCACTGGAGGAACTTCGATTAATGGTTAATTTAATAAAACCCAAATCCTTGTTTCCCATCGGGGGAACTTTCAGGCACATGGAGGCGTTCTCAAAAATGGCTGTAGATATGGGTTATGATAAAAAGCAGGTTCTGCAGATAGAAGACGGAGATATTTTAGAGATCAAAGGTGAAGACATAAAACTTGCCGGTAGAGTTGATGTGCAAAATGTCTATGTGGATGGGTTGGGGATTGGTGATATCGGACATGTGGTGCTGCGGGACAGGCAAAAAATGAGTGAGGAAGGGGTAGTGGTGGTGGTAGTGTCAGTAGACCAACAGACGCGGCAGCTGGTTTCTGAGGTGGATATTATTTCCCGGGGGTTTGTATTTGAAGAAATGGCAAAAGAGCTTTTAACCGAGGCCAAGGCGGTAGTGAAAGAAGCTTTACAACAACATACCCATAAAGCTTCTGACTGGCGCTTTATCAGAAGGATTATTGAAGACTCCTTAGATAAATTTTTTTATCGGGTCACGGAACGTCGACCGCTAATCTTATCAGTAGTGGTAGAGGTTTAAGTAACCCATAGTGCAATATGGTATAATTAAGTTATGGCTAGAAGAAGATCTATTTATAAGTTACCTAAATTTAAGCTAAAGTCCAAAACCATTACCGCTGTTGGTACATTAGTTGCTTTTATCCTAGCTGTTTTATCTGCCGTAGCCATCTCTACCTCTTCTCCGACCTTGTCTTTTTGGAGAGATTTATTGGGCAATTATTTAGGGGTTATGCGATTTGCTTCGCCGGTAATATTTTTCTTGTCCGGAATGGTTTTGACCAAGGCTAAATGGAGAGTTGCCCAAACAAATGTCTTGCTGGGATTTATTTTATTGGTGCTGGCTGCTGCTTCTTTAATAGCCGCCGTTAAGCTGGAAAATGGCGGGCTGATTGGACAAACTTTATGGGTGCAGTTAGCCTCATTTGTTACTCCTTTAGGTGCAATGGCTTTACTGTTGTTGATCTTTTTAGTAGGGTTGGTGGTACTTTTTAATACCTCACTGCAGCAGATTTTTAGTATCTTTGTAGGGTTATTTAGTTTATTGCAGAAATTGCTTAGGCCGCTTTTCAACAGGCAGCGAACTTTTGAGGCAAAGCATATTCCGATTAAAGTTTCTGGAGTTGATGATAGGCCGGCCTCCAAGGCCCAGCCGCAGCAGCATAAAGAACCGGTCATTGCTGATGTGTTAGTGCAAAACGTAGCCGGGCAAAGTAAAGTTTGGAAATATCCGCCGGCTAATTTATTATCTGATAAAGTCGGTGCTGCTGCAGAGCGGGGTGATGTCAAAAAGAATGCCGATATTATTGAAAAAACACTGGATTCGTTTGGTATTCAGGCCGGTGTGGCAGAGGTAAACGGCGGCCCGGCAGTTACCCAATATGCCCTGCGGATTTCCGCCGGTACTAAGATTTCCAAAATTGCCAATTTACAACATGATATTGCTTTAGCTTTAGCTACTCCTACCGGAACTGTCAGGATTGAGGCGCCTATCCCCGGCAAATCTTTGGTGGGTATTGAAGTGCCAAACCGGTCTTTGGAAATTGTGGGACTGAAGCAGGTTCTGGCATCTGAAGAGATACAGAAGCATAAGTCAAAACTGGCGGTGGCTTTGGGCCGGGATACCTCCTCTAAGCCTATGGTGGTAGATCTTGATAAAATGCCGCATTGTTTAATTGCCGGAACTACCGGTTCCGGAAAATCCATCATGCTTAATGCTTTTATTACATCTTTGCTTTTCCGTAACTCCCCTGATGAGCTTAAATTAATTTTAATCGACCCGAAAAGAGTGGAGTTAACTAACTATAATGGTATCCCCCACCTATTGACACCTGTAATTACCGAACCGGAAAAGATTTTATCTTCACTGAAATGGGCGATGGCAGAAATGGACAGGCGTTATAAGTTATTCCAGTCAGTAGGAGTAAGAAATATCACCGGTTACAATGAGATGTCAGGTTTTCAGGCCCTACCTTATATTGTGATTGTGATAGATGAACTGGCAGATTTGATGATGTTTGCGCCGGTGGAAATAGAAGATGCCATTACCAGAATTGCCCAGTTAGCCCGGGCAACAGGACTTCATTTAGTGGTGGCAACTCAGCGGCCATCAGTAGATGTGATTACCGGTTTAATTAAAGCTAATATCCCCTGTAGGATTGCCTTTAATGTTTCTTCCATGATTGATTCCAGAGTGATCTTAGATGGGCCGGGAGCAGAAAAGCTATTGGGTCGGGGAGACATGTTATTTTTGCCGCCAGATGCTTCCAAACCGATGCGTATTCAGGGAGTGTTTGTACAGGATAGCGAGATTAATAATCTTATAAAATACTTAAAAGATACCGGCATTGCTCCGCAATATACGGCTGAGGTGACGGAGATGCCACTGGGCAGATTAGGAGGAAGGGATTCGGGGGAGCGGGATGATTTGTTTGAGGAAGCAGTCAGGACTGTTTGTCAATATGACCGTGCTTCGGCATCACTTCTCCAAAGAAGATTAAAGGTGGGTTATGCCAGGGCAGCCAGGATTATTGATGAGCTGGAAATGGCCGGTATCATCGGCCCGGGAGACGGTTCCAAACCCCGGGATGTATTAGTCAGAAATGCCGATGACTATTTTGCTAGCCAAAATAGTGGTTCAGATGGTGAATAGGTATGGAAAAAGAAGTTGGATTTGATAGATTTGTGAAAGAAAATAGTGATTTGGCAAAACAGATTCACTTAGTCTTTCAAGAAGCAGCAAAAGGAAGGTCTGATGTTATTGATACAGTTGTGTTTAAACGTGTTTCTGGTCCATATCATGAGAATGTGGACATAAGACTTCTCATAGATGAACCCAGTGATGATTACCCAGGTATAACTGATATTTTGAGGTTACCTGCTTTTGCGATAGGAAATTTTGATCACTCAAACGGTGCAAGCGGGAGACAAGTAATTACCCCATTGGGAGTTTTACCTGTTGAATTCATCGCTTCTAATGGTGATGTCTATGTGATAGAGGAGAAATACTTTTTTAATGAATATGGTCAAGCGATGAAGGTCGGGCAGATAATCAAGTATGATATTCTTGATGACGATGAAGCAGAGAAAATCAGGACAGGTGTGTATTGTTATCCAAGACTAAATTTTATGCCAAGCGAAGAGGCATCAACAAAACCAATGGCTCTTGAAGTGGGTGATTACGAAAAGATTGGAGGCATCCTTAAGCAAATCAGACTTGGTGAGTTTGTGCTTTGCAGAGTTAGGTAGTATTTTCCAACGTAGCAAGTTATAATTCTGACAAAATGTTCACGGCCGTGAAGATAATGGATATAGACTCAACAGTATTTCCATATCCGCAGGTGTCAATATGAATCCACCTCAAGGGTGGACATACCGAGGTGTAGCTACACTTCCACCTCCGAGGTGGAAGCAGAGATAGGCATGGTACAATGGGCAGGTGGAAAACCAAGTCATTCAATTATTAAAGGCTGGTAAAATCGGGGTGATGCCGACGGATACTATCTACGGCATTGTCGGATCTGCCTTAAACCCGGAAACTGTGGAAGAAATCTATGCTTTGCGGAAAAGGGAAAAAGGTAAGCCCTTTATTATTTTGATATCCTCTGTCGATGACCTGGAAAGGTTCGAAGTTTCCTTAACCAAAGAACAAAAGGAATTTCTAGAAAAAAATTGGCCGAATCCCTTAAGTGTTATTTTAGCAGTAAATAATGAGAAATTTAAATATCTTCACAGAGGTAAAAACTCTTTGGCATTTCGAATGCCGCAAGATGAAAAATTATTGGAACTGCTTAAGGAAGTAGGCCCTGTGGTGGCCCCATCTGCTAATCCGGCAGGAAGTAAACCAGCAGAAGCCCTAGCAGAAGCTAAAAAATACTTTGGTAGCCAGGTCAGCTTTTATGAAGATGGGGGGAAGTTAAAATCAAAACCCTCAACCATTATCCGGTTGTATGAGGACGGTTCAAGAATAGTGCTGCGCCAGGGTAGTTTTTCAGTCTCTTGAAATGGTTAAGAGACAGCGAAAGCAGACGGAGTATCATCAAGCGGAGCTACTTGAGAATTAAGGGGAGTTTGTTGCTCATTTGGGCTTGGTGTTTCTGCCAGGTTGTCAGTATCTTCCTCTATGGTTACAGCCGGGCTGGAAGCGGTTAGTTGTTCAAGGGCCTGGTCAACAGGAGCCATGGCTTCTTTGAATCTTTTTTCTTCCGCTTCTTTTCTTTTCCTTTCAATCTGATCATCCGCAATAGTCTTAAATTTGGCAAATTGATCAGCTGTTAGATAAAGGTAGGCTAAGATGACTTTTTCCGTGCACTTTTCATTTAGGGATTTTAAGTTATTAAATAAAATAATGTACGAATCCTTGCCGGTATTTGCCTGTTTATTATGACTTACTTCTACCTCGTAGTCTTTTAAGTCCAGCCGGTAGTGATCCTGTAGCGAGGTGGGGTCGAATTTAGAAAGGTCAGTGTGAGAAACTATTAGTTTATCTTCATTAATTAATTCAATAAGTTGCGCAAGGTATTTATCTGCCTTCTCGGTATCGCCACTGGGAGGCGGAAGAGAGGTATCTGTTTGTAGAGGTTGACCGGACATTAGCTGTATCTTAAGAAGTTAGCTCCTTTATGTCAACTGGGCATTTTGGTAAAATTCCTTAATATGCGGACGGTCGGACAGATCCTGAAAGAAGAAAGGGAAAAAAGGCTTTTATCTTTAGAGGAAATCGAAAAGGCTACCAAAATCAGAAAAGAACTTTTAGAAGCATTGGAAGCAGGGCAATATGCTAAGCTGCCTCCGCCTACCTTTATTCAGGGATTTATTAAAAATTACGGCAGATTCTTAAAATTAGATACTGAGAAGCTTTTGGCGATATTTAGGCGGGAATTTTCTGAAGGCAAGCACCCGCCCAGGGTTTTGGAAACTTTCAGCAATCCGGTTGATAAAAAAAAATTCAGGTTAACCCCCTCAAGGGCTTTGGGAGGAGTTATTCTTATTTTAATCATAAGCTTTTTTGTTTACCTCTGGTTTGAATACAGGTTTTTAGTAGGTGGTCCGTTCTTAGAGGTAAAAGAACCGGTTAACCAGTTTAGTACCAGTTCCCCGGTAGTTTCTGTTGAAGGTAGGACTGATCCTGAAGCAAAGTTAAGCATTAACAATCAGGAAATCGGGGTAGACCCTTCCGGTAAGTTTTCCCAGGAAATTAAATTGTCTGACGATATTAATACCATTGAGATAACTGCAGTTTCAAAAAGCGGCCAGGTGACTAAAGTTGAAAGAACAGTTTTTTTAAGGCAGAAATGACAGAGTGATGGCGCTATGATATATTGAGAACCCATGGACTTTTTACAAATAGCTCTAATATTCTTAATACTTCTTCTCTCCATTTTTTTGGCCATCACCGGAATTCAAGTATTCTTTATCTTGCGGGATTTAAAAAAAGCTTTGGATAAGTTTAATACTATTTTGCAGATGGGGGAAAATATAGCCGAAGATATTGAGAAGCCGGTGGCAGTAGCCAGTAAGTTAGTTACTGTTGCTGAAACCGGAGTAGCGGCCGGAGCAGCTAATATACTCCGTAAAATAATTAAGCCAAAACCCAAACGCTTCTATAAACGCAGTTTGTAAGCTTCGCTTTCAAACGAGTTTCCAAAACGATCGTAGCATTTCGTTAGTGTTACGACTACAAAAAATTCCACGATCGTTGCATGTTTTGTAGGGTATGATATTGAATTTCGTTCAGAGGGCGATAAGTGTTAAAATGGCTTCATGACATCCAAGCAGATTAGGGAAAAATATATTAAATTTTTTGTGGATAAAGGGCATAAGGAGATTGCGCCTGCTAAGTTGGTGCCGGAAAATGATCCTTCTACCCTTTTTACCTCTTCCGGTATGCAGCCGTTAGTTCCCTATTTGTTAGGTCAATCCCATCCGGTCGGTAAAAGATTAGTAAATTCTCAGCCCTCCTTCCGGGCAGAAGACATTGAAGAAGTGGGTGATAATCGCCATACCACTTTTTTTGAAATGTTGGGTAATTGGTCTTTGGGAGATTATTTTAAGAAGGAGCAACTTCCTTGGATTTGGGAGTTTTTAATAAAAGAATTAGGTCTGCCAAAAGAAAAATTATATGTCTCTGTTTTTAAAGGAAATGAGGATGTGCCGAAGGATGTGGAATCATATGAGATTTGGAGAGATTTAGGAGTGTCGGAAGATCATATCCACTTTTACGGGGTGGACAAAAATTGGTGGTCAAGGTCGGGGAGTCCGGAAAAAATGCCGACAGAAGAAATTGGTGGGCCGGACAGTGAAATATTTTTTGAATTTACTCAAGTTGAACATGATTCAAATTACGGAGAAAAATGTCACCCAAATTGTGAATGCGGAAGATTCTTAGAAATCGGTAATTCAGTTTTTATCCAATATCGTAAAAAGACAGATGGAAGATTGGAAGAATTGCCCCAGAAAAATGTTGACTTTGGAGGTGGATTGGAACGGATTACTGCTGCCGTAAACAACAATCCCGATCTCTTTGAATCTGATTTATTTGAGAAAATAACTGCTAGTATTGGAAATATTACCGGACGAAGTTACCAGGACCCGGTAGTTAATGATGATTTTAGAATAATTACAGATCATATAAGAGCAGTAACGTTTTTGATGGCTAACGGTGTTACACCATCAAACAAGCTACAAGGATATGTCCTAAGGAGGTTACTGCGCAGATCAGCAGTCAGATTGAAAATCGATGAGTGTTTTACTGTAAAAGATCTAAAAGATTTAGCAAAAGTAAGTGAGAGTGTAATTGATACTTATTCAGATACAGGGTTATTAGATATTTCACTGAAGGAGAAAATTAAATTAGAAATTGAAGGGGAAATGGATCGGTTTTCCAAGACATTAGATAATGGTTTGAAGGAAATTGCCAAAATTGAAAAAATTGACGGTAAAGCAGCTTTTGATTTGTACCAAACTTTTGGTTTTCCTTTTGAGGTGACGGAAGAGTTGTTTAGGCAAAAAGGGCAGGAGATTGATAGGGAACAATTTAAAGCAGAATTTGAAAAACATAAAGAACTCTCCCGGACTGCTTCTGCGGGAATATTTAAAGGGGGATTGGCTGATCAGAGTGAGGTAGTTACCAAATACCATACAGCGACCCATCTTCTGCACCAGGCGCTGCGGGATGTGCTGGGGCCGGAAGTTTTTCAGAAGGGATCTAATATAACTGCTGAGAGACTCAGGTTTGATTTTTCTTTTGGTCGAAAACTGACAGATGAAGAAATTAAACAAACTGAAGATTTGGTAAATAAAAAAATTGAGGAAGATTTAAAAGTAGACAAGAAAATTGTCAGTCCGGCTGAGGCCAAAAGTATGGGCGCTATTGGGTTGTTTGACGAAAAATATGGTACGGAAATAAGTATTTACGGAATTGGGCCTGATTATCATTTAGACTCCAGCGCAAAGGACCAGCGGGAGCGGGGCGGTTATTATTCTCTGGAAGTTTGCGGCGGGCCACACGTTGAACGTACCGCAGTCATTGGTAAAATTAAGATTACTAAAGAAGAAGCAGTCTCCTCGGGAATCAGGCGGATTAGGGCACAAATTGTGTTAAAATAATTTATATGGACTTCCTTAATAAAGTAACTGCCTTTTTACCGATAGGGAAGAAGGAAGAAAAAAAAGAATATTTTTTTGCTACCAATATCAGTGCAGAAAGGATTACTGCCGCCCTTTGGTTGATAGAAGGCAAGGATTTAAAGATTTTAGGTTTATCTTCCGCCGAATACTCATCAAATGATGAAATTGCCACGGTTTTAGATAAGCTTCTGGATCAAGTATTGGGCTTAAAGGAAATTGAACCTCAAAAAATCCTTTTCGGAGTACCCTCTTCCTGGCTAACAGACGATAACTTAAAAGATGAATATTTAAGAATACTTCGTCAATTAGTAAAAGAACTAGAGTTAACCCCAATGGCCTATGTTTCTACCAGCAATGCCTTAGTCCATTTTCTGGAAAGACAGGATGGTGTTCCTACCACTGCTATTTTGGTAGGTTTTGAGAAAGAACATCTGACTGTAACCGTAGCTCGGGCAGGCAAGATTGACGGTGTAAAAGTAATCAAAAGAGGGGAAACCGCGGGCTCTGATATAGAAAAGGCTTTATTAACCTTTACTGATGTTGAAACATTGCCTTCTAAGATATTGATATATGGCGATACCACTTCGAAACTTAAATCAGAGCTTTTATCTTTTTCCTGGATGTCTAAACTTTCATTTCTGCATCTGCCGAAGATAGAAGTTCTGGAGCAGGATTTGGAAATTAAAAGCGTTTGTCTGGCAGGCGGGTCAGAAATAAATACAGATATCTCTTATGTAGATGCTCCTCAAGACAGAGAAACTGAAAAAGTGACTATTGATGAAGCAAAAAGTCCGGAAGAATCGAAAGGCCCGGAAACAGAGGAAACAGAAAATACAGAGGAGGAAACAAAGAAGCAGGAAGTGACCCAGGAAGATAATCTGGGATTTGTAGTAGGGGATGTTTCAAAGGAGGCACAGGAAGACAGTCAAGAGACTTTAATAAATGAAGAGTTATCAGAGCAGGAGAAGCTAAATAGTGAAGAGCTGGTAGCGCCGGCGGAACAACCCTTAAAAATGGAAGATTTCGATGAAGAAACAACTCCTTCAGTTGCTACTCCCCCTTTGCCGCGACAGGGCAGAAGTTTTATCCCAAGAAAATTCATTATTCCATTGGCAGCAGGGATAGGTTTAAGTTTACTTTTAGGTGCTTATATTTTCTTGCCTACAGCTCGGGTAAAGATTTTTGTGGAACCTAAAGTTTTGGAAAAAGATGCACAGGTAATAGCTGATCCAAACCAGAAAGCTGTTGATGAAGGAGCCAGAATAATTCCCGGACAAATAGTCGAAACGGAAGTATCCGGTTCAGCCAAAGGTCCGGCTTCCGGTAAAAGACAAATCGGAGATCCTGCGAAAGGCACGGTAGTAATCATTAATAATACTACGCAAGGGCAGAATTTTTCAGCCGGGACGACTTTCACAACCCCCGGCGGTATCAAGTTCAAGTTAGATAATACGGCTTCAGTTTCTGCCACACTGCTTGATGCTGATTCAAAAAGTAAAGTCACGGTTAGGGTAACTGCAAGTGATATCGGTGCTGACGGCAATATCCCGTCAGATACCAACTTAACCGTAGGGAATTTTTCCAGCTCTCAGTTCGTAGGTAAGGCACAGGGGAATTTTTCCGGAGGTACATCTAAAGACGTGACGGTTGTTTCGAGCGAAGACCAACAAAGATTGCTGGCTAAACTGACTTCGGATTTAAGGCAGCAGGCCCAACAAAAGTTGCAGGAAAAATATCCTAACAAAAAGATACTGCAGGAAGCTTTGTCCGAGGGTGCGGTAAGAAAAAGTTATAGCAAAAATATCAATGATCAAGCCAGCGAGTTCTCTTTAAATATGACAGTTAAGTATAAGGGAACCGCTTTTGATGATATTGACCTAAAAACCATAGTTTCAAAATTGGTTACAACACAGGTACCTGAGGGATTTAGTTTAAATATCTCGGAAACAGAAACACAGGCTGACGTTTCAAAGCTGGAAAAAGACGGCAAGTTAATATTTTTGGCAAAATTCAGGGCTAAACTAATGCCTCAGTTAAATACGGACAAAATAAGAAAGGAAATTAAATTTAAGCCACCCGAAGAAGTGACAAAAATCTTAAAGGGGATGGAAAATATTTTGAGTGCGGAAATTAACTTAAATCCTAAGTTGCCAAAAGCGCTGGAGCGCTTGCCGATTTTATCGAAGAACATCAAAATTGAGGTTGGTCTTAAATGAAGTTTGCGGCCCTAGCATTTTTATCAATCGGTGTTTTTTTGCTTCTGCAGATAATTTTACCGGTTATTTCATTCCAGTTATGGTTTATTGGGCAGCAATATAATAATCAGGATCTAATTAGTCCCACGCAGTCTAGCGGACAAGTGTTGGGAGTTTCAGTTAGGGATAATAATAATTTTCCGGCTTTTGTTTCAAATTCAACCAGGAGTGAAAGACCGAGTTATAACCAGTTTTTAATTACCATACCCCGGTTAAAGATAGATCAGAAGACCGTTTTTGTAGACAGCAACGAACTGTCCTGGGGGCTGGTACAACTGCCCGGTTCTGCTATGCCGGGAGAAAAGGGTAACCTTTTTATCTCCGGTCATTCCGCATTCAGTAAATTCATCCCTGGTCAGAATGCAATCTTTGCCAAACTGACAGACTTAAAAAAAGATGACGAGATTGTGGTAGAAGCGGCCGGAAGCAGGTTTACATATAAGGTGGTAGGGTTTAAAATTGTTGACCCCAGTGACCTGTCCGTTATTGCGTCGCCTGATGAACAGGGTAGGTACATTTCTTTGATGACCTGTGTGCCGCCGGGATTAAATCTCAAAAGGCTTGTTGTGTTAGGTAAAATAGTCTGATGCGATATCTAGGTATAGATTTTGGCTTAACGAGAATTGGATTAGCTATATCAGAAGGCGAGTTAGCTTCTCCATGGCAAATTCTTCAAGTAAAAGGTTTTTCTGAAGCAGTGAAAAAGGTTATAAAAGTTATCAAAGGTGGAGAGTTTGATAAAATTGTGGTTGGTTTGCCTGAGGGCAAAATGGGTCAAAATGTAATGGGTTTTGTTAAGGCTTTAAGAAAACAGGGGTTTGAGGTGGAAACTTTTGAAGAGACCCTGTCCAGTAAAAAGGCCTTAGAGGTAATGATTGAGCAGGGATTAAAGCGGAAAAAACGCCGGCATGAAGATGCTTACTCTGCCGCAGGCATCCTACAGAATTATTTGGATAGCCTATGAAAAGATTTATAACAATTATAATCTTTATAATAATTATAACTTTTTTTGCCAAGAGTTGGTGGGAGGGTCAGTTTGCCCCGGTTTCTGCCAATAAAGATACCCAAGTATTTATTATAGCCAAAGGAGCCGGTGTTTCGGAAATTGCCCGAGGGCTAAAAGCAGACAACTTGATTAAATCAAAGCTGGCTTTTAAGATTTATGTCAGGCAAAATAATTTGACCAATAAACTACAAGCAGGCTCATATAAGTTATCTTCTTCCATGTCTACACCGGAAATTATCAGAACTTTGCAAACCGGTAGTGAAGATATCTGGATTACCTTAATAGAAGGGTGGCGGGTGGAAGAGATAGCTGCAGAAATAAATTCCAAATTCCAAATTCCAAATTCCAAATTCTTAGAACTAACAGAAGAGGGTTATATGTTTCCGGATACCTATCTTTTTCCAAAGGAAGCTACGGCCGGCTATATTGCAGAAACTCTAAGAGATACTTTTGACAGCCGGTTTACTCCGGAGCTTCGTTCAAAAATCCGCTCTCAAGGGTTAACTGAGGCAGAAGGGGTAATTTTGGCTTCAATCGTAGAACGGGAGGCCCGTTCAGATGAAGTCAGGCAAATGGTGGCCTCGATACTTTTGAAAAGATTAAAAATAGATATGCCGCTTAATGCGGATGCGACAGTTCAATACGCCCTTGGTTTTCAAGAGAAAGAAAAAAGCTGGTGGAAGAGAAATCTAACCTTTGATGATCTAAAGGTGGATTCTCTTTATAACACCTACCTTCATACCGGTTTGCCGCCTGCCCCAATCAGTAATCCGTCTGTTTCCTCCTTGAAAGCGGTAGCTAATGCGGATTCTTCTACCTCTTATCTTTATTATTTTCATGATTCAAAAGGCAACTCCTACTATGCTAAAACCCTTGATGAGCATAATCGGAATGTGTCTAAGTATCGATAATTTATGGATAAGTTTTGGGGAAAGGTCAGGAAGCATAACCAAAGGGGTAAAAAATTAGGCTTTCCGACAGCTAATATAAGTTTAAGCAAAAATATCCCCGAAGGCATTTATGTTTCCCAAGCTAAAATTGGCAACTTAATCTACCCGGCCCTCACTTTTGTAGGCAAAGCCAAAACTTTTAATGAAAAAACTTTCCAGGCTGAGACATATATTTTGGATTTTAAGCAAAACCTTTATGGTAGATGGATTTCTATAAAACTGCTAAAAAAAATCAGAGGTAACAAAAAATTTAGTTCTGCTAAAGAGTTAATTGATCAGATGAAAAAAGACGAAGCTTTAGCCAGGGAGTATTTGGCCTCTTGACGGATGAGGTTTTTCATGATATATTGACCACAACTAAATATAAAAAACGGAGGCGTACGTGTACGTATGCTTTCTTTTGTTGGTGCCGTAGGCAAGACAGATCTGCTCAATAGGCCATCTACAACATGTCATTAAACTCATCTATTAATGATCGTAAATATTGGAGTAAAGCACCCGTTTCTCTTCCTGAGCTTAATTTAATTAAAATTCAACTTGATTCTTATCATTGGTTCCTTAAAACCGGGATTAAAGAAGTCCTCGAGGAGATCTCTCCTGTAGAAGATTTTACAGGAAAGAATTGGACCCTAGCACTAGGGTCCTTTTATTTCGGTAAATCCAAATACACTCCGGAGGTCGCCAGCGAAAAAGGTGTTACCTATGATGCTCCCTTAAAAATTGAGGCCATCTTATTAAATAAGCAAACAGGGCAGGAATACAAACAGGATGTATTCCTGGGCGATATACCGCAGATGACCGATAAGGGAACATTTATTATAAACGGGGTAGAAAGAGTGATAATTAACCAGTTGGTTCGCTCCCCCGGTGTCTTTTTTCAGGCCAGTGATGATCCGATTACCGGAAGAAGGTTATTTTCGGCAGAGATCAGGCCGTATCGGGGTTCCTGGCTGGAATTTTCCATCACCAGGGGTGGTGTTTTAACTGCTAAAATCGACAGAAGGAGAAAATTTGCCGCCACTACTTTACTTCGCGCTTTGGGATTTTCCGATAATGAAGCGATTAAAGAACTTTTTGCCGATGTTGAAACGGAAGAGGATAATTTTATCGCCAATACCTTATCTAAAGACCCAACTACCAGTACGGATGAGGCACTTTTAGAAATCTTCAGGAAGATGCGTCCGGGAGATCCGGTAGTTTTGGATAATGCCAAGGCTTTACTGGACGGCATGTTTTTTAACTCCCGCCGTTATAATCTGATCCGGGTGGGCAGATATAAAATCAATAAAAGATTAAACTTAAGTTTACCTAATACCTCGGAGAATTGGATTTTAACCAAAGAAGATATAATTGCCACTCTAAAGTATCTGATTAAATTAAGTCTCGGTGAGGGCAAATTAGACGACATAGATCATTTGGCCAACAGAAGGGTCAGGTGTGCCGGTGAACTGGTTCAGCAAAATGCTTTCCGGATCGGAGTGTTAAGGCTGGAAAGAATTATCAAGGAAAGAATGAGTTTAACAGCCGTTGACCAGGAAGTTACTCCCGGTGGATTAATTAATGCTAAACCTGTCATTGCTGCCATTAATGAATTTTTCCGCTCTTCACAACTATCCTCCATTTTGGATCAGGTTAATCCTTTATCGGAACTGGACCATCTGAGGAGATTATCCGTTATGGGAGCAGGCGGTATTACCCGGGACAGAGCCAGCTTCTCCGTCAGGGATATTAATCATTCTCAATACGGCAGAATCGATCCGATTCGATCCCCTGAAGGGCAAAATATTGGCTTGGTGACATACTTGGCTTTATACGCCCGTATCAACGAGTATGGCTTTTTGGAAACCCCTTATAGAAAGGTGGTAAAAGAAAAAGGCAGGCCGCGGGTTACCAACGAGGTGGTTTATTTTACCGCTGATGATGAGGAGGATTCCTATATTACCGAAGCCACAGTAAATACAGATGACAAAGGCTACATTTTAGATAAAAGGGTACCAACCCGTTTCCGAGGCAGTTTCTTTGAAGGGCCGGTAGAAAATATTTCCTTAATAGATATTTCTCCTCAACAGATTTTTGGGACTTCGGCTGCTTTGATCCCATTCTTAGCGAATGATGATGCTAATAGGGCTTTGATGGGTACCCAAATGCAATGCCAGGCAGTGCCTTTACTTAAGCCTGCTGCTCCGATTGTCGGAACTGGTATGGAGAAGATAGTGGCCGATAATATGGGGAGGGTAGTACGGGCACCTGAAGATGGGGAAATAAAATACGTAGACGGTAAAAAGCTGATCTTAAAAACAACACGCCCCTCCTCTGGAGGTAAAAATGAGGAGTTCAAATATGAGATCAAGAAGTTCGTACATTCTCCGCAAGGGACCTGTTATTCACAAAGGCCGGTTGTAAATTCAGGGACAAAGGTAAAAAAAGGCGATTTGCTGATTGACGGCGTAGCTTCTGAAGGCGGGGAGTTGGCACTGGGGCAGAATCTGCTTATTGCCTACATGAGCTTTGACGGTTTGGGGTATGAAGATGCTATTGTGATCTCCGATAGATTAGTCAAAGATGATGTATTAACCTCCATCCACATTGAGGAATATGAAGTTGATGTAGTAGAAACTAAGCTTGGTCCGGAAGAGCTGACCAATGATATTCCCAATGTTTCAGAAGAAGCCTTAGTTAACTTGGATGAGGGTGGCATTGTTAGGATCGGAGCAGAGGTGGGACCGAATGATATTTTAGTTGGTAAGGTTCAGCCTAAAGGTGAAACCGAACTGACGGCAGAAGAGAGGTTGCTAAGGGCTATTTTCGGAGAAAAGGCTAAAGAAGTCAGGGATACTTCCCTGCGGATTCCCCACGGCGAAAGGGGTACTGTAATCGGTGTGCAGATCCTCTCGCGTGACGAAGGTGATGAACTGGATACAGGAACTTTGATGAGGATTAAGGTTAAGGTAGCCCAACTTAGAAAAGTTACTGCCGGAGATAAACTGGCCGGCCGGCATGGTAATAAAGGTGTTATCTCCAGGATTGTGCCTGTTGCAGACATGCCCCATTTGGCAGACGGTACACCGATTGACATTATTATTTCTCCTTTATCAGTGTTGTCCAGGATGAATTTGGGACAATTGCTGGAAACACACTGGGGTTTTGCAGCCAAGAAATTAGGCTATAAAATAGCTGTTCCTGTTTTTGAGAAAGTTCCTGAAGAGAAACTAATCGAAGAGTTGCAAAAAGCAGGATTTTCAACAGACGGCAAAACTCAGCTTTTTGACGGTAGGACAGGGCAACCGTTCGGCAATACCGTAGTAGTAGGCAGGAATTACATTCTCAAACTAATCCACATGGTGGAAGAAAAAATTCATGCCCGTTCCACCGGACCATATTCCCTGGTTACCCAGCAGCCTTTGGGCGGAAAAGCTCAAATGGGCGGTCAGCGTTTAGGAGAGATGGAAGTTTGGGCGCTGGAAGCATATGGTGCTGCCCATATCTTACAGGAGATGTTGACAATAAAATCCGATGATGTGGTAGGCAGGGCTAAGACTTTTGAAGCAATTGTTAAAGGGATAGATATCCCGCAGGCTTTAATTCCGGAATCTTTTAAGGTTTTAGTTAAAGAGTTGCAGGCTTTAGGTTTATCCGTAGATACACTCGGTGCTAAGATAGTCTCAGCTCCGGAAGTTGAAGAGGCAGCCGGCGTAGCAGCTGAGGTAGCGCAAATGGAAGAAGCTTTAGAAATGAAGCCGATTGCCGGTGAAGGAGAGCTTGAAGCTGAAGGCAGTTCTTTTGAAGTAGTTGATGCAAATGCAGAAGCAGAGAAAGAAAAGGAGGAGGGGGAATGAACGATCTATTAGATTTTGAAAGCTTAAGATTAACTGTTGCCAGCCCGGAACAAATCCGTAGCTGGTCTTTTGGCGAGGTAACCAAACCGGAAACAATTAACTACAGAACCTTAAAAGCTGAAAAAGACGGTTTATTCTCCGAAAATATTTTCGGTCCGACTAAAGATTATGAATGTTACTGCGGTAAATATAAGAGGATCAGATTTAGAGGGGTTATTTGTGACAAATGCGGAGTTGAAGTGACCCAGAGCAAGGTCAGGCGAGAAAGAATGGGACATATTAATCTGGCCACCCCGGTTGCTCACAGTTGGTTTGTGAAGGGGGCGCCCTCCAAGCTTTCCTTGATTTTGGATATCTCGCCCAAAAACCTGGAAGCGGTTATTTATTTCGCTTCATATGTTGTTACTAATATTGACCCGAACGGTAAAACCAAGGCCTTAGAAAAATTAGAAAAAGATTTGGAAGCTAAGACCGCAGAGTATAAAGAGAACCTAGAGGATGGCATCAAGCAGTTAGAAGATAATCTGAAAAAAGAATTGGCCGACTTAAAGAAGAAATCGGAAAAAGAAAAGTTTGAGCTGGAAGCACAGGAACATGAATTGAAAGTCAGGTCAGAGATTCAAAAGCTCAGGGATGGTTTAGTCGGGGAAATTACTACTCTGGAAAGTATTTTCAAAGCAGTTGCTGATTTGGTTAAGGCTGTAACACTGCTGAAGCTGTTATCGGAAGAAGAATACTATAAACTTTCCGAATACGGAGTATCTGATTTTGTCGAAGTAGGCATGGGGGCAGAAGCCCTGCTTGCTATATTGGAGAAATTAGACCTGGATAAATTAGCGGCTAATTTGCGGGAAGAGGTCAGAAAATCCACCGGCCAGAAACATATTAAAGCCACCAAAAGGCTCAGGGTTATTGAAGGGATGCGTTCGTCGGGAATCTCGGCGACCTGGTTAATTTTGCGGGTACTGCCGGTTTTGCCGCCTGACCTTAGGCCGATGGTGCAGTTGCCCGGAGGGCGATTTGCCACTTCTGATCTGAACGATCTATACCGGAGGGTTATTAACAGGAATAACAGGTTAAACCGGTTGATTAATCTGGGTGCTCCGGAAATTATTTTACGGAATGAAAAAAGGATGCTGCAGGAAGCCGTAGACAGCTTGATTGATGCTTCATCCAGAACTTCCAGGCGGGGCGGTGCAGCCACCACCCATGTCTTGCGTTCTTTGTCCGACATGTTACGGGGTAAACAAGGCAGATTCAGGCAGAACCTTTTGGGTAAAAGGGTTGATTATTCCGGAAGATCGGTCATTGTGATCGGACCAAAACTCGGTTTGGATCAGGTCGGACTGCCAAAGGAAATGGCGCTTGAGATGTTTAAGCCTTTTGTGTTGCGTGAGATGATAGCCAGGGGGTTGGCCTCTAACGTTAAGGGTGCGAAGAATGTTTTAGAGCTTAGGCCGGCTGAGGTTTGGGATATTTTAGAAGAGATCATCACCGGGCATCCAATTTTAATCAATAGGGCGCCTACTCTGCATAGATTAGGTATTCAGGCTTTCTATCCCACCTTGGTAGATGGTAATGCCATTGCCATTCATCCCTGTATTTGTGCCGGATTTAATGCAGATTTTGACGGCGACCAGATGGCTGTACATGTGCCGCTTTCTGCCAAAGCTCAGGAAGAAGCTAAACAGCTAATGATGGCCAAAGAAAATATCTTTGGGCCGGCTAATGCTCAGCCGATTACCGTACCTAACCGGGAAATGGCTTTGGGTTGTTATTATCTGACCTTTATTGAGGATAACCCCGAACAGAAAGACTTAAAGTTTTTTGCACTGTCTGATGATGCGGTCAGGGCCTATACACTTGATAAAGTTGGGATCCAAGAAAAAATCCAAGTTAAGATAGACGGTGAAGTAATGGAAACATCGGTCGGCAGGATTTTATTTAATCAGGTATTGCCGGCCCAGATGGGGTACTTAAACATTGTGATCAAAGGATTTACTATCCGCGATATTATCCTGAGGGCGATGGAGTCTTTAGGTAAAGAAGAAGTTACGCATTTAATTGACAGTATTAAGTCTTTGGGTTTCTGGGGAGCTACCATTGCCGGTATTTCAATTTCCATATTCGATGCCAGGGTGGTTCCGGATAAACAAAAGTACCTGGATAATGCCATGAAGGAAATTGCTGCCATTGAGGCAAATACTGCCAAAGGTTTGATCACGCCTCAGGAAAAATCGCAACTTAGCCAGATGGTTTGGATTAAAGTAACGGAAGAGCTGGCTAATGCCACTTGGGAATACTTGGGTCTTAAAAACCCGATTAGAATGATGGTTGAAGCAGGAGCCCGGGGGTCCAGAGATCAGGCAAAGCAGCTTTCTGCCATGAGGGGTCTGTCAACTGATCCGACAGGTAAAATTGTGGAATTGCCGACTAAGTCAAATTACAGACAAGGCTTATCTGTCTTTGAATACTTTACTTCCGCCCGGGGAGCCAGAAAAGGTGTGGCTGACAAAGCCTTGAAAACAGCAGATGCCGGATATTTAACCAGGAGGCTAGTGGATGTAGCTCATGATGTCATTATCAGAATGGAAGATTGTGAAACAGAGGAATCTTTGGAATATGATATCGCTAAAAACAGTTTTAATACAGCAAGAGAGAAGCTTCTGGGTAGGATTGTGGCGGAAAATATCTTAGAACCAAAAGGCAGAAAAGTTATAGTCAAAAAAGGCACGCTGCTGACCGAGGAACAAGTCACCCAAATCCTTAAAGCAGGAGTTGCTCAAGTAGCGGCCCGTTCTCCTTTAAGCTGCGCGGCACGTTACGGAATCTGTGCGGCCTGCTATGGTTTTGACTTAACCACCAGGGAATTAGTTAAAATCGGTACGCCGGTCGGGGTAGTGGCTGCCCAGGCCATTGGTGAACCGGGAACCCAACTGACCATGCGCACTTTCCACACCGGAGGAATTGTCGGCTTGGATATTACCCAAGGTCTACCAAGGGTGGAGGAGTTGTTTGAAGCCAGGTCTCCTAAGGTAGCTTCCCCAATGTCGGAAATCGCCGGTAAGGTTTCCATTCTGGAAACTGATATGGGATTAAGGGTTAGGGTCAGGACTACTCAAAAGCCCCATGAGGAAAGAGAATATGTCATCCCGGCTACTTCCAATCTTTTGGTAGAAGAAGGTCAATTGATTGATGCCGGTACGATTTTAGCCTCCGGACATATAGATGTTAAGGAAATCTTAAGGATTCAGGGTCTGAAAGCAGCCCAGCGTTATATTGTCGATGAAGCAAGGATGGTTTATGAGTCACAGGGTGTACCGATCAATGAAAAACATTTTGAGGTAATTGTCAGAAAGATGTCTGATAAAGTGAGAGTTGATACTCAAGGAGATACTAACCTTTTGCCTGGTGAAACTATTGATAGGATTCGTTTTGAAGAAGAAAATAGAAGAGTTTTGGCAAGCGGTGGCGAGGCGGCAACAGCAGAAGTTATTATCCTGGGAATTACCAGAGCTTCATTACAGACAGAAAGCTTCTTGTCAGCCGCTTCTTTCCAGGAAACTACCTCCATTCTTTCAGATGCGGCTATCTCCGGTAAGGAGGATAAACTGATCGGACTGAAAGAAAATGTTATAATTGGCCGGCTCATCCCGACGAGTTATGAGAGAGCGAAAATTGAATCATGATCGTTTTTAGTATAACTTTCATAATTATTATAATCGTTATACTAAGAAAGGCCGGGTTATAAACAAATGCCAACCATAAGCAAGCTTGAAGTTGTCAAAAATATTATAACAGGAATTAAGATATGCCAACTATAAATCAATTGGTGCGAAAAGGTCGAAAAAAGCTTTCCAGAAAGATTAAGGCTACTGCCTTGAGGCGCGGCTTTAATGCCAAGGATCGCAGATATACGCAGGAATTTAACCCGCAAAAGCGGGGGGTGGTGACTTTGGTCAAAACTATGACTCCGAAAAAGCCTAACTCGGCCCTTCGAAAAGTAGCCAGGGTCAGGCTTTCTAATAGGACTGAAGTGACTGCCTATATTCAGGGTGAAGGTCATTCCTTAGCTGAGCACGGTATAGTGTTGGTGCGAGGCGGGAGGGTAAAAGATTTGCCGGGAGTAAAATATCATTTAGTCAGGGGAAAATATGATCTGGCAGGGGTAGTAGGAAGAAAACAAGGCAGATCCAGGTATGGAACCAAGAAATCCGGCGGCGGCCCGGCTCCTAAAGCCGCGCCTGCTGCAGCACCGGCCGGTGAAGCGGCATAGAGGAAATTAAAACATGAGAAGTAAAAAAGCTGAAAAAAAATTATTACCACCTGATCCTATTTACGGATCAAGGTTGTTGAGCAGGTTTATTAATAAAGTGATGGCGGATGGTAAAAAAACCATTGCTGAAAAATTAGTTTACCGGGCTTTGGAAGTTATCAAAGAACAATCTAAGGAAGAGCCTTTGGCAGTTTTCGAAAGAGCTCTTGCCAATGTGGTTCCCAAGATGGAAGTAAGGCCCAGAAGAGTAGGTGGAGCTTCCTATCAGGTGCCGGTGGAAGTTAGAGGTGATAGGAAAGAAGCTTTAGCTATCAGATGGCTTCTGGCCGGGGCCAAATCACGCTCCAATAAAGAGTTCCACTCCTTTGATAAAAAGTTAGCAGCTGAGCTTTTGGATGCAGCCAATAATACCGGTATAGCTATTAAGAAAAAAGAAGATGTGCAGCGCCAAGCCGTAGCCAATCGTGCCTTCTCGCACTTCCGCTGGTAACTTGCTTTTCTATTTGACTTTTAGGATCGAAAAATATAATATTGATGTGTAGCCTCCAGAAGCTTGAGGGGCTTCTTTTTTTAGATAGGATATACCTAAGATCGATTAGATCGCAAACTTTGTTTATGGATGATAAATTACGAAAAGAAAAATTGAAGATGTGGAGAGATAATCTAATCAAGTTGGAACAGGACTTGGCAATTATTTTGGAGAAAAAAGGTGCTGCAGCTCAGGAGGGTGACCTTTCTGAAAATGCAGCCTATACTATGGCAATTGAAGATGCGGAAACAGCCAGAGTCAGGATTGAGGAGATAAAAAAGATTATCAGGGATTTAGAGAAAGGAGCTACAAGTTAGTTAGTGATTTGTTATTAGTTCCTACGAACTAACCATGAACCAACTAACAAACTAACTATAATGGCCATACAAAAAACTAAACGGGATTTTCCTTTAGATAGAATCAGAAATATCGGAATCATTGCCCATATTGATGCCGGTAAAACTACCACAACTGAGCGGATTCTATTCTATACCGGAAAAACTTACAAAATCGGTAACATTGATGAGGGTACCACTGTTACTGACTGGATGGAGCAGGAGCGGGAGCGGGGGATTACTATTGTTTCTGCCGCTATTACAGCTTTTTGGACCGTCCAAAAAGGCCTTTTTGCCGGTCAGGAGATGAGGATTAACCTGATTGATACTCCCGGCCATGTGGATTTTACGGCTGAAGTTGAGCGTTCGCTTAGGGTTTTAGACGGAGCAGTGATTGTTTTGGATTCATCCTCTGGTGTGCAGTCACAAACAGAAACTGTTTGGAGACAGGCTAATAAATACAGCGTGCCTTTGATTGCTTTCTCCAACAAAATGGATGTGGTAGGGGCTGATTTTGCCGCCACCATCCAATCTGCCAGGGATAGATTAGGAGCCAATGCTATTGCCTACAATTTACCAATCGGTAAGGAAAATGATTTCAAGGGAGTAGTTGACCTTTTAACCGAAAAGGCCATTATCTGGGAAGGTGATGAAACCGGAGCCAAGTTTCATGAGGTTGAGATTCCGGCTGACATGGCGGAACAGGTTAAAACTGCGCGCGAAAAGTTAGTGGAAGAAATTGCCGGCAGTGATGACATATTGATGGAGAAATACTTAGGCGGCGAAGAAATCAGTATTGAAGAGCTCAAATTAGCCTTAAGAAAAGCAGTTATTGCTAATAAAATCGTGCCGGTTTTTGCCGGATCTTCTTTACGCAATAAAGGGGTCCAGCCGATGCTGGATGCGGTAGTGGAATACTTACCTTCTCCCCAGGATGTATATACCATAACCGGGATCAATCCTAAAACCGGTGAAGAAGAGGAGAGAAAAGGTAATCCGGCTGCACCTTTGGCAGCTTTGGCCTTTAAGATTCAGGTTGATCCTCACGTCGGAAAGTTAACTTATATCAGGGTTTATTCCGGAACCCTAAAATCCGGCTCCTATGTTTACAATGCCACTAAGCAAATTACGGAAAGGGTAGGCCGGCTGCTTTTGATGCATGCCAATGACCGGGAAGAGATTGAGGAAGCATTTGCCGGAGAAATCGTGGCTGCGGTGGGGCTTAAAGATACCATTACCGGAAATACCTTATGTGACCAAAATGCGCCGATTATTTTGGAGTCCATTTCCTTCCCGGATCCGGTTATTTCCCTGGCTATTGAGCCTAAGACTAAATCAGACCAGGAAAAGTTAGGTTATGCCCTGCAGCGGCTGTCAGAAGAGGATCCGACTTTTAGAGTGAAATCCGATACTGAGACAGGTCAAACCATTATTGCCGGAATGGGTGAGCTGCAGCTGGAGATTTTAGTGGACCGGATGAAGCGGGAATTTAAGCTGGAAGCTAATGTCGGGCAGCCCCAGGTTGCTTACAAAGAAACCATTAATAAGCCGGCAGAGGGTGAAGGTAAATACATTCGGCAAACCGGCGGACGCGGCCAGTATGGTCACTGTCTTTTAAGAATTGAGCCTCTTCCCCGGGGATCCGGCCGGGAATTTGTGTCTGAGGTGGTGGGTGGGGCTATTCCCAGGGAGTTTATTACACCAATTGAGAAAGGAGTTATTGAAAAAGAAGACACCGGAATTTTGGCCGGTTATCCGGTAACTGATATTAAAGTGACTGTATATGACGGATCATATCATGAGGTTGACTCTTCTGAGATAGCCTTCAAGATTGCCGCCTCGTTAGGTCTTTCTGAGGCTGCCAAAAAGGCGGATATGGTTTTACTTGAGCCGATTATGAAGGTGGAAGTTACCACCCCGGAGGAGTTTTTAGGCGAAATTATCGGTGATTTATCTTCCAAGCGGGCCCAGATCTTATCTTCTGAGACCCGCGGTAATGCCAGAGTAGTAATAGCTTTAGTTCCTTTGGCAGAAATGCATGGATATGCTACCGCTATCAGATCCATGTCTCAGGGTAGAGCCACCTATTACATGGAAGCAGACCACTATGAACCGGTGCCGAATAACATTACCCAAAAAATCATTGAATCCTCCGGCTTCACCGGCCGGGTGGAACACTAAATTTGACAGGTACCTTATAATAATATCAACACTTATGGATAGAAACGTTGAGACTAAAAATAAAGGAGTACCGAGTGGTGAAGCCTCGGAAAATGTTAATACTGTTGTAATTTCAACGCTTGTTGAATCCCAAAGACTTGAAGCTGTTGTTTCCTGGGGAGATCTGTCTCGAGGCGCTCAGGCGTATCTTCTCGCCTATCCAGCCTCGCGGGTACTACTTGTTCTAGGAGCGATTACTTTGGTGGCAGGAGAAATTTTTCATATACCAGAAATTCGCACTTTTGCTGTTCCGGCTGTTTTGACAGGCTTAGCTGGTACTCTTGTTACTGCTATACCAGAAAGCTATAATATCGGTTTTGTAGGTAGACTAAAAGAGTAGGTTTCTACAAGTTTTGACTTTCCAATCCGGGATTGTAGGTTTAAAGTTGTGACAGTTTTTGCAACGATCGTTGCATATTTTGTCATTAGCAAGCAGATTAATTTAAGGTATTGCATTTTGGCATAAATTCAGGTATATTTAGAAAGTTCCAGCTTGAGGGCTGGATTTTATTGCCCAGATAGATTAATATAAAAATATGGCAGACGCAAAAAAATTTGATAGAAGCAAACCGCATGTTAATGTCGGTACCATGGGTCATGTTGACCACGGTAAGACGACCTTGACAGCAGCCATCACTAATGTATTGGCTGCTAAAGGCATGGCTGAGAAAAGGTCAGTTGACCAAATTGATAACGCCCCTGAAGAAAAAGCCCGCGGTATTACCATTAATATTTCTCACCAGGAATATGAAACTGAAAAAAGGCATTATGCTCACATCGATATGCCGGGCCATGCCGACTATATCAAAAATATGATTACAGGCGCCGCACAAACAGATGGCGCCATTTTAGTGGTTTCCGCTCCGGATGGCCCCATGCCTCAAACCAGAGAACATTTGTTATTAGCCCGCCAGGTGGGAGTACCTGCTATTGTGGTATTCCTTAATAAGACTGATATGGTTGATGACCCGGAACTGCTGGATTTGGTAGAAGAAGAGGTCCGTGATCTTTTAAAGAAATACGAATATGATCCGCAGTCTCCGATTATCCGTGGCTCTGCCAAGAAAGCCTTGGAAGGTGATGCAGAAGCTGTAAAGGCCGTTGAGGAGCTCATGGTTAAGGTCGACGAGTGGATTCCTACTCCGGTTCGGGATGTTGATAAGCCATTTTTGATGGCAGTTGAAGATGTTTTCTCTATTAAAGGTCGCGGAACTGTAGTGACCGGAAGGATTGAAAGAGGCAAGGTTAAAGTTAATGAAGAAATTGAAATTGTGGGTATCAGGCCTACCAAAAAGAGTGTGGTGACCGGAATTGAAATGTTTCATAAACTGCTTGATGAAGGCCAGGCAGGTGATAATGCCGGGATTTTGCTTCGGGGCATTGAAAAAGACGATGTGGAAAGAGGTCAAGTCTTGGCCAAACCCGGCTCGATTACTCCACATTCTGAATTTGAGGCCCAAGTTTATGTCTTAAGCAAAGAAGAAGGCGGCAGACATACCCCATTCTTCAAGGGCTACAGGCCACAATTCTATATTAGAACTACGGATGTGACTGGTGAAGTACAGCTGCCGGAAGGCGTGGAGATGGCTATGCCGGGAGATACGGTTCAGATTAAAGGTAAGCTTATTACCCCGGTTGCCATGGAAGAAGGTTTGCGGTTTGCTGTCCGAGAAGGCGGCAAAACCGTGGGAGCCGGAGCCATTACGAAGATCATTGCATGATCTTGCCCGTTGGCTTCGCCAAGGGTAAAATCATTGCTTGAGCGCGCTTCCGGTGGTTTAAATGGGGCGAAAGCCCCTTTTTTTGATGTTTAGGGTATAATTAGCACGTTAACAGTAGGAGATAAAAAAGATGTCAAGAGGACGTATTAGAGTAAAACTTAAAAGTTATGATCATCGGGTGCTGGATAACACCTGTGAATCCTTATTGGATACGGCCCTTCGGACCGGTGCGAAAATAGTTGGCCCGATCCCCCTTCCTACTAAAGTTGAAAGAATTACCGTTTTAACCTCCCCCCACACTGATAAAAATTCCCGCGAAGCCTTTGAGATAAAAACCCACAAAAGAATGGTTGATATTATAGAACCCACCCCAAAAACCATAGATTCCCTCATGCACCTGGAAATCCCAGCTGGTGTTGATATTGAAGTGAAGATGTAATCCTTTGGCACGCCGGCGTGCGCTTGAACTACTATGCCAGATAGTTGCTGACTTCAGTTAACCTTTGCTGAAAATCAACAATATTTTCCGGAAACAACAAGAAAGAGTTGTATCTTCTTTCCCTGCCTTCTCCCTCAAAAGCTGACTCAGTAATCTTTAAATATTTTTTGTTGTTGGAAG